>NZ_BAEE01000055.1 GCF_000241265.1 Gordonia araii NBRC 100433
AACGGCCGGATCCAGGGTGGTCCGAATCGTGTAGCCACCGCGCATCACCGTCGACCGGGACAGTCCGTTCTCGGCGAGGAACTTCAACGCGTAGTCGCAGAGGAAGCCGTTGTTCTTGGCCGAGATGCAGCCCTGCTGTGCCACTCGCGGCTGCGGCAGCGTGCCCAGGGGGAGTTTCTTGGCGTTCTCCAACTCCTCGCGACGGTCGGGGAAGTTGGCGATCATCGTGTCAAGGACGAGGTTGCGCCGATCCAGCGCCCCCTGCGGGTTGGTGTAGGGGTTGAGCGCCGAACTGGATTGCACCATGCCGGCCAGCAAGGCGGCCTGCTCGACGCGCAGATCCTTGGCCGGCACCCCGAAGTAGGTCTGGGCCGCGGTTTCGATGCCGAACGCGTTGTTGCCGAACGGAACGGTGTTCAAGTACCGCGTGATGATCTGCTTCTTGGCTTCCTGCTTGGCCTCGGTGGGGCCGAGGCCGCGCTCGCGGCGCGCCTGCTCGGTCAGCGTCTGCTCCATGGTCAGCGCCATCCGCACCTCGCGGAGTTTGCGGGCCGGAGTGGTCTCGGTCGCCGCCTGCTTCTCGGCCTCGGTGCGGGCCAGGACGAAGAGTTGGTAGTTCTTGATGTACTGCTGGTCGAGCGTCGACGCACCCTGCTGGACCTCGCCGGTGGACGAGTTCTTCAGCGCGGCGCGGATCGTGCCCTTCCAGTCGACCCCGTCGTGGTCGAAGAAGCGACGGTCCTCGATGGACACGATCGCGCGGATCATGTCCGGGTTGATGTCGTTGAATCCGACCTGGAACCGGTATTGGTCGAAAAGCAGCGCGATGGGACGACCGGTCACGTCGGTCATCGTCGTCACCTCGGGGACCGTGCCGTTGAGGAGTTCCGACGACACGTTCTCCACGGCGGCCGCCGCCCGGTTCGAGGCGACGCCGAGGCCTCCCGCGACGGGGAAGAGCAGGCCGGCGACGAGAACTCCGGACACGAAGATGGCGCCCGCAAGCTGTCCGAGCTTGCGTTTGGTCGTCGCGGAGAGTCGAGCGGAGGTGTTCAACGGCACAGCAAAGAGGATACGGGGGATTCCTAAGAAGGGGGTTATACCCGCCGCGAACCCCGTCGATCCGGCCCTGATTCCGGCTTCGGGGCGGCCGTGACCGTCTCGTTACCTATGTCCGCACTGTCGGATATGCCAGTGAACTGGGGCGTTTGCTGGCAGTTAGCACGAATGTCCCAGTTTCTCCGACGAGGTCTTGCTTTCTAAGGGAACTGCTACATAGATTTGACATCGGGTGTGACCCACGCAACACCCCGGGCGTGATGTGGCCCGGGCGACGGTATGGGCATTTGGTATATCGAGGCAGACAGGGGCTGGTAATGACGCCAACGACACTGACTACTGGGGAATCCGAAGCGCGACAGGCATGGGTGTCGCAAGCGAAATGTCGAGCGGAGGATCCGGACCAGCTCTTTGTCCGCGGTGCAGCTCAGCGCAAGGCCGCAACCATCTGTCGCCACTGCCCGGTCCAGCTCGAATGCGGGGCCGACGCGCTCGACAACCGCGTCGAGTTCGGCGTCTGGGGCGGCATGACCGAGCGTCAGCGCCGTGCGCTTCTGCGTCAGCATCCCGAAGTCACCTCGTGGGCCGCCTTCTTCGAGGCCCAGCGTCGCCGCCAGCGCGCCGACGTCGGTTAACAGCAACTACGCAAGACCCGGCGGCCGGCGCCAACGAGCGCCGGTTAGCCGCGAGCGGTGATCTGCTCGGCCACCGCGCGCAGCGCCTTCGCGTCCGCCACCTCGAACGGCAGCGACGGGACGCCGACGATCGGCACCTTGGGGTGCACCGTCGTGAATCGTCCGAGCAGATCCAGCTCCCGCCGGCCGGTGGCCGCGCGCAGCGCGTGGACTTCGAGAACGCCGCGCGTGAGTTCGTCGTCCATCTTCTCCGCGGTCGAGACCGCTGTCGCCTCGGAAATCGTCGTCAGGTTCGGGTGCGTCCGATTGACGATCAGCCCCGCCAACGGCATCTTCTCGGTCGACAGCCGGTCGACGAAGAACGCCGCTTCGCGCAGCGCGTCCGGCTCCGGTGCCGCGACGACCGCGAACTGCGTTCCCGGCTGGTTGAGCAGATCGTAGGTGCGCGCGGCGCGCTCCTGGAATCCGCCGAACATCGAGTCCAGCGACTGCACGAACGTCGCGACGTCGCGCAGCACCTCACCGCCGATGACCGTCGAGACGCCCTTCATCGCCAATCCGACCGCGCCGGTCACCACGCGTCCGACGCCACGCCCGCCGCCGATCAGCACCTTGCTCAACCGCCCCGAGAGGAAGGAGCCCAGCCGTTGTGGTGCATCCAGGAAATCCAGGGCGTTCCGCGACGGGGGAGTGTCGACGATGATGAGATCCCAGCGGTCCTCCTCGAGGAGTTTGCCGAGCTTCTCCATGGCCATGTATTCCTGCGTGCCGGAGAAGGAGGAGGCGACGGTTTGGTAGAAGCTGTTGGCCATGATGGCCTCGGCCCGTTCTGGGGTGGAGTGCTCGATCACCATTTCGTCGAAGGTCCGGCGCATGTCGAGCATCATCGCGTCGAGGGTGCCGCCGCCGCGTAGCTTCTTCCCGTCTCCGTTGGTCAACGGCACCGGCTGCGGCTCGTTGGTCAGCGAGTCGACGCCGAGGGATTGGGCGAGCCGCTTGGCCGGATCGATCGTGAGGACCGCGACCTTGCGACCGTGCTCGGCGGCGTAGAGCGCCATCGCGGCGGCGGTCGTCGTCTTCCCGACGCCGCCGGCCCCACAGCAGATCACGACCTTGGTCGACGGCGAGCGCAGGATCTCACCCATCTTCAGCACTTCGGTCATCGTCAGACCCCCGCCTTCCGCAGCACCTGCGCCAACTCGTACACGGTCGAGACGTCGTGGCTGTCGAGGTTGGGGAGTTCGACCGTCGCGACGGGCGAGCCCTCCGAACTCTCCACGGTGTCGAGCTGGCCGGAGGCGACCTGCTGCGCCTGGTAGCGGATCGCGTGCTCGATCGCTTCGGTCAGCAGGCCGGCCAGCTCGTCCTGGTCGAGGTCGATGCCGGCGTCGGCGAGCCGGGCCTTGATGCGCGCGGCGTCGATCGTGCCTTCGGCGATCTCGTCGATCTCGGCGTCGGGCAGCAACGCGGGCACCACCCGGTTGACGAAGATCGCGCCGACGCGCAGGTCCTTGCCGCGCAGTTCGTCGACGGCCTCGATCGTCTCCTGGATGGGCATGGCTTCCAGCAGCGTCACGAGATGCACGGCGGTGTCCGGCGAGTGCAGCAGTTTGGTCACGCCGTCGCTCTGATTGCGAATCGGGCCGGTCTTGGTCAGATCGGCCATGGCCTGGGTGACGTCGAGGAAGTTGCCGATCCGGCCGGTCGGCGGCGCGTCGACGACGACGGCGTCGTAGATCAGCTTGCCGTTCTTCTCCGTCGCGATGATGCGCTCTTTGATCTTGCCGGTCAGAATCACGTCGCGCAGGCCGGGGGCCACCGTGGTGACGAACTCGATGGCGCCGATGCGCTTCATGGCACGCCCGGCGAACCCGAGGTTGTAGAACATGTCGAGGTACTCCAGCAGCGCGAACTCGATGTTGATCGCGAGGCCGTAGACCTCACCGCCCTCCACGGTCGCGACCAGGTCATCGGTCGGCGGCAGCGGGGGACGGTCGAACAGCTGCGCAATGCCTTGCCGCTCTTCGCATTCGACGAGGAGTACTTTCTTGCCGTCCTGCGCCAGCGCCAGCGCCAGCGCCCCCGCGACCGTCGTCTTCCCGGTACCGCCCTTGCCGGACACGAAATGGAGCCGTGCTCGCTTCGCTGCCGGAGGCCACGTGTGGGCGGCATCGGTGCGCGTGTCGCTAACGTCCTTGGTGACCACGAGGTAAAGCCTAGCGATGTTGACGAAGGCGGATACGCTGGACTCTATGAGCGAGTCATCTTCTGTTTCCCGACCGGCGTGGGAGTACGCGACGGTTCCGCTGCTGACCCATGCGACCAAGCAGATCCTCGACCAATGGGGTTCTGACGGTTGGGAGTTGGTCAGCGTCCTGCCCGGGCCGACCGGCGAGCAGCACGTCGCCTACCTCAAGCGGATCAAGGACTGACGCCGTGGCAGCCCACGCATCCTGGTCCGCGCGACTGTCCGAACTCGGTGTGACCCTGCCGCCCGTGGTTCCGCCGCTGGCGGCCTACCAACCGGCGGTGCGCACGGGCAACCTCGTCTACACCGCCGGACAGCTGCCGATGGTCGACGGCGAGCTGACGGTCCGCGGGAAGGTCTCCGAGGGAGCCGAAGGCATCGTTGCGCCCGACGAGGCGAAAGCCGCCGCCCGGCAGGCCGCTCTCAACGCGCTGGCGGCCGTCGACGACCTGGTCGGCCTCGATGCGATCGTGCGCGTGGTCAAGGTCGTCGGTTTCGTCGCCTCGGCGGACGGCTTCTCCGGCCAGCCCGCCGTCGTCAACGGCGCGTCGGAGCTGCTCGGGGAGATCTTCGGCGACGCGGGCAAGCACGCCCGCTCCGCCGTCGGGGTCAACGAGCTTCCGCTCGGTGCGCCGGTGGAGGTCGAGCTGATCGTCGAGGTCCAGCCGTGACCGCCGACTCGGCGACATCGACGTCCGAACCGCTGACGCACCCGGCGTACGGCGAACTGCGCGAAGTCACGCCGTTCGCGTCGGTGCTGCTCTGCGACAACCCGGGCACCATGGAACTGGATGGCACCAACACCTGGGTGCTGCGCGCGCCAGGACACCCGGACTGCGTGATCGTCGACCCCGGGCCGCGCAAACACAAGAAGCACGTCAAGAAGCTCGTGAAATGCGGCAACGTCGTCCTGACGCTGATCACCCACCGCCACTACGACCACACCGGCGCGATCGGCGCGCTGCACAAGCGGACCGGGGCGCCGGTGCGGGCGCGCCGGGAGAACCTGTGCCGGGACGCGAAACCGCTCGTCGACCGGGAAGTCATCAAGGCCGCCGGATTGCGGATCACCGTGCTGGCCACCCCCGGGCACACCGGGGACTCGATGAGTTTCCTCGTCGAGTGCGACGGCCAGCGCGCCATGATCACCGGCGACACGATCCTGGGATCGGGAACGACCGTGCTGGATCCGCGCGACGGGGGACTGCGCGACTACCTCAACTCGGTGAACCGGCTCATCGTCGAGGGCAGCGGGCCGATGGAGTCGGCGACGGTGCTGCTGCCCGGGCACGGACCGGACCATCCGGATCTCATCCCGGTGGCCCGGTTCTACAAGCAGCACCGGGAAGAGCGGATCGATCAGATCCGTGCCGCGCTGGATTCGATGGGCGTCGCGCCCGGTGAGGCCAAGCCGATGAAGATCGTGCGGAGGGTGTACTCCGACGTCGACAAGAAGCTGTGGCCGGCCGCGCGCATGTCGGTCAAGGCGCAGCTGGAGTACCTGCGCGAGGAATGATCCGGCCGGCCGCGCGTCAGCGCGCGCGGCGGGCGAGACGCTCGGAATCGGCGATGAGGACGCTCTTGCCCTCCAGCCGCAGCCACCCGCGCTGGGCGAAGTCGGCGAGCGCCTTGTTCACCGTTTCACGGGATGCGCCGACGAGTTGCGCGATCTCTTCCTGAGTGAGGTCGTGCGTCACGCGCAGCGCACCGTTCTCCTGCGTGCCGAAGCGTTGCGCGAGCTGCAGCAGCTGCTTGGCCACGCGGCCGGGCACGTCGGTGAAGATGAGGTCGGCGAGGTTGTTGTTGGTGCGGCGCAGGCGGCGGGCCAGCACGCGCAGCAGTTGCTCGGCGATCTCCGGGCGGTCCTTGATCCACGACTTGAGGGCCTCGCGGTCCATCGAGACCGCTTTCACCTCGGTCACGGTCGTCGCCGACGAGGTGCGGGGCCCCGGGTCGAAGATGGAGAGCTCGCCGAACATGTCCGACGGTCCCATGATCGTCAAGAGGTTCTCGCGACCGTCGGGGGAGCGGCGGCCGAGCTTCACCTTGCCGGCCTGGATGATGTAGAGACGGTCGCCCGGCTCGCCCTCGTGGAAGATCACATGGCCGCGCGGGAACTCAACCGGCTGAAGCTGCTGGCTCAGCGCCGCTACCGCGCTGGGCTCGACACCCTGAAAAATGCCGGCCCTGGCGAGTACGTCGTCCACAGTGAACCTCTCTTATCGCGTCAAACAAAAATCGGGGACAGGCCTGGGTCGACCCGTCACACCAGGACAGGCTACTGGAAAGTCGAGCGGAAATGTTGGATGGGTCACGTTTGACCTGGCGGGTTTCTAGCTGGCCCGCCGCGCGCCGTTCATCGTGCTGTGGCCGGTGGCCGGCAGGACGGCGACGTCGGCGACTTCAGCCGGCTCAGACTTGGCGGGGGCTTTCCCGATCAGCAACGTGTCGACCTGCTCCGGGGCAACGGCGCCCGAACCCCTCATCGCCCGCTCCTCCAGCTTCTCGATACCCAGCGCGAAGAGCATCAAAACCAAGGGGAAGAGGAGCGCCGCCAGTCCGTGCATGCCGATCAGTAAACAACAACTCCCAGCGATCAACCACCAAATGCCCATGGTCTTCACAGCATCGTTACCGAGGGGCGGCTGACGGTCGAGTCGAGGGCGCATCGCCTAATCTGGATTGGTGAGCAAGGCAGGAAAGCCCGAGACGCATCTGGCGCTGGTGCGCCGTGCGCGGCGGATCAACCGCGATCTGATCAGGGCCTTTCCCCACGTCTACTGCGAGCTGGACTTCACAAACCCGCTGGAACTATCGGTAGCGACCATCCTCTCGGCGCAGTGCACCGACGTGCGGGTCAACCAGACGACTCCGGCTCTCTTCGCGCGGTACCGCACCGCCGAGGACTACGCGGGCGCGAACCGCGAAGAGCTCGAGGAACTCATCCGGCCCACCGGCTTCTACCGCAACAAGGCGAATTCGCTCATCGGCCTGGGACAAGCACTCGTGGAACGATTCGACGGCGAGGTCCCCGGCACGTTGAAGGAACTGGTGACCCTCCCGGGTTTCGGGCGCAAGACGGCGAACGTCGTGCTGGGCAACGCTTTCGGCGTCCCCGGCCTGACCGTCGACACGCACTTCGGGCGACTCGTGCGGCGATGGGGCCTGACCGGGGAAACCGACCCGGTGAAGGTGGAGACGGCGATCGCCGAGCTGATCCCGCGCCGGGAATGGACCGACTACTCGCACCGCGTCATCTTCCACGGCCGACGGGTGTGCCACTCCCGCAAGCCGGCCTGCGGCGTGTGCGTCGTAGCGCGTGACTGCCCGTCGTACGGCGAGGGGCCGACGGAGAAGGAGGCGGCCGCCAAGCTGGTCAAGGGGCCAGAGACCCCGCACCTGCTCGAGCTGGCCGGCATGGGTGAGGCCGTGAGCGGGTCGGCGGGATGAAGGACTCCACGCGCGAGGCGCTGGTCTCTCCGGTGTTCCGCTGGACCGTCGTGTTCGGCGTGCTCGTCGTCGCGATGGTGGTGGCGATCTGGCCGCGCAACACGCCGGGCACCGATCCGGTGTCGGACCCGAGCGCTCCGCCTCGTCCACTACCGTCGTCGCAGGTCGACCCGGCCGAACTCGCTGCCGCGCGCACGAAGGCGGCCCTGGCGCCGTGCCCCGCCCCGCACGGTCCGGTCGGGCCGAACTCGGTTCTCACCGGCGTCGTGGTCACCTGCCTCGCCGACGGCCGGCCGGTCGATCTGGGGCCGTCGACGGCGGGGCGCCCGATGGTGATCAACCTGTGGGCGACGTGGTGCGGGCCGTGCCGTCGCGAGCTGCCCGTGCTGCAGGAGTTCGCGCGGCGCGCCGGCGACCGGGTGACGGTGCTCGCCGCCCACGACCGGCAGGGTGCCGACGCCTACCTGGCGCTGGCGTTGCTGACCGAGATCGACGTGCGGCTGCCGACCGTGCTGGACCAGACGGGCGCATTGGCGCGAGCGCTGAAGGCGCGGCAGGTCCTGCCGTCGACCTTCTTCGTGCGCCCGGACGGGACCGTCGCCGCCGCGCCGGTGCGGCTGTATGAGAGTCCGGACGATCTCGCCGCCGACACCCGCAAGTACCTGGGGGTCGAGGCGTGAGCGGCCGCCCGCTGCCGACCGGCCATCCGACCGGGCCGCTGGTCGACATCGCGTCCATCCCACCGTGGCTGCACGCCCTCACCGAAGACGTCGACCGCTTGACCACCATCGTCAACAACCGCGGCGGCGACCGCGCCCGGCTGGCGCGCATGGTCGCCACCGCCCGCAACCGGCGGGCCGCGGCCGTGCTCATCTTGTTCGCCGGAAGTTTCGACGCCGATCCGACCGCGCCCGGCGGACTGCCCGACGATGCCGATGTCCTCCTGCTGGAACGGGCCACCACCCTGCGCCAGCACAGCGGCCAGGTCGCCTTTCCCGGGGGGGCTCACGATGACGGTGAGCCGTATCCGGTGCACACCGCCCTGCGCGAGGCGCAGGAGGAGACGGGCCTGGACCCCGACGGCGTCCGGGTGCTGGCCAACCTGCCGTCGTTCTCGACACTGCCCAGCCCGTTCGAGGTCGTGCCGGTCCTCGGCTACTGGGAGCGGCCGAGCGAGGTCCGCGTCGTCGACGAAGGCGAAACGGCCCGCGTCGCCCGGATTCGGATGCGGGAGCTTCTCGACCCCGCCAACCGATTCCAGGTGCGCCGCAACTTCATGGGCGGGCGCGTCTACCAGGGCCCGGCGTTCATGGTCGACGGCTTGCTGGTGTGGGGATTCACCGGCGGCCTGCTGGCCGCGATCAGCGCCGCCTCCGGCTGGGACGTCGCGTGGGACACCGACGACGTGCGGCCGCTCGACGACGCGATCGCCGCGGCGAAGTCCGGGCAGGATCACGGGCTTCCGCTCGATCTGCCGTTCTCGCCGGACCCCGACGATTTCGGTGAGCGCCCGTGACGGCCGGTCTCGTGATCGACATCGTGATCGTGGCGATCGTCGTGATCGCCGGGATCTCCGGTTTCCGCCAGGGAGCCCTGGCTTCGGCGATGTCCTTCGCCGGGCTCGTCATCGGCGCGGTGGCGGGGATCCTCATCGCCCCGCGGGTCATTTCCGGCATCGACGACGCGCGGACCCGGCTGATCGTCGGCATCGCGATCCTCGTGGTGCTGGTCATCGTGGGCGAGATCGCCGGGATGGTCGTCGGCCGGTCGATGCGCGAGCGCCTGCGCGCCACCCCGCTACGACTACTCGACAGCGCCGTCGGGCTCATCCTGCAGGCTGTCGCCGTGCTCGCCGCGGCTTGGCTGCTCGCCAGTCCGATCCGCGACTCATCGTTGTCGGCGGCCGCCGACGCCGTCGAGGATTCGCGCGTGATCACCGCCGTCGGCGACGTCGCACCGGCGTGGCTCAACGGTGTGCCCGACCGTTTCCGCTCGCTGCTCAACGACTCCGGCCTCCCGGACGCGATCGGCCCGTACGGCCGGACGACGATCAACCCCGTCGACCCGCCCGACCGCCGGCTCGGCGAGGTTCCGGCCGTGGGTCAGACGCAGCCGTCGGTGCTCAAGATCCGCGGCGAGGCGCCCAGTTGCCAACGTGCGCT
>NZ_BAEE01000054.1 GCF_000241265.1 Gordonia araii NBRC 100433
TGATCGGCCGCGTCCTGGCCGCCGTCGGCGTTGGCGTGACCCTCATCGGCGTCGTCCTACTGCTGATCCTCGCCGCTCAGGCGGGGCTGCTCCGTCCTGAAATCCGGATCGTCGGCGGCGCCTTGCTGGCGCTCACTCTCGTCGGCGCCGGAGCCTTCGTCGGCCGGCGCGAGGACAAGCGGTCGGGGGCGATCGCCCTCGTTGCCACCGGTATCGCCACCGCGCTGTTCGACGTGCTCGCGGCGGCGACGATCTACCGCTGGCTACCGGCCGTCCCAGCCCTGCTGCTGGGCGCCGTCATCGCCGGCGGCGGCCTCTGGTTCGCGCATCGCTGGAACAGCCAGGCGCTCGGTCTGATGGTGTCCGTTCCCCTGCTGATCTTCGCGCCGATCGTTTCCGGAGGCGTGGACGAGACGCTGATCGGGTTCATGCTCGTCTACGCCGCCGCCACGCTGTGGCTGCAAATCAGCCGCGATTGGACCGCACTGTTCGTCGTCAACACGGCGGCGGCGACCATTCCGCTGCTGGCCGGCACCGTGCTCCACCCCATCCCCGACTGGTTCCTCGCCGGCGCACTCGCGCTCAGCGTCGCCCTGGCCATCGCTTCGGCGCTGCTGCTCATCCCGTCCAGTACCCAGAAAGAACTGGTCACACTGACCTCGGCCGCCGCGGCCGTGCCGATGCTCGGATCCGCGGCCGCCTTCCCGATGCCGCTCGTCTCGATCGTCCCGGCCATCGGCGCAGCCCTGTTCACCGTGGCCGCCTTCGTGACCGCGAAACGCCCGCTCGCACCGTTGAGCACTCGCGCGATCTGGGCGACATCGGCATCGGTACTGCTGACGTTCGCGACCCTGTTCGCCCTCGACTTCAACGCCGTGGCCGCCGGCACGTTCGGCGTCGCGATCGTGGTCATCGCCGCCGCGTCGGTCGCCGGCGACCTGCGCCGGGCGTTGCTGACCATCGGCGCGGCGCTGACGGCGATCGGATTGCTCGCGCTGGTGGGCGACCACAGTCTCGAACAACTCCTCATCCCGGCGCCGCACTTCTCCCCGCACGACCGGATGACGATCCTGATCGGGGTGCTTCTCGGCCTGGCCGCCATCACACTGCTGACCTGGGCTTGGGCGCGCGAGTTCCGCACCGACCGGTCGAACGAGGAGGCGGCGGGCGCGGGCGGAGTCATCGCCGAACGGATCTGGATCGCCGGCAGCCTCGTCGGCCTGTGGCTGGTCACCCAGCTCTGCATCGCGACCGCGGCCCTGGCCACCGACGGATCGGTCCACGGATTCCGGGCCGGCCACACCGCCGCGACCGTCATCTGGTTCGCAACGGCCGCCGCCGCGCTGCTGTGGGCCCGGCGCCTCTCGGGTACGACGAGCACGGTGGCGACCGGTGCGGGACTGGCACTCATCGCCGCCGCCGTCGCGAAACTGTTCCTCTTCGACCTCGCCGCGCTCGACGGCTTCCTCCGCGTGATCGCCTTCCTGATCGCCGGCATCCTGCTGCTGGCGCTGGGCGTCGCCTACGCTCAGCGACTCACCAACCGCGACCCACAGCAGGGGGAACAACCGACCTTCGAATCGGCCGACCGGCAGTAGGACGAGCGGATGACCCCGCGGTTGTTGTGGGTCATCCGCCCCACTACGATTTCGGGCATGAAACTGCGGACCCTGATCGTGTCGGTAGCAATCGCGGCGGGAGCCGTTTCCGGCCTCGCCGCCCAGGCCGACGCCAGCACGCCGCGCGTCGGCGCCGCGTGCTCGGCCTCCGAGATCGGCAAGATCCGCTACACCGGCGCCGGCCAGAAGGTGCGCTGCACGTCCACCGGCGCGACCGGTGTGAAGTGGGTGCGCGTCGCGCGATAACCGCGCTCAGGCACCCGATACGTGACTGGGCAGCACGCAGACGGCGTCCAGCCCGAGGACGCGGTTCAGGCGGCCGAAGGCCAGCCACGAACCGAGACACATCGATAGTTCGACGATCTCCCGGTCGCTGAACTGCTCGCGCATCCGCGTCCAGAACTCGTCATCGATGCCGTGATGGTCGGTCGCGTAGCGCTCGGCGTACTCGGCGGCGAGCCGTGCCCGGTCGTCGAGCGCCGGGCTGGTCCGCCACTCCCGCACTTGTTCGTCGAACCCTTCCTCGACCTTGCTGCCGTCGCGTTCGGTGCGCCAGTCCTGACAGAAGAGGCAGCCGTTGATCTGCGCGATCCGCAGGCGGGCCGCCTCGAATTCCCGCAGACCCAGCGTGCTGTGCTCGTAGACGCTGGTCGCCGCCGCCGCGGCGGCCGGCCCGATGCCCGGCACCATCTCGCCCCACACGTAGGTGATCGGGTCCTTGCCGTCGGGGATTTCCAGAAACATCCTCAGCTCCTTTCGGTTGGCTCGCCCGCGCCCCGCAGATAGACGCTCGGCACAAGGGGGACGTCGAGGCCGTCGTAGATTCCCGGCGCCGCCGACCGCAGCCACGGGATGGCGTTGACCAACCGGTTCGCCGCGGTCGCGTTGCCGCCGGCCGAGCGGTTCCCGCCCTCGTCGGTGGCCTCGACGTTGATCTCGATTCGCGGGCGGCCCTCGATGATGACCCGGTGGGCGCCCTCACCGCCATCGGGCGGCAGCGGCCAGTCGGGGGCGACGTCCCCGGTGATGCGGGTGACGTGCTCGACGACGATCTTCGGCTCGCCCGCGACGATGCCCTGCACTTCGAAGCGCAGGGCGCCCTGCGTTCCCGCGCCGAACTCGCCGAGGGCCGTCGTCACCGTGTCCGGCAGCGGCTGGCGGTCGACGATCTCGCGCAGTTCGTCGACGTCGACGCCGAGCGCGCGGGCGATCAGCCGCACCTGGCCGCCCCACACCATCGACGGAACTCCCGAGGCGACCATCGGCGGCTCGTAGTCCATCGGCTGGCCCATGCCGACGATGTAGCGCACGGAATCCTCGGCGTCATAGGTCGAGTAGTCGAAGATCTCCTGGCACCGCACCTGCTCGACCTCGGCTCCGAGGCCGCTGACCAGTGCGGGCAGCAGATCGTTGCCCCACCCCGGGTCGATCCCGCTGACGAAGAGCGCCGATCGGCCGTCGCGACAGGCCCGCTCGACGGGGTCGCGCACCTCGGGCGGCGCGTTGCGGTGGTCGTACAGCGCGTAGACCGACGGGGTGACGACGACGGCCCCCGCCGCGAGGGTTCGGCTGATGTCGAGCACCGCCTCGTCGGGCCGCAATTCGCCCGACGCGGCATAGGCCACTGCCCCTGCCCCGCCGAGTGCGCCGAGAGCGGCCTCAACATCGGTAGTGGCCGCGACGCCGAGGTCCCGGCCTACGTCGGCGAGGTCTCCGGCGTCACGACCGGACTTCGCCTCATCCGACACGATGACGGCCGCCAGCCGCAGTCCCGGATGTGCGTCGACCGCCCGGATCGCGGCCCTGCCGACGTTGCCCGTGCCCCACACCGCGACCGGGATCGGCAGGTAGAACGTGTTCTCATTCTTCATATCCTGCGAGCGTAGGCGCCGCCGGCCGAACGAGGGCCGGAACGGACCATCCGCTCGTCGCCGAGACCTCGATCCGTAGACCGCTCTCCGGACCGGCACGAACTCCAGCGGAACCGCCTTGGTGATGGCTCCTAAACCGTCACGTGCCCAATGTGACGCAGATTACAACGGAGCCGTTGTCGGCGGGGCTGCCGGTGGCCAAGCCCCGCCTCGTCGGCGAGAAGCAGTGGGTGTTGTTCGTCGCGCTGATCCTGTGCTTCACCGCGTGGGGCATCGCGGCGGACCTCACCACGCCGATGGTGGCGGGCTTCAAGCAGATCTTCGACATGAGCACGTTCCAGGCGTCGCTCGTGCAGTTCGCCTACTTCGGCGCGTACTTCCTCCTGGCGCTGCCCGCGGCGTTCATCAACGAGCGCTCCGGCTACAAAGCCGGGCTGCTCTCCGGGCTCGGGCTGGCGGCGGTCGGGTCCTTCGCCTTCTATCCGGCCGCCCAGATCATGACGTTCGGCGCCTTCCTCGTCGCACTGTTCCTGATCGCGGCCGGGTGTTCGATCCTGGAGACCTCCGCCAACCCGTACGTGCTCTCGCTGGGCCCCGCAGAAACGGCGACGCGGCGCCTGAACTTCGCGCAGGCGTTCAACCCGGTCGGCACCAACATCGGGGTCCTGCTGGCCGCGCTGCTGATCATGCCCAAACTCAGCGAGCCGGTGAACCGCGCGAGCCTGAACGAGACCGAGGCCCGCGCGGTGCGCGCGGGGCAGCTCAGCGCGGTCATGGGACCGTATCTCGGTCTCGGTTTTCTGCTGATCGCCATCGCGGTGAGCATCGCCGTCAACCGCGCACCGAAGATCGTCGAGGAGTTCCCCGAGGGCGACCTCGCCGGGCAGAGCATCCCCAAGATCTTGTTCAGCAACAAGCGGTACGTGTTCGGCGTCGTCGCGCAGTTCTTCAACATCGCCGGCCAGGTCTGTACGTGGACGTTCATCATTCAGTACGTCCAGCAGTCGCTGGACGGTTCGCTCAAGATGGGCGCCTACTTCCTGCAGATCAGCCTCATCGTCTTCCTCATCGGCCGGTTCGTGATGACATGGGTGATCGGCCGGGTGCGCGCGACCAAGGTGATGGCCGTCCTCGCCGTCGCGGCCGTCGGATTGGCGCTGTTCGCCGTCGTCTCGCCCAACGCACTCGGGGTCGCCGCCGTCGTCGGCATCTCGTTCTGCCTGTCGTTGATGTTTCCCACCATCTACGGCGTCGCCCTGCAGGGCCTCGGCCCGGCGACGAAGTTCGGCGCGGCCGGTCTGGTGATGGCGATCGTCGGCGGCGCGATCGTGCCGTTGATCCAGGGCCGGATTCTCGACAGTACGAGTGCGGCGGTGTCCTTCGTCGTCCCGGCCTGTTGCTTCCTGGTCGTCGCCGCCTATGCGGTCTACGACCTGCGCTCGCCCCAACCGCTCGACGCGAAGAAGGAGGCGGTGGCGTGAAGCTCCGCAACGGACTGGTCGTGATCGCCGGCGCGGCGCTCCTCGCTGGCTGTGCGGGCAGCGGCAACTATTCGGACCCGACCGACAAGCTCGAAGTGCTGTCGTGGTGGTCGTCGGAGTCGGAGCGCCCAGCGTTCCAGGTGCTCGCCGATGCCTTCGAGCGACAGCATCCGGGGGTCAGGGTCATCAATGCCGCGGTGGTCGGCGGAGGCGGCGGCAACGCCCAGGTCGCCCTTGCCGAGCGGCTGGCCGCGAACAACCCGCCCGACGTCTGGCAGAGCCTCACCGGTTCCGCCGTCGACGGGTGGGCGTCGGCCCGCCGGATCGTCGACGTCGATTCGGTCTTCACCGAGACCAGGATCGCCAACGAGTTGCCCGCCGCGATCCGCGATTCGGTCATGCGCGACGGAAAGCCCTGGGCGATGCCCACCGGTTCGCATCGCGGCAACAACCTCTGGTTCAACCGCGAGGTGCTGTCCGGGGCCGGCGTCCCGGTTCCCGGTCCGGGGTACAGCCAGCAGGCACTCGCAGCCGACCTGGCCAAGGTCAAGGCGTCCGGGAAGACACCGCTCTGCCTGGGCTCGGCCGACACCTTCGCGCTCGTCGAACTATTCGAGAACACCCTGCTGGGTGTCGTGGGCGCCGACGGCTGGAAGCGAATCGCCGACGACCGCTTCGACTGGGGCGGCTCCGACGTCACCAAGGCGCTCGACCTGTTCGGCCAATACGTCGCGCACGCCGATCCCGGCGCCGAGAAGGACAGGTGGAACGACGCCGTCGCCAAACTCGCCCGCGGCGACTGCGCGTACCTGAGCATGAACGACTCGGTCTACGGAGAGCTCGCGGCCAACGGCGCGGTCGACGGGCAGCAGTTCGGCTACGCGCCGTTCCCCGGCACCGAGGGCAACTACCTCGCGATCGTCGACACCTTCGTCGCCGCCAAACAGGCGCGCAACGGTGTCAACGGACTGAAGTTCCTGGCGACCGTCGCCGACCCGGCGACCATGCTCGCGTTCACCAAGGTCAAGGGATCGGTACCGGTGCGACGCGACGTGGACACCGCGACGCTGTCGCCGTATCAGCGCGGCGCGTCGGCAGCGCTGTGGAACGACGCCGTGCTGCTGTCGATCACCCACGGCGAACTCATGGACACCCAGTTCCAGCAGGCCCTCTACGACGCGGTGAAGGGCTACGCGAAGAACCGGGACGCGCGAGCGTTCATCAACGCGGTGCAACGCGCGGGAGCCGGCGGGCTGGTCGGCGGCCGCTGACCAGCCAGACGGGGGTGTCGCGCTAGCAGTTGCTCGGCGCCGGCCGTCCGTCGAACCGGTCCTGCAGGTAGTTGAAGGCGGGCAGCAGACCGATCACCGCGGCGCTCATGTGGTCCGGGGAAGGCGTATGCAGCGTCTGCACGCGAACCCCGGCCCGGCAGTACCGGCGATTGGTGTAGTCGATCGACGACACCGGGATCAGCACGTCGGTCGGGCTGTGCCACTCGAAGACCGGCGTCTTGGGGATGCCCCGGTACAGCGACAGGCTGTTCTCCTCGACCTTGCTGCGGGCGGTGCGGTCGTTGAAGATCTGGCGACCACCGATCGCCACCTGCTTCGCACTGTGGCCGGCACCGACGCGGAGGATGTCGTTGGTGCACGCATTGCGCAGCTCGCGGAACATCTGCTTGCCGACCGGCGACAGGTACTGACGCATCGGGATGGCCTGCGGGTACTCGCGCGACATGCCGATAGCCGCGGCGAAGGCCAGGCCGAACGCGGGGTGCGGGTTGGAATAGCCCAGCCCCTCGGCCATCTTGATGAGGTTCATCGGCACACCGCCGTATGCGGCGCCGGCGATCTTGAGGTCCTTGGCGTAGGTGGGCTGCAGCGCGGCCGCCCATGCGGTGGCCATGCCGCCGCCCGAGTATCCGGCCATTCCGACCCGGCTGTGTGCGGCACTGGCGGGCTTGAACTTCTTGACCGCGATGATGCCGTCGAGTGTGATCTGTCCGCCGAGCTTCGCGGCGCCGTACGCGCTGCGCGGACCGAGGTGGTCGGGCACGGCGATGGTCCAGCCGCGTTGCAGGGCGGCGTTGAGGCCGGGCGCCTCGCGGATCGTGAGGTTGGGATCCTCGGTCCACAGCGCCTGCGACGGTGCGCACTGCAGCCCGGTCGCGTTGACGACGTGCTGGAACGAGAGGAGCGGACCATTCGGGGAGCGTCGAGTGGGCACCAATACCGTCGTGACGGCGGCAATCGGCTTGCCCTGCGAATCGCTGCTGCGGAACTTCACCTGATAGGTGCGCACGTCGAAGAATCCGGGAGGATTCGGACGACCGCGCACGGCCAGAATGTCACCGTTCTTCTTTCTGTCCAGATTTGCCGGCGTGCGGTAGAAGCGGTCGGGAAGCGGCGAGGGCAGCGCCGCGAGATCCGGTGCAACGGGGGCGGGTCGCGGCACCGCATGACCGGGTGTCGCACCCAAAGCGCCTGCTACCAGTGCTGTCGCGGTGACCCCCAGCGCGGCGATACGCGCGGGAGCGAGCATCCTCGAGAATGTCAACAACGGATACCTCTGCCTCGATCGTGGTTTGAACCCCCAGTCCAGGCACCCACTATTAGGTCAGCGCATAACAATGTCAACTTTGCGATCACAATGAATCGCCGGTGGTGCCGGGCTAATACCCCTGCTCAAATGCGCTCTTAATGATCCCGAACAAGACATTAGGAAACTCGGATTATCACACGTTATTGAATTGTTATGTGCGTCCCAGCGCATTGTTTCGGCGATTTGAATAAGGCATGAATATTTGCCTTTCGACACGACGGTCAGATCGACCAGGTGCCGGGTCTCACCCGGGCGGCCTCAGCCCGTGGACGATGAGCATGAGGACGTTGTCGTAGTTGGCTGCGGCGTCGAGATGCGGCGGTTGCGCCGAGGCCATCTCCAGACTCACCGCGCCGTGCACACAGGACCACACCTGCATCGCCAGAACCTCGGCGTCTCCCGCCTGAAGAAGGCCGCCGACCTGGCCGTAGCGGATGATCTCGGTCAACACCGCGAAGGCGTCACTCGCCGCGTCGACATCCGGCTGACACTCGGCCGAGAACATCCTGGAATAGAGAACCGGGTTGGCATGAGCGAATTCCCGGTATCCGCGCCCGCTCTTGAGCAGCCGCGTCGCCGCGTCGCCGTCGGTGGCGCTGATCGATCGCGCGAAGTCGACGAAGCCGTCGGTCACCACGGCGTCGAGCAGTCCATCCTTGCCGTCGAAGTGGTTGTAGACGCCCATCGGCGCCACACCCGCCTCGGCCGCGACGGCCCGCACCGTAAATCCCGCTTCGCCGTCACGCTCCAAGATCCGCCTTCCCGCGGCCACCAGCTGATCGCGGATGTCCGCGGCCGACGTGCGCGATCGAGGTTTCCGAGAGGACATGGTTGACAAGTCTACTGGCACAGTGTTCTGCTTGTGTAGCACATCGTTCTATAGTAGTAGTACGCTGTTCCACATACCTCCGATCGAAGGACACCCCCATGCGAACTCGTTGGTGGACTCTCGCGGCCCTGTGCGTCGCGGAACTCTTGGTGATGGTCGACAACACGATCGTCAACGTCGCGCTGCCCACCATGGCGCGCGACCTGGACGCCGGCATCTCCGGCCTGCAGTGGATCGTCGACTCCTACACGCTGGTCTTCGCCGGCCTGCTGCTCACCGGCGGCTACCTCGGCGATCGCTTCGGACATCGCCGGATGCTGATCGCCGGCATCGTCGGCTTCACCGCCGTCTCGGCGCTCGCCGCGGTCTCGCAAACCCTCGGGCAGCTCATCACCGCCCGCGCCGGGCTCGGCCTCTTCGCCGCGCTGATCTTCCCCGCGACGCTCGCGATCATCACCGCGGTCTTCCCCCAGGGCAAGCAGCGGGCCATCGCCGTCGGCGTCTGGGCGGCGACGGCCGGCGTCGCCGTCGCGATCGGGCCGGTGCTCGGCGGCTGGCTGCTGGAGCACTACTCGTGGTCGTCGGTGTTCTGGGTGAACCTGCCGTTCGGAGCGGCCACGCTCACCGCCATCCTGCTGGTCGTCCCGGGCACGCGGCCCGAGTCGGTGTCACGGTTCGACACGGTCGGCCTCGCGCTGTCGATCATCGGACTCGGACTGCTGACGTACTCGGTCATCGAGGGCCCGCATTTCGGCTGGACCAGCATGCGGACGATCGGCGGGATCCTCGTCGCGCTCGCCGTCCTCGGTCTCTTCGTCCGCCGCCAGCTCGTCATCGACAACCCGATCCTCGACGTCCGGCTGTTCGCCAACCGGCATTTCGCCACCGCGGCCGGCATGATCAGCGTCGCGTTCTTCGCGCTGTTCGGCTTCATCTTCCTCATCACCCAGTACTTCCAGGCGGTCCAGGGCTACAGCCCGCTCGAAGCGGGACTTCGCACCATGCCGTTCGCGCTCGTGATGGCGGTGTTCTCACCCGTCGCCATGATCCTGTCCCACCGTTTCGGCCCGCGCCTGGTCGCGATGAGCGGCGCCCTGCTCATGTCAGCCGGCTTCGCCATCGTCGAACTGGCCACTCCGACCTCGGGCTACTGGACGCTGATCATCTGGTCGATGTCGTTGATGGCGATGGGTCTCGCCTTCGTTTCCGGGCCGTGCACGCAGGTGATCATGGATGCGCTGACTCCCGAGCAGGCCGGTGCCGGGGCCGCCGTGAACGACACCACCCGAGAGATCGGCGGCGTACTCGGCGTGGCGGTCCTCGGGTCGATCCTGACGTCCATCTACACGACCGGCGTGATCGACCGGCTCTCCGCACTCGGTCTCCCGAGCACCGTCGCCGACCCGGCGAGCGACTCGGTCATGGCGGGCGTCGAAGTCGCCGCCCGCGCCCCCGCGGCGGTCTCCGGCCCGATTCTCGACGCCGTGCAACACGTGTTCGTCGACGGCTTGCGCGGTGCCGTCTGGGCGGCCATCGTCGTCACCGCCGTGTCCGCGATCGCCGCCGGATACTTGCTGCGCGGCGCACGGCACACCGTGATCATCGACGACGAGCAGATTCCAGCGGAGGTTTCCGAAGCCGGATAGCTGCGCGAGGTTTCGGCGCAGCGTGAGGGAAAGACCGTCCCCGCGTCGCGACGGCTGGCACACTGCTCGGCATGCGCAGGGCGATCACCATGATTCCGACCGTGGCCGTCGCCACCGCGTTGCTGACCACCGGTGTCGCCACCGCCACCCCCTCCCCGTCGGCGGTCTTCGACCTCGCGGGCGATGGGGGCATCGGGCGATGCGTGACCCTCGACGGCCTCGCCCCGGGCCGGTTCCGACTGAAGGCCGCCGGACTGGGCACCTACCTCGCCTATCGCGACGGCCACTTCCTCACCGGCTCGCCCGGCAAGGTACGGCTCGCCGCCGAGCCCGGCCGATCGTCGGTCTGGCGCGTGACCCGGCACGCCGACCTGACGCGCTGGCATTCGGCGGCGGGATCGAGCACGGTCGTGACGGTGCGGGACGCGCAGGGGTGCGCGCCGTTCCCCGAGGCGAGGTTGAACGTCTCCGGGGCCGCGCCGTTCACCGGCACCGACGCGAACGGGAACCTGCGCGGCTTCGTCGACTCGCACGCGCACCTGATGGCGACGCAGTTCCTCGGCGGGAAACTGCACTGCGGCTCGCCCTACAGCCCGTTCGGCATCACCGTCGCCCTGCGCGACTGCCCCGACCACGAGCCCGGCGGTTGGCCGGCCGTCAGCGAGCACGTGCTCTCCCGCCCGGGCCCGCACGACACCGCCGGCTGGCCGACGTTCACCGGGTGGCCGCGCTACGACTCGCTGACGCACGAGCAGACGTACTACCGCTGGATCGAGCGCGCCTGGCGGTCGGGACTACGCGTGACCACCAACTACTACGTGCAGAACCGGGTGCTGTGCGAGCGGTATCCGCTGCGCGATCAGCCCTGTGACGAGATGGCGTCGATCCGTGTCCAGCACCGGATGCTGCAACGCATGCAGGACTACGTGGACGCGCAGGCGGGCGGTCCGGGCAAGGGGTTCCTGCGGATCGCGACGAACGCCGCCCAGGTGCGCTCGATCGTCGCCGCCGGCAAGCTCGCGGTGACCCTCGGCGTCGAGGTCTCCGAGCCGTTCGGGTGCCGGACGGTCCGCGGCCGCGCGCAATGCACCCGCGGCGACATCGACCGCGGCCTCGACGAGCTGCGGGCGATGGGCGTGCGGCAGATCATCCTCACCCACAAGTTCGACAACGCCCTCGGCGGGACCCGATTCGACCAGGGCACGACCGGCGTCGCGGTCAACGCCGGCCAGTTGCTGTCCACCGGCCATCCCTGGCAGGTCGAACCCTGCCGAACGGCCCAGCGCGACAACCCGGTCGTCGGCTACGCGCGCGACCGGTGCAACATCCGCGGTCTCACGCCGCTGGGGGCCTATACGGTGCACGCGATGATCGCCCGGCGGCTGGCCATCGACGTCGACCATCTCAGCGTGAAGACCGCGACGGCCGTCCTCGACCTGGCCGAGGCGCGGCGCTACCCGGGCCTGGTCTCGTCGCACACGTGGACGGACAAGTCGAACTACCGCCGCATCCTGCGCGCAGGCGGATTCGTCGGCTTGTTTGCCACCCCGGCCGAGGCCGAGCACGGCGAGACCGGGCGGCACGGGGACCTGCCGCCGGACTTCCTCTCCGCATGGCGCGTGCTGCGCGCACAGCGATCGCCGCGGCATTTCTTCGGCGTCGGATTCGGGCCCGACATGAACGGCCTCGGTAAGCAGGCCCACCCGCGGCCGTCGGCGCGCCACTCCCCGGTGCGCTACCCGTTCACCTCCGTCGACGGCGGCACGCGGGTCGGCCGCCAGGTCACCGGCCAACGGGTCTTCGACGTGAACACCGACGGCACCGCGCACTACGGTCTGCTCCCCGACTGGGTCGAGAGTCTGCGGATCGAGGCCGGACGCGACGGACCGACGCTGGTGCGCGACCTGTTCTCCGCGGCCGAGGCCTATGCCCGCTACCTCGAACGGCTCGAGGCCCACCGGTGACCACGGCCCGCCGCCTCGACCGCGGGATCGTCGGCACCTATGCGCTCGGCAGCGTCGGCACGGGCGGCTTCGGCGTGCTGCCCGGCCTGGTGCTCGCCTACTACCTCACCGATTCGCTGGCAGTGCCCGCGCTCGTCGCGGCCGGTGTCGTCCTCATCCCGAAGCTCATCGACGTGGCGATCAACCCGCTGATCGGCGCCCACAGCGACCGCCTCCTGCGACGCACCGGTTCGCGTCGCGCGGCCATGCTGGTCGGCGCGATCGCGCTGGCACCGCTGTTCGTCCTCACTTTCTGCGCTCCGGTCGCCGCCTGGTGGGTATCGGCGCTGTGGGTGCTCGTCGCCTTTTCCTTGACCGCGGTCGCCTACAGCCTGTTCCAGGTCCCGTATGTGGCATTGCCGGCCGAATTGACCCCCGACTACGACGAACGGACGCGCCTGGTCGCCACCCGGATCGCCGTCCTCGCCGCCGCCATCCTCCTGTTCGGCGCCGGTGGACCCGCGATCCGCGACGCCGTCGGCGGCGCACGCGGCTATCTGGTGATGGCCGTCGTGGCCGGCCTCGTCATCAGCGCCGGAATGGTGGTCGCGACCATCGGCACGACCCGCCGGTCCGTTGTGCCGGCCGGCGACCAGCCGGTCGTCGAGGAGGGGGCCGCCCCGTCCTTCCGAGATGCGTTCGCCGCGATCCGCACCGACCGCCGCTACCAGGTCCTCGTCGCCGTCTACGTGGTCCAGGCGCTGGCCAGCGCGGTCATGCTGGCCGGAGCGCAATACCTGGCCACCTACGTGCTGGGCGACGCGTCGGCCCTGCAGTGGTTGTTCGTGTCCCTGGTCGCGCCGGCGCTGCTGGTGATGCCGCTCTGGTACCGGTTCGGCGAGCGTCGCGGGAAACTCACCGGGCTGCGTCTGGCCGCGACACTGTTCTCCCTCTCCGCGGTGGTCCTGGTCGGCACCGTCTGGTGGAACGGGCCCTGGATCTACGCGGCGGTGTGCCTGGCCGGCATCGGCTACGCGGGCATGCAGACCTTCCCGCTGGCGATGCTCCCCGACGTGCTCGACGCCTATTCGCGCCGAATTGGACGCCCGGCCGCCGGGTCGCTGTCCGGTCTGTGGACGGCGGCGGAGACGGTGGCGCTGGCCGTCGGCCCTGCCGTGTTCCTCCTCGTGCTCGCGGCCACCGGATTCGTCTCCTCGACCGACGGGCAGCACGCCGCCCAACCCGAGTCCGCGCTGATCGGCATCTCGGTAGGCTTCGCCGCGATACCCGCGCTGCTCGTCGTCGGCAGCCTGATCTTGCTGCGGCGCTACGCCGAGCCGAACCCGGAGGACCCCGATGAGTCCTGACCAGTCCCCGTCGTCACCGCTCGCCGGAGACGCCGACGCGATCCTCGCGCGGTTGCGCGAGCTGCGGTCCGCTGACGCCCCGACGCACGGCGGCCGGATCCTGTCCTACGTGTACGACTCGGGATTGGCCGCGCTCGACGATCTCGCCGCAGCGGCCGCGCGCGAGGTACAACCCGTGAACGGTCTCGATCCGACCGTCTTCACCTCGGTCGCGACCATGGAACGCGAACTAATCGCGTTCGCGCGCAACGCCTTCCAAGGTCCCGGCGCGGTCGGGTCGGTGACGTCGGGCGGCACCGAGAGTTGTCTGCTGGCGGTGAAGGCGGCACGCGACCGCGTCTCGCGCACCGGCCGCGGGTCGGTCGTGTTGCCCACGACGGCACACGTGGCCTTCGTGAAGGCCGCACACGTTCTGGACGTCGACCTCGTCCGCGTTCCGGTCGATCCCGATTCGACGTCCGTCGATGCCGACGCGGTGGCCGGCGCACTGCGCGACGACACGTTCCTCATCGTCGCCTCGGCGCCCAACTACCCGACCGGCGTCGCCGATCCGATCGGCGACTTGGGCCGGCTGGCCCTCGACCGGGAGATCGCGCTCCATGTCGACGCATGTCTCGGCGGCTTCGCGCTGGCGTGGTGGCCCGAGGATCTGGCTCCGTGGGATTTCGCCGTCCCCGGCGTCAGCAGCATCTCGGCGGATCTGCACAAGTACGGATACAGCCCCAAAGGCGCCTCGATCCTGCTGCACGCCGACCGCGACCGGCACCGCGCCCAGTACTTCGCCACCACCGACTGGCCCGGCTATCCGGTCGTCAACCCGACGCTGCTCGGCTCGCGCTCGGCGGCCGGGCTGGCCGCGGCGTGGGCCATCGTCCAGTACCTCGGCGACGATGGATTCCGCACACTCGTCGCCGCCATCGCGCGCGCGACGACGGCGCTGCGCGGCACAGTCGAGGGAATCGACGGACTGCGCGTCGTCGGCGATCCCGTCGGCCCGGTGTTCGCCGTCGCGGCCGACGACAGCTCGGCGTCGCCGATCGATCCGCACCGCTGGGCCCGCGCGGTCGGCGACGCGGGGTTCGAACTCCAGTTGCAGCCGTCGTTCACCCAGGCCGACTCGACCGTCTTGCCGGCCACCACCCATCTCACCGTGACGCCCGTGACCGAGACCGTCGTCGACGAGCTGTCGGCGGCGCTGATCGGTGCCGCCGACCGCACCCGCGGACAAGCGCCGGCCGAACCGCCGCAGGCCCTGGCGGACCTGGCCGCGGCCGTGGACTCCGGGGACGCCTCGATCGGCGACCTGCTGGCGCTGCCCAGCTCGGTGACCGCCGACGTCCTCGTCGCCGCGGGCATCGACCCGCACGACGCCGACGGAGAGCTGGACATGGCGGCGATCGTCGCCGCCGTCCAGGCTCTTCCGCGGCCCATCACGGCGAAGATGCTCACCGAATTCTTGGCCTCCTACACCAACCCCGAGTGAGACGCCCCGCGGTACTAGTCCGGGAAGTCGACGATCACCGCGTTCATCGGCAGCTCGTCGCGCCGGGGCTGGGCGGCGGGGAGGTGGTCGTCGAAGAAGCGGCCGCTGGCGTAGTCGTCCATGGCGAGGATCCGTCGCGGCGCGATGAAGCCGGCGTAGCCGAACTCGCGGATGACGTACGGCACGCCGTCGGAGCCGACGAGGTTGGGACCGTTCATCAGCTGGAAGTGCAGGTGAGGCGCATTGGAGTTCCCGGTGTTGCCCAACTTGGCGATCACCTGGCCCGCCTTGACCCGGTCGCCCGGTTTGACCAGCAGCGAACCCTTCTGAAGATGCGCGTACGCCGCCCACACCCCGCCGCCGAGATCCTGGATGATGTGGTTGCCGTCGACCGTCTCGACGGTGATCGTCTTCGCCAGTCGCGGGTCGCTGGCAGGCAGGACGCCGGGGAGATTGGGCTCCATCGCGTCCAGGGTGGAGCTGATCGTGCCGTCGGCCACGGCGCGCACCTCCTGGCCGTAGCCGGCATAGCTCTCGTTGCGCGTGCGGTCGCCGGTGACGAACTCGCCGTCGTCGTTGGTGCGCATCCAGTCGATCGCGAAGCGCTGCGTGTTGGCGAGACTGCCGCTGAACGGCGCGAGCGCCGAGATGTGCGCCGTGCCGATTCCGCAGCAGCCGTTCAGCGCGACCCAATTGGCGCCGGTGAGCGGTGCGCCGATGACCCGGGGTGTGCCGGCGGACACGTCGACCGGCGCGGCCAGGTAGTCCAGTGCGGTCGGCGCGGTCGCCCCCGGGTTGGCGGCGCCGGTGATGCGCAGTCGGTGCAGCACGGTGCGCGGCGCGTCGTCGAGCGAATCCAGTTCGATGCCGACGAGCACCGCTCGCGACTCCTGCGGTCCGATGACCGTCGCCGTCGCCGGTGACGACGGCAGTCTCCTGAGCCGGTTGCAGTCGCCGAACTCGCAGGCCGGGTCGACCAGCCTCGTGCCCGACAGCGACACGAGAACGCGGTCGCGCCGCTGCTCGTCGACCACGTCGATCCGTTCGATCGTCGCGGGCACCGTCGCCGCATTCGTCAGTTGCAGGTCGTAGGCGATGTGGTACTTGCCGTCGGACCCCTTGAACGGGAACGTCGGCGCACCGAGCTGGCTCACGACGAGCGGCGTGTACGCCGGCGGGATCGAGATCGGCGGCGACGAGGCCGTCGTCGGCGAGCACGCGCCGACGACGACCAGCGCCAGTATCGCAACGACGACTCCGAACGCGCGCCTACCCGTCATCGCCCAAGGGTAGAGGCGGCGATCAGTGCTGGACGTCGATATCGAGCTGTTTCGGCGTCAGGACGTAGACCAGCAGACCGGCGGCGGCGAGGAGGATCGCTCCGTAGAGCCCGACCTGCACGACGGCGTCGGTGAACCCGGATGCCGCGGTCGCGGCGAGTTCCGCCGATCCGCTCGACTTGGCGATCTCCATCGCGGCACCCAGGGATTCGTCTGCCCCGGGCACCGCATCGCCGACGCGTGAGCTGAAGACCACCGCGGCGACCGTGCCGAGGATCGCGACGCCGAACACGTTGCCGAGGTCGTAGGCGGTTTCCTCCAGGGCGGCGGCGTTGCCCGCCTTCTCCTGCGGACTGCCCGACATGATCATCGCCGAGGCTATGGCCAGCGAACCCGCGCCCGCGCCCTGCAGCGCCATCGCGGCGGCGACCCACGGGTAGGACAGCGGCGTGGGAGCCAACCACATCAGGAGCATCCCCATGGCGGGCAGCCACAGACCGAAGGCGACGACGACCCGGGGGCCGAAGAGGTCGACGAGCCAGCGGGCGAGCACCGACGTGACGATCGCGCCGCCTGCGAACGGCAGCAGGCGGAAGCCGGCCTGCAGCGGCGAGTATTGCTCGACGAGCTGGAGCCACTGCGCGAGTACCAGAATGCCGCCACCCATCGCGATCATCGAGAACAAAGCGGCGAACACACCGGCGGTGAGCTGCGGACGCAGGAACAGCCGCAGGTCGAGCAGCGGCTCGTCCTGAGTCAGGCACCGGCGGGCGAACCAGCCGAGCAGCGCCGCCGCGACGGCGAGCGCGATCCAGGCCGGCGCGTTGGCCAGGCCGTCGGCGACGAAGTGCTTGCCGAATTCCTTGATCGACCAGACCAGCGCGACCATGCCGGCGATGGCGAGCAGCGACGCGAGGAAGTCCCAGCCGCCAGCGTTGCTGATCCGCGACTCGGGCAGCAGCAGCACCGCGGCGATGATGGCCAGCACCATCGGCGGCACGTTCACCAGGAACGCCACGTGCCAGTTGTTGTCGAACTGCTCCAACAGGAACCCGGCGACGATGGGTCCGATCGCGGCGCCCGCCGCGGAGACCGCGGCCCAGATGCCCAGGGCCAAGGTGCGCTCGCGGGTATCGGTGAAGATGACGCGCAGCATCGACAGCGTGCTGGGCATGATCATCGCGCCGCCGAGACCCAGCAGCGCGCGGAGAGCGATGACCATCGTCGGCGTCGACGCCCAGAACACCAGCAGCGAGGCGAGGCCGAACACCGCGAACCCGGCGATCAGCATCGCTCGCCGCCCGACACGGTCGGCGAGCGCGGCCATCGAGATCAGCGAACCGGCCAGCACGAGGGAGTAGGCATCGACCATCCACAGCTGCTCGGTGGCCGACGGTCGCAGGTCCTGCCCGATCCAGGGCAGCGCCACGTTCAGCACGGTCAGGTCCATCACGACCGTGAGCAGCGCGATGGACAGCACGGCGAGCGCGGCCCAGCGTCGCCACGGGGCCATCGGCTCGACGAGGGAACCGTCGGGGTTGGTGGCGGGAGTCTTCAACAGCGTGGTCATGATTTCTCCGTTTCGGTGACGGTCGAGTCGGGGGAGGTGCCGTACGAGCCGGCGAGGAGCAGCCGGGTTACGCGTTCGATCGCGGCGCGGTCGATGGGCTCGTCGTGCAGTGAGGCGTGCAGCGTCACGCCGTCGGCGAAGACGGCCATGAGCTGTGCGGTTTCGGTGTCCACGAACTCGGACAGGACCGCGACGAGGCCCTTGAACCAGCGGCGGCTGATCTCGCGCAGTTCCGGACGTTCGATGCCGGCGGCGTAGAGCGTCGTCTCGGTGCGGACGCGGTCGGCGTCCTGCAGGTGTTCGTGCATCAGGGCGGCGATCGCTTCCGGCGACCCGTCGCTGTCGGCCAGCGCTTGGGCCACCTCGTCGAGTTCGGCGTCGGTCTGGACCGCGAGATGCTGCAACGCCTGCTCGACCAGGTCGTCGAGCGTCGCGAAGTAGTAGGTGGTCGACCCGAGGGGGACGTCCGCGCGCTGCGCGACCAGCCGATGCGTCAGTCGGCCGCCGCCCTCGGTCAACAGCTCGGCCGCCGCTTCCACGATCCGCTGACGACGGTCCTCCGGGTTGCGCACCTGCGGGCTGTTCGGCCTCGTGCTGCCTTGCTTCACGCTCATGTGTACAAACGTACATGTACATATGTACAGGCGCAAGCCTGTCCGCCGAGC
>NZ_BAEE01000053.1 GCF_000241265.1 Gordonia araii NBRC 100433
AGATGATCTGACCGTGGACGAAGACGATGTCGCCGAGGTCGACGTCGGCCTTCCAGCGTGCCAGCGACTCCTCGCCCACCCCGTTGAAACTGACCATGACTTGCAGCTGGGTACCGTTGCCCTCCTGCAGCGTGGCGAAGCAGAGCTTGCCCTTGTTGCGCAGGAAGATGATGCGCCCGGCGATCCCGGCATCGACACCGGTTTCGGCGCCGGCCGTCAGGTGGCCGTACTCATCGCGGATCTGCGCGAGCGTGTGGGTGCGCGCCACCTCGACCGGGTAGGCGTCACGCCCGTCGGCGAGGATCCGCTCACGCTTCTCGCGCCGGATCCTCAGCTGCTCGGGCAGGTCGTTGGTCGATTCGGCCCGCTCGCTCACGCTCCCGTCGGCGTCCGGCGCGGCCGGATTCTTGGCGTCACTCACGGGTGCCAACTGTATCGGCTGGCCAAAATCCTCGGCCATTACGGTGTCAGCGCGGGTTCGCGTTCCGCCCGCCGATCGTGCCCAGTTTCGTGCCCACCGTGCCCTAGATTCCGCCCACCGTGCCCAGAATCTCACCGACCGTGCCCAGAATCTCACGGTCGGCGCGGGCCGGTCCCTATTGCTGGTGTTCGGAGATCATCGCCAGCTCGTCGTCGGCCAGTTCGCCGTTGAGCTGGTGGCGGCGCAACGCGTCGTGACCGCCGGCGAGGAAGACCGCACCACTCACGCCGCGCGCCTGCAGGTGCCAGGCCAGCCATTCGGCGTCGTCCCCGTCGTCGGAGATCAGCAGCCACCGGGCGTCGGCGGTAGCGACGCGGAGCGACTCGCCGGAGCCGGGCGTCAATCGCTCGAGAGCAGCGAGCGGTTCGAGGGCGAGGGCGCCGTGGATGGCGCCGGTCGCGTTGCGGCGCGACTGGGTGCGGATGTCGACGGCCCGCAGGCCGGTGTTCAGCGCGGCACGGAAGTCACGTGCCGGAACCGAGAGCTGAGTGCCCGCGGCAGGAGCCTGGATCGGCGCGGCCGGGACGGTGGTCGCGGGCGCGGCAGCGGTCACGACGGTGGCAGAGATGGTTGCGGTGGTCATCGGAAGACCTTTCGGGGGTGATCGCTCAAGCCGTTAGGGCGAGCAGAAGCGGATTTGTCGGTGGACGGAACTCAGGGCCGGCGCCAAAGAGGCGGCTCAGCCCTGACAACACTTCCGACAACGCTTGATCACGACAACCAGTCTGCCATGACCCCAGGCTCGCACTCAACATTTTCGCGCTCCCGCGCGCAAAATCCACGTGAATTCACTACCGGTTCACCCGACTGCACGGGTTCGTGGCTAAGGTGGATCGGGCATCGTGCAACGCACGGCTGTACAACCGATCTGAAGGTGGATTTACATGAGTGACACTCTCAACGCGGGTGACCGTTTGGGCACCGGCCAGTCCCTGACCTCGGCGAACGGCGCATACACGCTGACGCTGCAGGACGACGGCAACCTGGTGCTCAACGATGGCGGCACCGCCGTGTGGTCGACCAAGACCAACGGCAAGGGCGTCGTGCGCGCGACTGTCCAGGAGGACGGCAACTTCGTCCTGTACAACGGTTCCGACGAGGGCGTCTGGTCGACCAAGACCTCCGGTGCCGGCGCGCGCCTGGTCCTGCAGGACGACCGCAACGTGGTCCTCTACGTCGGCGACAACGGCGAGTGGAGCTCGAAGACCGTGACCGACAATCCGGTCGCCGCTCCGGTCTCCAACGAGCCGGCTCCCGCCCCGAAGAAGACCTACACGGTCGTCGCGGGCGACACCCTGTTCGCCATCGCCGAGCGCTTCCTGGGCGACGGCAACCGCTACCCGGAGCTCGCGAAGGCCAACGGCATCGCGAACCCGGACCTGATCAACGTCGGACAGGTCATCACCATCCCGTAAGGGAGACCGACACCCTGATCCAGTCGAACCCCGCACCGATTCAGATCGGTGTGGGGTTCGTCCTTTCCGGTGGGCCTGCCACACACCTTTGGATCTAAGGTTGCGCCATGGCACAACCCGGTTCCGGCTCGCCCGATCAATTCGTCCCGCCTCCGACGCAAGCGGCACCAATGTCACCGTGGCAGTCCACGCCGACATCGTGCTTCCCGACCGGTCCCGTGCCCAGTCGTGGCGTCGTGTGGGGTGTCATCGTCGTGGCGACCTTCTACTTCCTCGCGATGCTTGCGCGAGGAGTCGCGATTTCGTTGTCACAGACGTCGTCTCGCCAGGTGACGGACATCGTCGCAAGTTCGGTGCAGTTCGTGGCGTTCGCCGCAACCGCATTACTGATGATCGCGGCCGCGAACACCACCCTGCGCGGTCGTGTCGCCACGATCATCTGCTCCGTCGCCACGACTTGCCTGGCCGTCGTGTACCTAGCAATGTTCGTCGCGAGCTCGATGAACGCGATCACTCTGACGGCCGGTCGTTATCGCGTGGTGATCGGACTTCTCGTGACGGCGCTGCTCACCACGTGGTTCGTCGCTCGACGGCAGAATCTCCTCACGCTCATCCTCGCTCCGCTCGGCGGTGTGCTGGCGGCATTCACCGAGAAGATGACAACCGAGACGCTCGTCCCCTACACGACGTCCACGTTCCTGCAGCTCACTACGTATGTGGCGGCGATCGGAATCGTTGTACTCGTCGTCGTGGGCATCGCGTGGCTCGCCGTCGCCCTGGACAAGGCCCTGGCACGCGCTTGACGTCGTTCGCGATGCGCCCCTACGCGGTAAGGCGTTCGAGCGTCTCCCAAAGCTGCCGTTCGCGCTTCTCGTCGTAGGATTCGCTCGACGACGGCACCACCCGATTGCGATCGATGTAGCCGCCAGACGGCACGTCGATCCGACCGAGCACCGCGTCGGCGAGGTGCTTTCCGGCCGCACGCTGACCGGTGGCCAACGGCGTGAGAGTCATCAGCGGCAGAATCCGGCGAACCGCAAACCGAGAGAGGGCTCCGGCGTTGCGGGCAAGACCGGTTCCCGGCACGAATCCAGGGTTGTAGCCGACTATGTCGACTCCCTCCGGCAGCCGACGCGCGTACTCGTGAACGAGGTAGATGGCCGCGAGCTTGCTGGTCGAGTAGGCCGTACGTCCCGCAGACACCGATTCAGGCCTGTCGAACGTCCGGATCGACGCCAGACGCGCCGGGTCCTCCGGCCATGCCGGCCCCGGGACCATGCCCATGTTGTGCCTGAAATCGCCGAAATGCGTGTCGCTGACCGTGATGACAATGCGAGACCGCGGTCGTAGGTGCGGCCGCAGCTCTTCGATGAGGACGTAGTTCGCGAGCACGTTCACGGCGAACGTCTCCTCCAGCCCCTCATCGGTTTCGGTGGTGTCGTCGACGTGCTGAATTCCCGCGTTCCCGACGATCGCACTCAGTGGGGGTAGATCACCCGCCGCCACGGCGTCGGCGACTGCACGTGCCGCACCCAGCACGCTGGACATCGACGAGAGGTCTGCTGGAATCGACAAGACGCCGGCCCCCTGCGCGCGCAGTTGTTGCGCCAGAGCCGATCCCGCCGGGTCACGCGCGAGAAGAACGAAACGTGTACCGGGCTCGGTCTGGGCCACAAGGTGCCGCAGGGCGACTTCTCCGATGCCGCGTGTGGCTCCCGTCAGAACAATCGTGTTTGGCACCGTTCCAGCTCCCCTCGGTGTATTCCTGTAATGATTACTACATTAAGGTCAGGGATTTACGCCGTCAACTGGGCACGGTCGGCGTGGATCTGGGCACGCTCGGCGTGGATCTGGGCACGCTCGGCGTGGATCTGGGCACGCTCGGCGTCTACCGGGGTGGCAGCAGGCGCTCTATCAGGGCTACGAGCGCGTGAGCGTGGAGCTCGAAGAGCCAGTGCATATCGACTCCGTGCGCATCAGGTTCGTGCACATCAGATCCGTCGCCGTCACTGATCTCGCGCGCTATGAACAGCCCGTCGGCGCCCGCCATCGCATAGACGGCAAGGTGGTCCAGCGCCTGGTCGTCGAGCTCGGGGAAGTTGTCGGCCAGCGCGCCGCGCACGGCGTCGAGCGCCGTGGCCCGCACGCGGAGGAAGACCTCGCGCGCCCGGGCTTCGACCGGGCGACGCTCCAACGCGAGCATCAGTCCGAGACGCAGGAAATCGGGTGCCTCCGCTTGCGCCCGCCCAACCTGCAACGTCGCGTCGATCAGCCGCTGACGCACCGACCCTCCGTCGGGAATCGTCCACGCGCCGAGCCACCGGCCGAAACTGCGGTCGATCACCGCTGCGATCAGGTCATCCTTGTTGGCGAAGTGCCAGTAGATCGAGCTGGCGGGCAAACCGCAGCGCTTGCTCACCAGCGCGATGCTCGTGCCGTCGTAGCCTCGTTCGCCGGCGATCTCGGTGGCGGCATCCAGTATCCGCGACCGCGACGCTTCACCGTTGGCGCGCGTGCGCCGCCTCTCCTCAGCCATCGGCGACCCGGTTCACGACGAACGTCAACGGCTCTTGCCCGCTTTGACCCGCTCGTACACGCGGCGCAGACCGTCGAGCGTGAGGTAGCTGTGGTGGTCGGTGATCGTCTCGCATTCGTTCACCATCAGCGGCGCCAGATATCCCGTCGCGACGACCCGCACGTCGTCGCCGTCGAAGCCGTCCACCTCGTCGCGGATCCGGTCGACCAGACCGTCGACCTGCCCGGCGAAGCCGAACAAGATTCCCGACTGCAGCGCTTCCACGGTGTTCTTCCCGACGACGCTGCGCGGCGGTCGCAGTTCGACCCGGCGCACCGTCACGGTGTGCTCGCTCAGCGCGTCGACCGCCAGGTTCACGCCGGGCGCGATCGCGCCGCCCAGGAATTCACCCTTGGCCGAGACCGCGTCGACGACGGTGGCCGTGCCGAAGGCCACGACGATGCAGGGCGAACCGCCGAAGTTGCCGCTGGCCGCGACGGCGTTGGCGACGCGGTCGGTCCCCACCTCTTTCGGGTTGTCCACCAGCAGCGGCACCCCGGTCCGCACGCCGGGTTCCAGCAGCACGTGCGGGCCGGCGCCGAAGTACTTGTCGACCATCACCCGCAGCTCCCGCAGCAGCGACGGAACGGTCGAGAGCGCGGCAACGGAGGTCACCTGCTCCAGGTCCGACCCGAGCAGCCCGCGGATCAGGAGTTCGATCTCGTCGGCGGTCAGATACGGGTCGGTGTGGATGCGCCAGTCGCGCACCAGCGTCGCGTGGTCGCCGGCTCCGGCGAACACCCCGAGGTGGATATTGGTGTTGCCGACGGCCGCGGTGAGCAGCATCAGGCCAGCGACGCGATCAGGTCGTTGCGGCCCCGGGGATCCTTGAGGCCGGACCCGGCCGGGACGTCGGCGGGATCGGTCCCCTCGGTGAGCACGCGGTTGTTCTCGTCGACGAACACCACCGCCGGCGAGTAGTCGCGCACCTCCTCCGGGCTCATCACGCCGTAGGCGATGATGATGACCAGGTCGCCGGGGTGCACGAGGTGCGCGGCGGCCCCGTTGATGCCGATAACGCCGGTGCCGCGCTCGCCGGCGATCACGTAGGTCTCCAGGCGGTTGCCGTTGTCGATGTCGACGATGCAGACCTGCTCGCCTTCGAGGAGGTCGGCGGCGTCGAGGAGATCGGCGTCGATGGTCACCGAGCCGACGTAGTGCAGGTCGGCCTGGGTCACCGTCGCCCGGTGGATCTTGGACTTCATCATGGTGCGGAACATGGGATTTCCTTTGTCAGCGGTCTGGGGAGGGCTGGGCGGATAGCGGAACGGGTTCGGGGTCGTCGGTGCGGGAGATCCCGATCGCGACGCCGACGTTGTCGAGGAGCCGGGTCGTGCCGAGTCGCGCGGCCACGAGCAACCGTCCGTCCCCGCGTTCCGGGGGCGGACCGAGGTCGCGGCCGCGCAGCTCCAGATAGTCGACGACGATCTCCGGGCACCCGTCGAGCACGCCGCGCGCGGCGGTCAGGATGGCCTCGGCACCGGCGGGTGCGGCGTGCGAGCCGGCGGTCAGGGCCGCCGACAGCGCCGTCGCCAGCTCACGCTGCCGCGGATCGAGGTAGCGGTTGCGCGAGGACATCGCGAGCCCGTCGGCCTCGCGGACCGTCGGGACGCCGACGATCTCGACCCCCACGTTCAAGTCGGTGACCATCTGCTGGATCAGCACCAGCTGCTGATAGTCCTTCTCGCCGAAGTACGCGGCGTGCGGCGCCACGATCGACAGCAGTTTCGCGACGACGGTGAGCATGCCGATGAAGTGCGTCGGCCTCGACTGCGCCTCGAGGATCTCACCGGCCGGGCCGGGGTGGATCGTGGTGCGGCGCCCGTTGGGGTACATGCCGGCGTCGGTGGGCGCGAACACCAGCTCGACGCCGAGGGCGCGCAGCTTCGCGCAGTCCTCGTCGAACGTCCGCGGATAGGCGTCGAGATCCTCGCCGGCCCCGAACTGCAGCGGATTGACGTAGATCGACACCACGACGACGGTGTTGCCCGCCTTGCGGGCCTCCCGCACGAGGGTCAGGTGCCCCTCGTGCAACGCGCCCATGGTCGGCACCAGAACGACGCGCTTGCCTGTTCCGCGCAGCGCCGCCGTCACACGGCTCATCGTCGCGGGATCGCGGTGCACGGTCAGTTCGCCTGGCACGAAAGCGGTGGCCAAGTCGGTCATGACGCCTCCCCGAGGACCCGGTCCAGCTCCGGCGAGCGGGCAACGAGGGCGGCGGCCCGACGGGCCTGGGCGAGGTAGGAGTCGACGATGGGCGCGTCGGCGGGCGGGGCCGTCGACGACCAGTCGCGCAGGGCGGCCAGATGAGCCGCGACGGCGTCGGCGTCACCGCGGGCCACCGGGCCGGTCAACGCGGACGGCCCCAGCTCCAGCACATTGCCCAACGCTGCCGTCACCAGCGGCGCCAGCATCTCCTGCGCGGCGCGCAGCGGCGACTGCGTGCCGTCGGCATCGGCCCGCTCGATCGATGAGCGCAGCAGCGTCACCGCGTCGCTGACGAGGGCGACGAGGTGATTCGCGCCGTGGGCCAGGGCCGCGTGGTAGAGCGTTCGGTCGGCTTCGGCGATGCGCACCGGCTGGCCGCCGATCTCGTAGACGAGGGACGCGCCGACGGTGTGTCCGACCTCGTCGGCCGCGGTCACCGCGAAACACGCCGATCGCAGCCGCTCGGTGTCTTCCGGGCCGCCGACGAAGGTCATCGCCGGATGCAGCGCCAGCCCGAGCGCGCCGCGCGTAGTCAGCGGGGCGAGAACACCGACCCCGTGCGCGCCGGCGACGTGCACGACGATCGAACCCGGCCGGACCGCGCCGCTGTCGGCGAGTTCGGCGACGACGGCGGGCAGCACGTCGTCGGGGACGGCGAGGATGAGCAGTTCGCTGCGCGCCGCGACATCGGCGGCATTGTCGAAGATGAGGGAATCGGGTAGCCGCTGCTCCACCCGCTCGCGCGACTGGGCGGATCGGGCGACGACGGCGCCGACGATGTGCCCGACGGATTCCAGGGCCTGGGCCAGCGCGGTTCCGACGCGACCGGCGGAAACGAGGCCCACGGCCAATCGCGCGGGAGCCGACGGGTCGGCAACGCCCAACAGCGGTGAATCGGTCACCGTGGATCCTCCAGTGTCGTTCCAGTCCCACCACCGACGGCGGGTACCAGACGTTTACGTTTCGAGGATAGTGCGGCTGTGCGAGCAGTGGCTACGCCGTGTGACCGGCTTCACCCGCGGCGCGGATCGACGCCCGTCTGACTTTGGCGCAGCTGGTTGAGGAGTTCGGCGGCCGAGATGCCCTGTTCGTGCTGTCCGCCCTCGGCCCGGCGGCCCTCGGCCCGGCGCCGGCCACCGCCGCCGGACTCCTCGGCCGGCTCGTCGGTCTCGGCGTCCTCCGACTCCAGCTCGGCGGCGTACGACTCCATCTCGCCGGTGTCGGTGAACGGGTCGTGCGGTTCGCCTGCGATGTGGTCGCGGCGTTCGGCATCGGGCTGCTCGGCGGTGGGAGCCGGGTACGGCCACGCCTGCGCCGGTTGCTCCGGGGCACCGAACTGGGCGCCCTGCTGGTCGTCGGCGCCGAAACCGGCGGCGCGCGACGGCGTGACCCACGATTCGGTGGGCGGGTCGGACGGTTCCTGGACCGCCGTGAACTCGTCGTGCGTGGCCGCGTACTCGTCGAGACCCGGCGCCGGTTCGTCCTCGACGACGGGGATGATCTCGGTCCAGTCGTCGCGCCCGCCTTGCGGAGGCGGCGGCGGGTAGTGCCGGCCGTCGGGCGTCGGCGGCGCGGTCGACGCGAAGTCGGTCGCGGCCAGGACGCTGTCGTCGGGCTCGTACGTGGGCATCGACGACGCGAGTTCGCGCAGGCGCTCGTTGGGCAGCGCGACGCGGTCCTCGGGAAGCGGTTGCCCGATCAGAGCTTCCAGGCTGGCTCGCAAAGCGGCGACCTGGGCCTGTAGCTCCTGGAGGTCGTGACTCGCCTCTTCGGCGACCTCGCGCCGGATCTGCGCCTCGACGTCCATCTCGTATTGACGTCTGGCGGAGATCTCGCGCTCGAGCTGCAGTTCGTACACGAGCCTCATGTCGCGGCTCTTCGATTCCGCGATCTCTGCCTGCCTGCGGTACCTGGTGACGCCGATTGCTCCGATCACGGCCGCCCACAGCGCCGAGATGACCGCGATCGATGCGGGCACGGAGAGCTGATCGCTCCAGATCATCATCGCGCTGGCAACCAGCGCGAGCACGATGAGCAGGCCGAGTAGCCACTGGCCCGCACCGCGCTGCGGCGCAGCGGTGCGCGCGTCGGCAGACCGACTGTTCCTCGCCATAGTCGTGAACTTACCTGTCTATCGTGGATAAACGGCTCAACCTACACCGGAGCGTCACATTTAACGCCCGGGCCTCAAGCGGCGTCGGGATTGGGCACCTGGCCGTCTTCGGTCGGATCGTCGGGGGCACGGCAGCTTTGCTCGAGCCAGAGTGCGGCTGCGACAAGTGCTATCCCCCCGATAACTCCGACGATGGTACCGGGCTTGCTGGCATCGGCGCTGGCCACGTCGTCCAGGTGGAACAGGTAGGCGGTGATCGCACCCCATCCGCCCGCCGCGATCGCACCCAGGATCGCCGAGGCCTTGGCGAGCGCGACCAGGCGCGCGACCGTCACCGGGTGCAGCTGTTGGCGCGCCTGCCCGATCTCGTTCTCGGCCACGCGCCGTCGCACCAGTAGCCCGGCCGTCGCCTCGAGCGCCGCCAACACCAGCAGGAAGGCGCTGGTGTACCAGCGGATCGTCGGGAAGTCGCGAAAGTTGAACGCGATGAACACCCAGGCCAGGACGGCCGCCGCCAACGCCAGAAGCGCCAGGTCGCGGATCCGCGTCGGCCCCAGCTGGCCGTCGGGTCCGCCGTGTCCGCCGGGCGGCGGGACCGCGTTCACCGCTTCTCCCCCGCGTCGGTGCGGATCGACCGGCTCACTGGAAGGGCGACGTCGAGCCGCGAGATCGCCGCCCGCTCGTCGGGGTCCAGCCCGGCCACCAGATCGGCGACCGGGACCGAGCCGCCGTCGGGCAGGTCGAGGCGCGCGTCGGGGTCGACGGCCAGCCACGGAATGAGGACGAAGCCGCGCTCGTGTGCTCTGGGGTGCGGCAGCGTCAGCTCGTCGGTCGCGCTGAACACCGGATGTCCGGCGGTGTCGCGGACCGCGATGACATCGACGTCGAGCGTGCGCGGACCCCAGCGGATGTCGCGACGGCGATCGGCGGCGGTTTCCAGCTCGGCCCCGCGACGCAGCCAGGAAAGGGCGTCGCGGTCCCCCGCGACGATCAGTGTGATGTTGTAGAAGTCGTCCTGCTCGACTCCGCCCCACGGCGGGGTCGCGTAGACCGGCGACACCGCCCGGATCTCGTCGCCGGCCGAGACGAAACCGTCGATGACGCCGGCCAGATGCGCCAGCCGGTCGCCGATATTCGATCCGGCCGACAGCACCGCCACGCTGCCGGTCAACCGAGACCCCGGGCGAGCATGGTCTTGCGGGAGCGGCGCGTCACCACCGCGACGTCGGCGAAGGTCAGCGGGATCGGCGCCGACGGCTTGTGCACGGTGACCTCGACGGCGTGGAGCCGCTCGTCGGCCATCACCGCCTCGGCGATGTCGGAGCCGACCTTCTCGATCAGATTGCACGGCTGCCCGGCGACGATGTCGTGGACCACCTGGGCTAGCTCGCCGTAGTCGAGGGTGTCGGCCAGGTCGTCGGAATCGGCGGCGACCGAGAGGTCGAGCCAGACCGATACGTCGATGACGAAGTCCTGACCGTCACGTCGTTCGTGGTCGAAGACCCCGTGGTTTCCGCGGACGGTGAGCCCGCGCAACTCGATCCGGTCAGCCATCGGCTGCTCCCCTCGTCTCAACGGTCCGGTCGGCTCCGGTCCAGGCCTGGGCGACGCGGATCGCGTCGCGGCTGGCCGCGGCATCGTGCACTCGTACGCCCCACACACCGGCCGCGGCGGCCAGCGCCGATACCGCTGCCGTCGCGACTTCGCGGCCGGCCGGCGACCGGTCGACACCGTCGCGAGCGAGCAGCGTGCCCAGAAAACGTTTGCGGGACGCGCCGACGAGAACCGGAAACCCGAGGCCGACGAGCGTCGGCAGGCCGCGCAGGAGATCCCAATTGTGCTCGGCGCTCTTCGCGAAGCCCAGTCCCGGGTCGAGGATCAGCCGGTCCGGGTCCACCCCGGCGGTCACGGCCGCGTCGACCTGGGCCAGCAACTCGCCGCTGACCTCGCCGACGACATCGCGATACGCACCGGTTTGGCCGGCGCGGTGGGTGAAGTCTTCGGGCCCGTACGGCCCGGCGCCGGCCCGCTCGGTCAACGGTCGCCAATGCATCAGGATCCACGGCAGGCCCGCGTCGGCCAGCACGCGCGCCATCGACGGATCCGCGCGGCCGCCCGAAACGTCGTTGACGTAGACGGCACCGGCCTCGATGGCCGCCGACGCCACCTCCGCGCGCATGGTGTCCACCGAGACGGCGATGCCGTCGGCGGCCAGCGCCGAGATCACCGGGACGACGCGTTGCGCCTCGACCGCCGCCTCGACGCGGTGCGCGCCCGGGCGGGTCGACTCACCGCCGACGTCGACGATGTCGGCGCCGTCGGCGGCCAGGGCGCGGGCCTGGGCGACCGCGGCGTCGACGTCGAGGAACCGGCCGCCGTCGGAGAACGAATCGGCCGTCACGTTGACCACGCCGAGGATCTTCACGCCGCCGTTTCCGTCCATCTCGTCAACGGGCGATCAGCTGCAAGGCCTCGCTGCGCGACACCGCGTTCGTCTTGAAGATCCCGCGCACGGCCGAGGTGGTGGTGCTCGACCCCGGCTTGCGGATGCCGCGCATCGCCATGCACAGGTGCTCGGCCTCGATCACGACGATGACGCCGCGCGGGTCGAGCTTGCTCATCACGGCATCGGCGATCTGGCTGGTCAACCGCTCCTGGACCTGCGGCCGCTTCGCGTACAGGTCGACGACGCGGGCCAGCTTGGACAGGCCGGTGACTCGCCCGGAGGACCCGGGGATGTAGCCGACGTGGGCCACGCCGTGGAAGGCGACCAGATGGTGCTCGCACGTGGAGTACAGCGGGATGTCTTTGACCAGGACGAGTTCCTCGTGGTTCTCGTCGAAGGTCGTCTCAAGCACCTCGTCGGGATCGGTGTAGAGCCCGGCGAACACCTCGTGAAAGGCATTGGCGACCCGCGTCGGCGTGCGCCGCAGCCCCTCCCGGTCCGGGTCTTCGCCGACGGCGATCAGCAACTCGCGCACCGCCGCCTCGGCGCGCGCTTGATCGAATCGTGCGGGCCCGGGCGTCGATGCGGGGCGCGCGGCATCCTCAGCGGTCATCGCCCTCGGACTCCGGTTGCGGTGCCTGCGGGGCCGGCCCCTGACCGTTCGGCACTTGACCGTTGGGCGGGGTCACCGGGATGCCCTGCGGCCGGCCCGGATTGTGCGGCGGCGGCGGCCAGCCCGGTGCCGACCATCCGGCCGGGGCGCCGTAGTCGCCCTGCGGCGACGCGCTGCCCGCCGGGGCCGGGTAGGCCGGCGGATAGGCGCCGGGAGCCGGCGGATACGTCCCGGGCGGGGGCGGGTACGCCGCGCCCTGGTGGGCACCGGGAGCGGGGTAACCGGTCGGCGGATAGGCCACCGGCTCGGGTTGCGGTTGCGGCTCGGGTTCCGGCGGCCACGGCTCGCCGCGCTCGATCGCCAACTCGCCCGGAGTCTTCACCGGCGGCTTGTCGCTCGGGGTCCGCCCGCCGAAGTCGTTGAAATCGGTGATGCGCTCGCGCTTGGTCACCCCGGAGAAGATTCCCTCGAGATCCTTGCGGGTCAGCGTCTCCTTCTCGAGCAGCTCGCTGGCCAGCACGTCGAGGGTGTCGCGGTACTCGGCGAGGATCGCCCACGCCTCGTTGTGCGCGGCCTCGATCAGGCGCCGCACCTCTTCGTCGATCTGTGCCGCGACCTCGTCGGAGTAATCCGATTGCGACCCCATGGACCGGCCCAGGAACGGGTCGCCCTGTTCCTGGCCGTAGCGGACCGCCCCGAGCTTGGAACTCATGCCGTACTCGGTGACCATCGCCCGGGCGATCTTGGTGGCCTGGTCGATGTCGGAGGAGGCGCCGGTCGTCGGCTCGTGGAAGACGAGTTCCTCGGCCGCGCGACCGCCCATCGCCATGACCAGGCGGGCGATCATCTCCGAGCGCGTCATCAGGTCTTTGTCCTGCTCCGGCACGGCGAGCGCGTGCCCGCCGGTGCGGCCGCGGGCCAGGATGGTGACCTTGTAGATCGGATCGAGATCCGGCATCGCCCACGCGGCCAGGGTGTGGCCCCCTTCGTGGTAGGCCACGACCTTCTTCTCGTGTTCGCTGATGATGCGGCTCTTGCGGCGCGGTCCGCCGATGACGCGGTCGACCGCCTCCTCCAGCGTCGCCGCGGTAATCGTCGTCTGGTTCTCGCGCGCGGTGAGCAGCGCGGCCTCGTTGATGACGTTGGCCAGGTCGGCGCCGGACATGCCGGGCGTCCGTTTGGCCAGACCGCCCAGGTCGACGTCGGGGGCCAGCGGCTTGCCCTTCGAGTGCACCTGCAGGATCGCCTCACGACCGCGCATGTCGGGGTTGCTGACCGGGATCTGGCGGTCGAAACGGCCCGGGCGCAGCAGGGCCGGATCGAGAATGTCGGGGCGGTTGGTGGCGGCGATCAGGATGATTCCCGACCGGTCGCCGAATCCGTCCATCTCGACGAGAAGCTGGTTGAGCGTCTGCTCCCGCTCGTCGTGCCCGCCGCCGAAGCCCGCGCCGCGCTGCCGGCCGACGGCGTCGATCTCGTCGACGAAGATGATGCAGGGGCTGTTCTGCTTGGCCTGCTCGAACAGGTCGCGCACGCGGGACGCGCCGACGCCGACGAACATCTCGACGAAGTCGGAGCCGGAGATGGTGAAGAACGGGACCCCGGCCTCGCCGGCGACCGCGCGGGCCAGCAGGGTCTTGCCGGTTCCGGGCGGTCCGTAGAGCAGCACGCCCTTGGGGATGGTGGCCCCGAGCGCCTCGTAGCGCGCGGGGTTCTGCAGGAAGTCCTTGATCTCGTAAAGCTCTTCGACGGCCTCGTCGGCACCGGCAACGTCGGCGAACGTGGTCTTGGGCATGTCTTTGGTGATCTCTTTGGCCCGCGACCGGCCGAATCCCATCACACCGCCGCGACCGCCGCCCTGCATCCGGTTCATCATGAAGATGAACAGGGCGACCAGGAGCAGCAGGGGAAGGAGCAGCGCCAGCATCTGCATCAGGACCGAGTCCTGGCGCACGTTGGTCTGGTAGCTCGCACCGGACTGCCGCACCGACTCGAAGACGAACTCCGATCCCCGTGCCGGGTACTTGGAGCTGATCTTGTCGGAGGTCTCGGACTTCGGGTTCCGAGTGTCCTTCTCCTTGAGCGGGATCGGCTTCTTGAGGACGATCCGCAGTTGCTGTTCCCGATCGTCGATCTCGACCGACTTGGCGTTCTTCACGTTGAGCTGCGTGAGGGCGTCGGAGGTGTCGACGGCGTGATATTCGCGCGAACTGTCGCGCATGAAACTCCAGCCCCACAGGGCCAGCAGGATCAAGACGAAGATCGCGACGTTGCGAAAGACTGACTTACGGTTCATGCGTGGTGCGGCGGGCCGCACAGCGCCGCCAACGTCCTTCCATCGAAGATTTCCTACCAGATTACCTGGCGACGACCGGTGGCGTCATCGGCGCCGGATCGACCGGCGGTGCCGTCAGGCCTGATAGACCGACCGTTTGAGGCGGCCGATGTAGGGCAGGTCGCGGTAGCGCTCGGCGTAGTCGAGGCCGTAGCCGACGACGAAATCGTTGGGGATGTCGAAGCCGACGTCGGCGACGTCGAGTTCGACGCGGACGGCGTCCGGTTTGCGCAGCAGGGTGCACACGCTCAACGACCGCGGCGATCGGGTGGCGAGGTTCTTCAGCAGCCACGACAGCGTGAGACCGGAGTCGATGACGTCTTCGACGATGAGGACGTCCCGGTCGGCGATGTCGCGGTCAAGGTCCTTGAGGATGCGGACGACGCCCGACGAGGAGGTCGACGAGCCGTAGCTCGACACGGCCATGAACTCCATCTGCGACGGGATGGGCAGCGCCCGGGCGAAGTCGGTCATGAACATAATCGCGCCCTTGAGAACCCCGATGAGCACGAGATCGTCCGGGGCGTCGCGGAACCGGTCGGCAACCGACTCGGCCAGTTCGGCGGTGCGCTGCTTGATCTGCTCTTCGGTGATCAAGACCGCTTCGATGTCGTCACCATAGGGATGGCTGCTCACGTCCATAGCTTGTCACGGACCCGGGGCGCCCGACCAATCAGCCCGTCGCGCGTCAGGGCGCGAGGACCCTGCGCGCGAAGCTGTGGATCGGCTCGACGATCTCGTCGAGTCCGTCGACGCCGTGGCGATGGACCTGACGGATGCACAGTTCGTTGATTCCGCCCAGCATCGCGATCAGCTCGGCTTCGGAGACGTCGGCGATCGCGATGCCCTGCTCGCGACCGCGCTCCAGGATCTGTCCGATGGCCGCGGCATAGCTCGCGACGCCTTGGATCCGTCGCTCGTTGATCGCCAGGGTCGCGCCCTGGGCCCGCAGCAGCAGCATGGTCGTGAAAGCCGGCGCGGCTTGCAGGGTCGTGAGATATCCGGAGATGAGCGGGCTCAGCAGCTCGTCGATGTCGCGCGGGTCGGCAGGTATGCCCGCCGACATGTGGGCGACCACCAGTCCGATCGCGTCGTAGGCGGAGATGAAGGCGGCCTCTTTGTCGGCGAAGTACTTGTAGAAGGACTTCTTCGAGACACCGGCTTCGGCGGCGATCTGCTCCACCGAGGTCTGCGCGAAGCCTTGTCGTGCAATGACTTCCGCGGTGGCGGCGATCAGTCGCCACCGTTGCGACTCTTCCACCTGTTCCGGCGTGAGGCCGTGCCGGTGGCGCGGCAGTGCCGCGCGCTTCTCGCTGCCGCTGATGATCGCGAGGACCTGTTCGGGGGTGAGCGCGGCGCCGGTATCGGCGGGGTCGGCATCGGTCACGCCGTTGACATTACCGCCGAAGCGGGCTTGACTCTGAATAGAGAAACGATATCGTTTCTCAAAAGTTTCACGGGCCTCAGCGGTCCAGTCGAGGGGGAAGCCATGGCCGACGAGTACTTCGAGTTCGACGGGATGCGCATCGCGTACACCGCCGCGGGTCAGGAGCATGCCGGCGAAGCGCCCCCGCTGGTGTTCCTGCACAACGCCGGCGCGTCGCGGCACCTCTGGTCCGAGCAGATCGCCTACTTCGGCGAGGAGCATCCGGTCTACGCCCTGGACCTGTTCGGATACGGCGACTCCGACGTGCCCGACTCCGGCTATTCGGTTGCGCGCTACCGCGACATGCTCGCGGCCTTCCTCACCCACGCCGGACTGGACGGTCCGGTACTGGTCGGCAACTGCCTGGGCAGCGCCATCGTCGCCCACCTGCTCCGATCCGACGACCGCCCGGCCGGAGCGGTGCTGATGAATCCGCTCACCGAGCAGACCGCGAGGCACGGCGGCTACGGATGGCTCGTCGGTCCCTCCGCGCGGATCCCGCGGCCGGTGCGCAACGCGGTCCGGCGCTTCGGGTCGCCGCGGCCCGCCGCCCGCCGGGTCGTGGGCCAATGGTTCTCCGATCCCTCACTGGCCGACCGGTTGCCCGCCGCGAGACAACTGATCGACGGCATGCGCCGGCCGGGCGGGCTCGCCGCGCTCGGCGAGACCATCGGCGACGACCTGGGCACGCTGGCCCGCCTGGACATCGAGGGGCTGCCGGCGTCCACGCCCCCGATCTGCACGATCTGGGGCGTCGAGAACACCATCCTGTCCAGCGAGGCCGGCCGCACCCTCAACGAGAAGCTCGCCCCGGTCCGCCAGGAGTGGTTACTCGGCTGCGGACACGCCGCGATGCTGGAGCGCCCCGACCGGGTCTCGTCGATCATCGAGGAGTTCGTTCATCTCGATCTCGCGCGGCACCGGCAACGCGAGGGCAGCCGGTGAACCACCGTTTTCGCGTACGCGTATTCGCCGCAGCCGTCGCGAGCGCGGCGGGGCTGAGCGCGGCCGCGCTCCCCGCGGTCTCGGCGGCCCCCACGGCTCCCGGGACGCTCATCCGGTCGGCGCCGTTGTCGTCACCCCTGACCGCGATGGCCTCGGCCCGGTTGCTCACGCTCGTCACGCGCGACTCGCACGAGCGCCGCAGGACCATGACCGCGAGCCTGTTCGTTCCGCGGTCAGCGTGGCCCGGGCCGGGCCGCAGACCGTTGGTCGGGATGGCCGTCGGCACCTATGGCCAGGGCGATCGCTGTGCGCCCTCCTACGCGTTCACGACGCCGGTTTCCGTGTCCGGCGCCGGCGGGCAGGTGGGCTACGAGGCGTCCAGCGTCGCACTGTTGCTCGCCCGCGGCTACGCGGTCGTCGTGCCCGACTACCTCGGCATGCGCCAACGCGGAACGCACACCTATCTGAACCGGGTGGAGCAGGGCCGCGCGGTCATCGATGCCGTCCGGGCGGGCGCCGCTGCCGCCGGACCGACGGGAGCGGTGGGGTTCTGGGGGTACTCCCAGGGCGGTGCGGCCGCGGGCGCGGCGGCCGAGTTGCAACCCTCCTACGCTCCCGCGTTGCCGCTGCGCGCGGTCTACAGCGGGGCACCCCCGCGCGACGTCGCGGCCGCGCTGCGCACGCGCAGCGTCATCGCCCTGCCCACCGCCGGCTGGGCGGCCAACAGCGCAATCGCGACCGAGCCCGGACTGCGCGGGCCGATCGACGCGGTGCTGAGCCCGGCCGGACGCGAGTTCTTGCGCCGCGTCGCGCACATGTGCCTGCCCGATGCGGCCGCCGCCTACGGCCTGCTGCCGCCGTCGCGGCTGACCGCAGACGGCCGCCCGGTCGTCGAAGCGCTGCTCGCCATCCCCGGTTTCGCCCGGTGGGCGGCAGCGCAGCGCCTCGGGCGGGTCGCCCCGCGGGCGCCCGTCCTGGTGCATTCGGCCCGAAACGACGACGTCGTCCCGTTCGCGGACCAGGCCGGCCTGGTCCGCTCGTGGCGGGCGCGCGGCACACCGGTGCGGCACCTCGTCTTCGAACTGCCCGCCACCGTCCCCGGGCTGGGCATGGACCACTCGTTCCCGCACCAGGTGGACAACGAACGCGCACTGTCCTGGTTCGGACAGCACCTGCTGCGCCCTCAGCCGCGCGGCTGAATCGCGAGCCGCAGGACACCGTCGACGCGCTCGACGACCACGCGGGAACTCTGGTCGCCGCCGACGGCGACCGGCCCTTGACCCCGCCAGTCGCTGACGAGGGCGTCGACAGCGGCGACGACCGGCTGGGTCGGCCCGGCACGAGGGGGCCGGGCCGACTCGGCATCGTCGGCGCCGCGAATCGCCCCCAGCCACCGGTGCAGCACCCGGGTGCGCAACGCGGCCGGGGCCTGCTCCAGCGGCCCGACCGCCAACCCGTCGCCGGCCACACAGGTCCGGGCCAGTTCGCCGGCCAGCTCGTCGAGCAGTTCGTTGTCGGCGGCCAGCAGGTCGGCGGTACGCGCCAGCGCCTCCCGCACGCCCCCGCCGAGAACCTCGTCCATGAGCGGGAGGACCTCGGTGCGCACCCGCACCCGCGTGAACCGCGGATCGGTGTTGTGCGGGTCGGCCACCGGGCTCAGCCCCCACTGCGCACACGCGGCCACGGTGTCGGCGCGCCGCAGCGCCAGCAGCGGACGGCCCCAGGGCGCCCGCCACGGCCGCATCCCCGAGAGCGACGTGGGCCCCGATCCGCGGGCCAGGCCGAGCAGCACCGTCTCCGCCTGGTCGTCGAGGGTGTGCCCGAGCAGGACCGGTCGCCCGGCCCGCGCCTCCTCAAGGGCGGCGTACCGCGCCGTGCGGGCGGCAGCCTCCATGCCGCCGTCGGTGCCGACGGTGACGGGCAGCACGATCGCGCCGGCTCCGAGCCCTTCCGCCGCATCGGCCGCCTCCCGGGCGACGGCCGATGACCGCGGCTGCAAACCGTGGTCGACGATCAGGGCGGTCACGTTCAGGTCCGTGCACACCGCCGCGGCGGTCAGCGCCAGCGAATCCGGGCCGCCCGACAGCGCGACGCAGACACTGCGCCGCCCCTCGAGATACCGGTCGGCGAAGGCGGCGACCGCGGCGGTCAGAGCACGCGCGCGATCCACCGGTCCGGCTCGTCGATCTCGTCGGGCCGGGGCAGCGTCTCCGGCCCGGCCCAAACGGTGTTGAAACGCGCCATGCCGACCGCCCCGACGACGTGGTCGGTGAAGGCCTTGCCGCGGATGTACTGGGCCATCTTGGCGTCCATCCCGATGAGCGCGCGCATGAGCCGGGCAATCGGATTGCGCGGTGCCGTGCGGCGCGCGTCGAATCCGGCGCGGATGCGCTCGACCGTCGGCACGTGGGCCGGTCCGACGGCGTCCATGACATGGTCGGCGTGCCCTTCCAGGAGAGTGCCGAGCATCATCAGGTTGGTGAAGGCGTCGTATTGCTCGGGCGACTGCAGCAGCTGCATCACCCCGAGCACGCCGGGTTCGCGCGGCTTGTCGCTGCGCACCGCCGACGCGAGGCGCCCGACCAGCTCGGCGGTGCTCTCCTCCCCCGCCGCGGTCAGCGTCGCGAGGTTCTCGACCATGTAGTCGCGCAACCACGGATTCGCCGAGAACTGCACCCGGTGGGTCACTTCGTGCAGACACACCCAGAGCCGGAAGTCCGAAGGCACCGCCTTGAGCTTGCGCTCGACGTTGACGATGTTGGGCGCGACCAGGAGCAGCACCCCGTCCGCGCCGGTCGCCCGGTCGGGGGTGAACGGGTCGTATTGGCCGAGGATCGCACCGGAAAGGAAGGCCAGCAATCCCCCGGCCTGGACCCCGCCCGCCTTCGCCGAGAGCGTGGCCAACAGACCGCCGCCGTCCCCGTCGGCGGACGGATCGGCGGCATCGTCGGCGTCGTGCCGTGCGGCCGCGGTCAGCATCGAGTTCATCGAGTCGGCTGCCGCGTCGATCCACTGCCCCCGGTCGACGACCCGTGCCGCCGGGACGGCCAGGCCGTCGGCCAGCCCGGTGACCTCGCGGACCGGGCCCTCGGCACGGGCGGAGGCGTCGGCGAGCTCGGCATAGACCTGCTCCCGCGTGTACTCGGTCATCGCCGGACCGCCCCGGGACAGGCGTCGGCCGACACCCGCGGCCACGCCCCAGTCGATCGCCGGGCCGGAGTCCCCGTCCGGGCTCAGATCCGGCGCGCTCGCCCGCTGCGCCTCGCTCCCGGTCACCGGCACCCGCAATCGCGGATCTTGCCGACGACGGCGTCGAGGGCCGGACGGGCCTGCTCCGGCTCCGTGCCATTGGACATCAGCGCGAACGCCAGCACGCGACCGTCGACGGTCTGCACGATCCCGGTGAGTGAACTGACCCCCGTCAGCGTCCCGGTCTTGGCGCGCACCCAGCCGGCCCCGGAAGTCTTGCGCGGATTGAACCGCTCAGTGAGGGTGCCGGTGCCGTTGGCGACCGGCAGCCCGTCGAGCAGCACCCGCAGCTGCGGATACCGCGGCCCGGCGATGCCGGCCATCATGTCGTCGAGGACGCGCGCTGGTACCCGGTTCGCGTAGGAGAGACCGGAGGTGTCGCGCAACGTGACGCCGGTGGTGTCGAACCCCTTGTCGGACAGCGTCTTGACCACCGCGTCCGCCCCGGCAGCCAGCGTCGCGGGACCGCCGGCGGACAGCGAGAGTTCGATGGACAGCGTCTCGGCGAGCACGTTGTCGGAGAAGCGCATCATGTCGTTGACGCGGGTGGCCAGCGGGGCGGATTTCACCGAAGCGAGCACCTTGGCGCCCTCGGACGCGCGCACCTGCTTGACCGGCCCCTTCACCCCGAGTGCCTTGGCCAGCTCCTGGCCGGCGACGATCCCCGGGTTCGCCGTGCGCGGCGAGTACTCGTCGAGCGGGTCGATCCGCCCGCCGTCGACGATGAGGGACTTGATGGGCGTGATGTCGCCGCCCGCGATGTCGCGGCGGTCCCAGGTGCGCTCCATCGACGGTCCGGTGAACAACGACAGGTCAACGGCGACCGACGTCGGCTTCACGCCCGCGGTGCGCAACTGCTCGACGAGGTCCGCGATCCGGGGGGCGTTGGTGAAGAAGGTGGCGGCCCCGACCGGCTGCGCCGAGAGCGTCGGATCCCCTGCACCGCGCAGGATGACCTGTCCGTCGGTTCCGGCGACGACCGTCGTCGTGATGCGGCGGTCCTGCGGCATGCCGACGAGCGCGGCGGCAGCGGTCAGGATCTTCGCGTTCGACGCCGGGATGAGCGGCTTGCCCGGATTCTTCTCCCACAGCACGGTGCCGGTGATCGGGTCGGAGACCTGACCGGTGAGCTCGCCGAGATCGGGACTGTTGGACACCTTCGCCAGCGCCATCGCCAAACCGGAGGTCGACGGGGCCGGCGCGTTCGGATCGACCGGGTGGATCTGCGCGGCCGGGGTGATCAATTCCGGGCGCGGCGGCGTGCCGTCGGGAACTTTGTCACCGGCCATCAGCGTCCGGCCGGCGACCACCCCGCCGCCGCCGAGCAGGGCTACGACCAGCACCCCGCCCAGGGTCGCCCGCAGCGCGCCGCCCCGCTTGCTCGTGCCGCTCACCACTACCTCCGCGTCAGTTCCCGAGTCCGTTGCGGACCCGCTAGGGATAAACAGTATCGTTGAACCGGTTTTGAGCCGACCAACGAGAGGAACAACCGTGGCCGTCGACGTCATCATCGAGATCCCCAAGGGGAGCCGCAACAAGTACGAGGTCGACCATGAGACCGGTCGCGTCTTCCTCGACCGGTACCTCTACACCGCGATGGGCTACCCCGCCGACTACGGCTACGTCGACCACACGCTGGGCGAGGACGGCGATCCGCTGGACGCGCTGGTGCTGCTGCCCGAATCCGTTTTTCCCGGTTGCACCGTCAAGGCCCGCGTCGTCGGCATGTACACGATGACCGACGAGGCCGGCGGCGACGACAAGCTGCTCTGCGTTCCCGCCGACGACGTCCGCTGGGACCACATCCAGGATATCGGCGACGTCAGCGACTTCGAGGTGAAGGCGATCAGCCACTTCTTCGAGCACTACAAGGACCTCGAGCCGGGCAAGGAAGTGCAGCCCGGTGGCTGGGTCGGCCGCGAGCAGGCTCAGCAGGTGCTCGACGAGGCCGTCGAGCGCCTCAAGACCGAGGGGCACTGACTCCACGCGCCGACCGCGGCCGCCTCCGCGTTGCGCACAGATGCCGAATTCCGTCCGTGCTTCGTCATCGTCGGCCGGCCTGATCGGAGATCGGGAACGGCAGTGCCCGCCACGGACTGTGGTCGCGGGTGAGTAGCGTGGCGGCTCCGCCGAGCAGGTCGTCGCGGTCGACGTCTTCGTAGACGAGCTTCCCGGCGAGCACCGAGCACGCGAATTCGGTCCACGACGCGAAGACTCGGGCGGCCGTGTCTCGCGCCGCCAGCATCATCTGTGCCGCCTCGTCGGGATCGCCGAGACCGGCCTGCGCGCCGAGCCGGGCCAGCCGGACCGACCAGGCGAGCGAGTACCCCGCGAGAGTGTCGACGCGCCCGCCCGGCGGCAACAGCCCCACCCTGCGCAGATCGTCGTCGACGCGGGTACGGGCCAGTTGCTCGTCGGCGTCGGTGAACTCCCGCAAGCCGATCGTCGACGCCGCCGTGGCGAACCAGTCCTCGCCGGAGCGGATCCCCCATTCCCGGTCCAGGCCGGTCAGCACCGCGTGGTCCGGCGCCCCGCTCTCCCGCAGTGAATTCCACGGCGCTCCGGCCGCGTAGGCATCGAACGCCCCGAGTGCCAGCCCCTGCGCGAGTCCACCGTAGAGCGGTCCGCCGGGGTCCACCGGGATCGCATGCCCGGCGCGCTCGGCCAGCAGGGCCCGCTCGGCGCGCTGCTCGCCGGTGACCGGTCGTACCCATTCGTGGCCGCCGTGCGCCGCATCGTCGACGGGCGACGCCCGGATCTCATCGACGCCATCCGCGTCACCGTCGGCGCTATGCGCATCACCGTCAGCACTCACCCTGGCGTCTGCGCCGGGAAAGGGCACGGTCACCCAGGGGCTGGTGGGCCGGGCGAGGAGCGCACCGGCGATCTCGACGGCGTCGCGCCACACGTCGTCGCACGGATAGCTGCCGTACAGGGCGGACTGCGCGGCGACCCAGCTGGCCGCGAACTGCTCCCAATCGGCGAAGACCGCCGCGGCGTTCATCCGTGCCGATTCGAGGATCGCGGCGACCAGCTCCTCGTCGGCGAATCCCAGTCTGGCGCCCGCGTGCGCCAAGTGCACCGCGACGGCGATGTCGTGGGCCGCGTAGGTCCTGATCCGTCCGCCTTCGGGCAGCAGTCCCTCGGCGACGAGCTGGCGCTCGACGTGAAACGCCTTGGCAGCCGCGTCGCACACCGCGGATGCTTGTTCGGCGGACCAGCCGCGTTCGGTGCGCGCGGAGGCGATCGCCGAGAGCCACTCGTCGATGTCGATCCCCCGGCCGGCTCCGCCGCGAAGTATTGATTCCCGGATATCGAGCGCACGCCCGCCGGCCGTCGCGTCGACGCATCGTCGGTGGAGATATCCGTCGACGGATTCCACCCAGGTCTCGCGGTGGACGGCTCCGCCCAGAAGTTGCCTGATGCGCATGCGTTCGGCGGACCGGACCGCGGATTCGGCGGAGGCCGAGGGAGCGACAGGAAGATCGGGGGCATTCCAGTACGCGGCGAAGCGGACTGCTTCGGCCGCACCGAGCGCTGCGGCCTCGGCCTGCTCCCCTTCCGCCGGGGACCACGGAGCGGTCCGGATAGCCGTCGTACTCTCTTGCCCGGTCACACACCGCTCCCGTCCCTGCGCAGATCCACCCGGCAGACACTACGTCGCGAAACCGGTGGGGTCCGTCACCCGGATAACGCCCGGCGATACGGTTGGCGAGTGGGAACACCCGAACCGACCTTCCTGCTTTCCGGCCGTCCCGGCTCCGTGCGCGGTATCGGGGCGGCGCGGTCTTTCGCGGCCGCCGCGGCCGCCGCGGCGGCCGCGGCGGCATTGCGCGACGGCCAGATCCGCGGCATCGTCGGCGCGCTGCCGTTCGATCTGGATGACCGCCCCGCGCTGTGGGAGCCCGAGGAGCTGCTGGTCGATCACAACCCACTGCGGCCGGTCTGGCCGCAACGGCACGACGTGACGGTGCTGGCGCGGCGCCCCGAACCCGCCGAGCACATGCGCAGAGTCGCCGAGATCGTCGAGCGAATCCGTGCGGGCGAAGTGGCCAAGGTGGTGTTGGCGCGGGCGCTGGAACTCGCCGTCGACGAACCGGTCGACCCCCGGGCCCTCGCCGGGGCCTTCTCGAGCGGAAACGCCGCCCACAACGCGTTCGCCGTCGCGCTCGACGCGGCGGGCGAGCCCCACACCGGACGATGGATCGTCGGCGCCTCCCCGGAACTCCTGGTGCGCCGCCGGGGTCGCGAGGTGCTGTGCCGGCCGTACGCGGGAACCATGCCGCGCTCCGCGGATCCGCTTGTCGATTCCGAGCGCGCCGCGACTCTGCGGGACTCGGTCAAGGACCGCGCCGAGCACGCCTTCGTCGTCGACTTCCTCCGCGAACGGCTCGGCGCGATGTGTTCGGCGGTGGATGCCCCCACCGAGCCGACGCTGCTGTCGACCGGGGAACTGTGGCACCTCGCGACCCCGATCACCGCCACGCTCGACGATCCGGCCACCACGTCGCTGGATCTCGCTCTCGCCCTGTCGCCGACCCCGGCACTGGGCGGCACACCGCCTGCGCTCGCCGCCGAGCTGATCGCGGACTACGAGGGCGATCGGGGCTTCTACGGGGGCGCCGTCGGATGGTCCGACGCGTCCGGCGACGGCGACTGGGTGGTCGCGATTCGCTGCGTCGAACTCTCCGCCGACCGTCGCCGCGTCACCGCGTGGGCCGGCGGCGGACTCGTCGCCGACTCCGATCCGGCGGCCGAACTGGCCGAGACGACCGCCAAATTCGGCACCGCGCTGCGCGCTTTGGGTGCCGATCCGGCGATCGCCGGCTAGCTCGCACGCACTTCCAACAGCGCGCAACATGGTCCAACACGGATTCGTGTTGGACCCTGTTGCGCTGTGTTGGAAGTGCGGGACGAGGGCGTGGCCGGTCAGCCCAGTGCGCGATCCAGATCGGCGATCAGGTCCTCGGTGTTCTCCAGGCCCACCGAGATGCGGACGACCGAGTCGGTGATGCCCACCGCCTGGCGGCCCTCCGGACCCATCGCGCGGTGCGTCGTCGTCGCCGGGTGCGTGATGAGGGTTTTCGAGTCGCCCAGGTTGTTGGAGATCTTCGCGACACGCAGCTTGTTCAGCACCTCGAAGACCCGTTCCTTGCCGCTCGCCCCGTCGCGGTCGGCGATCTCGAAGGTCACCACGGTCCCGCCGCCGGCCATCTGTTTGCGCGCCAGGTCGTACTGCGGGTGTGACGGCAGGAAGGGGTACTTGGTCCACGAGATCCGCTGATCGGCATCGAGGAACTCCGCGACCGTCAACGCCGAGCCGACCGACGCGTCCAAGCGCAGCCGCATCGTCTCCAAACCCTTGAGCAAGGTCCACGCGTTGAACGGACTCATCGCGGGGCCGGTGTGACGCATCAGCGTTTGCACCGGACCGGAGATGTACTCCTCGTCGCCGAGGATGGCCCCGCCCATGACCCGGCCCTGGCCGTCGATGTGCTTGGTCGCCGAGTAGACGACGACGTCGGCGCCGAGGTCGAATCCGCGCTGCAGCAGCGGAGTCGCGAACACGTTGTCCAACACGACCTTGGCTCCGGCGGCGTGCGCGAGGTCGCAGACCGCCCGCACGTCGACCAGGGTCTGCATCGGATTGGCCGGCGTCTCGAAGAACACGGCGGCGGTCGGGACCGCGAGGGCCTCCTCCCACTGCTGGAGATCCTCTCCGTCGACGAAGACGGTCTCGATGCCCCATCGGGGCAGGATCTCGTTGCAGACCACGAAGCAGGAGCCGAACAGACTGCGGGCGGCGACGAGCCGGTCACCGGCCTTCAGCAGCGCACCGAGCGCCACGAACACGGCGGCCATTCCGCTGGCCGTGCCGAAGCATGCCTGCGCGCCGTCGAGCAAGCGCAGACGTTCCTGGAACATCGCGACCGTCGGATTGCCGAACCGCGAGTAGACGAAGCGCGGCTCCTCGCCGTTGAAAGCCCGCTCGGCCGCTTCGGCCGTGTCGTAGACATAGCCGCTGGTGAGGTAGAGCCCCTCCGATGTCTCCTGGAACGCCGAACGGGCGACACCTCCCTGCACGGCGATCGTGTCGGGGCCGACGCCGTCGGGCAGCTGGCCGAAAATGTCGTTCACCATTCGCTCCTCACTCGACCGCTCGCCGCGGTATCACGACTGCCGCCACGGCAGGTTGAGCGCCCGCCATCCCGATGATCCCCGGTGGTCGTTCTCGTCGAGTGCCCCCTCGAATCCGTCGACGACGTTGTACGCCTTGGCGATGCCGGCCGCGGTCGCCGCCTCGGCGGCCCCGATCGACCGGTGCCCCGATCGGCAGATGAACAGCACCTCGTTGTCGTCGGCGATGCCGGCGTCGCGCAGTTCCTGCTCGAATCGCGGGTTCCGCTGCCCGTCGGGAAAGGTCGTCCACTCGACGAAGACGGTCCGCTTGCCGAGGATCTCCAGGTCGGGAACTCCGACGAAGTTCCATTCGGCCCGGGTGCGGCAGTCGACGAGCACGGCCTTCTCGTCGTTCTCCAGCAGCTCCCAGGCTTGCTTGGGGGTCACATCACCGGCGTAGCTCATCAGCACACCTTCCATCGGTCGTCCTGGCGGACCAAGCTGGTCGGCGCCGTTTGCCTGGCTTCGTCTTTGCCTTCGTAATGCCAGTGCACGGTGGCGCTGGCCCGGTCTCCGTTCACCGCGACGGCGGAGATCTCCGGGATCTTGATCGGCCCGTGCTCGTCGCGAGAGCGCCGGTTGACGGTCAGGAACTCGTCGCGCTGCGGGGTCTTGGCCGAACAGGTCGCGGCAGCGAAGGCCTCGTAGTTCAGCGCGTTGCGCGCGGTGTAGTGGTCGTTGATGGCCAGCCGCACACCGGTGTCGTCGCCGCCTCGCTCGTCGACCGGGTTCACGAACTGCGGGATTAGAATCACGCTGAGTAAAATCACGACGATGACGAGCGCCGCGATTATCGGCCCTCGTGTGGGCTTACCGCGGGAGTCGCCGTCGTCCGGCGATTGGCCCAAGTCATCGTCGCGGGAATCTGCCACAACGATCCAGTATATGGATGCGCAGGTCAACCGCGAAGTGAGGCAAACCTCACTGTCGGCGGCGACCTCCATTTTGGCAGTCGCCCTCGACCACTTACCGTAGTAGCTATGAGCTCAGAAACCCGCGCGTTGCGTGTCGCCATCGTCGGTGCAGGACCGGCCGGCATCTACGCCGCCGACGCCCTGATGAAGCACGACGATCTGGCCGAACGCGGCGTCAGCATCGACCTGTACGAGCGCATGCCCGCACCGTTCGGGCTGATCCGCTACGGAGTGGCACCCGACCACCCGCGAATCAAGGGCATCATCACCGCACTGCACAAGGTGCTCGACAAGCCGCAGGTCCGGCTGCTGGGCAACATCGACTACGGCACCGACGTCACGCTGACCGACCTCAAGCGCCACTACGACGCGGTGATCTTCTCCACCGGCGCCACCGACGACCGCGGTCTCAACATCCCCGGCGTCGACCTGGAGCGCAGCTACGGCGCGGCGCAGTTCGTCGCCTGGTACGACGGTCACCCGGACTTCCCGCGCACCTGGCCGCTGGAGGAGGAAAAGGTCGCCGTCATCGGCGTCGGCAACGTCGCCCTGGATGTCGCGCGCGTGCTCGCCAAGACCGGCGACGAGCTTCTGCCCACCGAGATTCCGGCGAACGTCTACGAGGGTCTCAAGGCCAACAAGGCCGTCGAGGTCCACGTCTTCGGCCGGCGCGGTCCGGCCCAGGCGAAGTTCACCCCGCTCGAACTCAAGGAGCTCGACCACTCGCCGAACATCGAGGTCGTCGTCAATCCCGAGGACATCGAATACGACGAGGGATCGGCGGTCGCGCGGCGCAGCAGCAAGATCACCGACCAGGTCGCGACGATCATCGAGAACTACGCGATCCGCGAGCCGAAGCAGGGCGCGATCCACAAGCTGTTCCTGCACTTCTTCGAGAACCCGGTCGAAATCCTCGGCGAGGACGGCAAGGTCGTCGGCCTGCGCACCGAGCGCACCGAACTCGACGGCACCGGCAACGTGCAGCCGACCGGCCGGACCACCGACTGGGACGTCACCGCGATCTACCGCGCCGTCGGCTACCTCTCCGACAACCTGCCCGAGATCCCGTTCGACCACGCCGCGGGTGTCATCCCCAACGAGGCCGGCCGGATCTTCGACGACGGTTCCCACCTCCCGGGCCTGTACACGACCGGCTGGGTCAAGCGCGGGCCCGTCGGCCTCATCGGCCACACCAAGGGCGATGCCAACGAGACCGTCGAATGCATCGTCGAGGACATGAAGAACGACCACCTCGGATCCCCCGAAGAGCCGGCCGAGGACGCGATCATCTCCCTGCTGGAGGAGCGCAGTATTCCGTTCACGACGTGGGACGGCTGGTACCGCCTCGACGAGCACGAGCGGTCCCTCGGTGCGGCCGAGGGTCGCGAGCGAGTGAAGGTCGTGGAGCGCGAGGAGATGCTCGCCGCCTCCGAGCCGGACAAGGTCCGCAAGGTCTAGCGCGCCGCATACCCGCAGTTACGGACAAACCCAGCACCTTGTAGGTGCTGGGTTTGTCTCGTTCTGCTGGGTTTGCCGGTCAGGGCCGCGCCCGGCGATCGATGTTGGTGCTCCAGTAGCCGAAGTTGTTGCCCAGGTTCTCGTAGGTGTCACCCCACGTGTAACCGCTGATCGAGGTGGGGATACATCCGGTCCATCGCGACTCGATGGGCCGCTGCCACCGCTTGGTGCGCGGGTTCCACTTCGACATGGACTGGCCGGGCTTGATCTCGCGGACGAACACGCTCGGTCCGTTGATCTCCTGCAGGGTCACGTTTCGCATCGTGGTTCCCCCGACGTTGACCACGGTCATCCACCGGACCTGGTACCACAGGTTGGTCCACGGGTCGCCCCGCTTACCGAAGTGACACTCGATCCCCCCGCGAATCTCCAATTCACCCGGACTCGCAGCGAGAGCGGGTCCGGCAGCAGTGGCTCCCGCGGCCGCCATGGTGACGGCGGTGGCAGCGGCGATCAATCCTCGGCGCAAGTTCGCCTTGTTGCTTCGCATGGCTTCATTGCCTCCTAGTCGGTAACACGACCGCAGGTGCGGCCGACATCGACTATTTCGGGCCGACTCGCCCGAGGATTACTCGAATCAGGCCATGATCAGGGATCTCACAGGTGTCGCCCAGGCATGTCGGTAGCATCGGCGGGGTGGAAACCGCCCCAAATCCGGCATTGCGGCCGTATGTCCGCCGGAAACGCGGTCGGGTGGTTGGGAAAGGCCGGAATCCGCGCTCCCTTCCCGCTCGTCGACGATGCAGCGCTGACCCCGGTGCAGCGCCGGGTCATCGCCGTGCTGAGGCAGCAGTACGACCATCCGCGTCCCGGCGAGCACTATGCCGAGGGCGTCACCGAGCCGTGGTGCGCCGACTTCGTCAGCTGGACGATGCGCGAGGCGGGCGTGGTGCTGAGCAATCCGAATTCCGGGTCGTGGCGCATTCCCGGGGTCGCGACCCTGACCGACTACTACCGCTCGGTCGGCCGCTTCGCCGGTCCGGCGTATCGGCCGCGCATCGGCGACACGGTCCTCTACGCCCCGACGAGCCGTTTCGGGCAGCACACGAACATCGTCGTAGGGATCGACGGCGACGAGGTGACCACCGTCGGCGGCAACGAACCACCGACCTCGATCAGCGTCAACCGATTCGACCGGGGCGAAATCACCGGGCTCGTCGGCTACGGCCGGCTGCCGTGACGGTCAGGCGCGCAAGGCCTGCCAGATCCGTTCGGGCAGTATCTCGGCCGCCTCGTCGAGACTGATTCCGGGCACGCCCGCCAGCCAGCGCCGGCTGGTCTCGGCAAGCGGTCCGATCAACAGCATCTCCAGCAGCATCGGCGGCAGCGGCAGGAGACGTCCGGCTTCGATATGCGGTCGCACCCACTCACCCATCGCCTCGATCTTCGGTCGCTTGGCTTCGGCGATCTCGACGGCACGTTCAGCCAGTACCGATTGCGGCGAGGCCAGAATGAAGTGAGCCCGGCTGCGGTGCGCGCCCACCCATCCCAGGTAGGCGCCGCAGACGGCCCGCACGCCCTCGCGGGGATCGTCGGTACGGGAAAGCGCTTCCAGCAGGGCATCGAGCAGGTCTCCCATGCATTGGCTGTAGAGGGCGGCCGCCAGGCCGGAGAAGCTACCGAAGTGATGGTAGAGACTGCCGACGCTGACGCCACTGGTGTCTGTGACGGCGGTCAGCGTAAAGCCCTCCGAGCCGTGTCGGGCATAGACGTCCAGCGCGCCGTCGAGAAGGCGGCGCTCGGTTTCCTGTCCACGGGCCTGGGTGGCGATGACGGGTTCTCCTTGTCTGCTCGCCCGTTCATCATGCCAGCGTTGACGCGAACCATTTTCTAGGGAATATTTCTAGAAACTATCTCTAGTTAGGAGCGCTATGAGCATCCAGTCGGTCTTCCGGTTCGAAGTCGAGAATCCACAGTTCGTCCCGTTCCTCGTACCGTCGTCCTCGGGATGGACTCCGATCACGGCGGCCGAATTCGCCCAGCAGGTCCGAGCGGTCGCCAAAGGTCTCGTCGCCTCCGGTGTCGCTCCGGGCGACCGCGTCGCGGTGATGAGTTCAACCCGCTACGAATGGGTCCTGCTCGACTACGCCATCTGGGCGGCCGGGGCCGCGACAGTGGCCATCTACGAATCCTCCGCGCCGGCACAAGTGTCCTGGATCGTCGAGGATTCGGGCACGCAGTTGCTGATCGCCGAGGCGCAGCGGCACGAGAAGGTCGTCCGCGAATCCGGCTGCGACCTGCGGGAGCTGATTCGCATCGACGACGGCGCGATCGACGAACTCATCAGCCGCGGCACATCGGTCGACGACAGCGAGCTGACGAGTCGCGGAATCGACGACACGTCGGTGGCCACTCTGATCTACACCTCCGGCACCACGGGACGCCCCAAGGGCGTGACCTTGACGCACGCCAACCTCGACGCCGAGTCGCAGGCCACCCGCGCGGCCCTTGGCGACCTGCTGGCACCCGGACGGCGCACATTGATGTTCCTGCCGCTGGCCCATGTCTTCGCCCGCGCCATCTCCGTCGGTGCCTTCGACGCCGGCGTGACAGTCGCCCACACGGCCGACTGGACGACACTGCCGGAGCAGTTCGCCGAGTTCCGGCCCGACTTCATCCTGTCGGTGCCGCGAGTCTTCGAGAAGGTCTACAACGGTGCTGCCCAGCGTGCCGCCGACGCCGGCGCGCTCAAAGGTGCGATCTTCCGGTCTGCGGCCGCGACCGCCATCGCTTACAGCCGGGCACTCGACGACGACGGTGCGTCGCTTCCGCTGCGCACCCGACACGCACTGTTCGATCGTCTCGTATACGGCAAGCTGCGGGCCGCGCTCGGCGGCCGGTGCGTCGCAGCTGTCTCGGGCGGCGGTCCGCTCGGCGAGCGGCTGGGCCACTTCTTCCGCGGTGCCGGCGTTCCCGTGTACGAGGGGTGGGGTCTGACCGAGACGACGGCCGCGATCACGGTCAACACTCCCACTGCTCACCGGGTGGGCAGCGTCGGACGCGCCCTGACGGGGCACGAAGTTCGAGTCGCGCCCGACGGCGAGCTGCTGGTCACCGGCCCCGTCGTCTTCTCGGGCTATTGGCGCAACGACGAGGCCACCGCGGAAGCATTCGCCGACGGCTGGTTCCGCACGGGCGATCTCGGCCGCATCGACGACGGCTTCGTCTACGTGACCGGCCGCAAGAAAGAGATCATCGTGACAGCCGCGGGCAAGAACGTCTCCCCCGCACAGCTCGAAGACCGGCTGCGGGCTCACCCGCTGATCAGCCAATGCATGGTCGTCGGCGACGCACGCCCTTACATCGCCGCTCTCGTCACGCTCGACGGGGAGGCGCTCCAGGGTTGGGCGCAGCGCAACAACGCCGCCGATGCACGCACCGACCCCCGGCTCGTCGCCGAGATTCAGGAGGCCGTCGACGAGGCCAACGCCCAGGTGTCACAGGCCGAGCAGATCAAAAAGTTTCGCATTCTCGACGGGGACTGGACCCAGGAGACGGGCGAACTGACGCCGAAGCTGTCGCTGAAGCGCGCCGTCGTGCTCGCCCAGCACGAGGCGGAGATCGACGAGCTCTACGGCAGCTAGGCACGTATCGCAGACTAGAAGGCGAAGGCCCCGACCAGCCAGATCGCCGTCGCGGTGAGGGCGCCGGCCAGCTCCACCAGGATGCTGGCCCCGGCGGCCTTCAGCGCCGCCCAGGCGCCGCGCCAGGCCTGCTCGACGCTCCAGCCGCGCACCAGTTCGCTGACCATCGCGCCGACGACGAAACCCAGGATCAATCCGACGAACGGCACAACGAAGAAACCGATGATGCCGACGATCGCGCCGACGACCACGGTCCGGTTCGGCACCCCGGCCGCCTTGAGCGTCCGGCCGGCGACGTAGTACTTGACGATCTCGGCGACGGCGATGATCAGGACGGCCGCGGTGAAGAACGCCCACGCCCACCCCCCGACGACGAACGCCCAGACGCCGATCGCGAGTCCGACGAGAATGCCGCCGGGCAGCACCGGGAAGATGATGCCGAGCAGCCCGACGACGATGACGAGACCGACGAGGGCCTCACCCCAAAACGGCATCGAGCGCTACTTCGACGCCGGCTGCGGGATCTGCACGGTGGCCGCGTCGCTGTTCGCGGTGGACACGACCCGGACGCGGGAAGCTGCTTCGCCCGCTCGGTGCCGCGCGCTCGCGACGTCGTCGGCGGTGGCGGTTACGACGCCCATCCGACGCCGCGCGGTCGAGTTGGGCTTGCCGAACAGCCGGATACTCGTCTCCGGCACCGCCAGCGCATCGGCGACGTTGGCGAATCCGACCCCCTCCTCGTCGAGCCCGCCGTAAATGACCGCCGACGCTCCTGGGGACGCCAGCGTCACTTCGACGGGAAGACCGAGAATGGCCCGCGCGTGCATCTCGAACTCGGAGAGCCGCTGGCTGGCCATCGTGACCAGACCGGTGTCGTGCGGACGCGGGCTGACCTCGGAGAAGTAGACGTCGTCGCCCTTCACGAAGAGCTCGACGCCGAACACCCCGCGCCCACCGAGTTCCTGACCGTCGGCCAGCGCGCCGGTGATGCGGGCCGCGATCGACGTCGCCGATGCCATGGCGAACGACTCCATCGGCTGGGGCTGCCAGCTCTCCACGTAGTCGCCGTCGACCTGACGGTGACCGATCGGTGCGCAGAACTGGGTGACGATACCGCCGGTGCGCGGATCGATCGAGCGGACGGTCAGCAGCGTCACCTCGTAGTCGAAGTCGATGAACCCCTCGACGATGACCCGCTTGTTGGCGACCCGCGCCTTCGTGGTCGCGTTCTCCCACGCGGTGTCGACGTCGTCGGGGCCGGTGAGGATCGTTTGCCCCTTGCCCGACGACGACATGATCGGCTTGACCACGCACGGATAGCCGACGCTGGCGGCCGCTGCGCGCAGCTCATCGACCGAGTTGGCGAAAAGGTATGGCGGAACGGGGATCCCGAGTTCCTCGTCCGCGAAGCGGCGCACCCGCTCACGGTCCAGCGTCGCCGTCACGCCGAACGCCGACGGGATGACCTGTGCGATGCCCCGCGCCTCGATCTCGCCGAGGGCCTCGGTGGCGATCGCTTCGATCTCGGGGACGACGAAGTCCGGTCGGTACTTCTCGACGACGGCGGTGACGGCTGCCGGGTCGGTCATGTCGATGACCTCGGCGTGATGGGCCACCTGATGTCCCGGTGCGTCCGGATAGCGGTCCACGGCAATCACTTCCACGCCGAACCGCTGGAAGGCGATCGTGACCTCTTTGCCTAACTCGCCGGCACCGAGCAACAGGACCCGGACGGCCGAATCAGTCAACGGGGTGCCCAGCACGGCCGGCGCCGCGGCGGTGGAATCGCTAGTCATAAGCCACGATCCTACTTGCCTCGCGGCGATCGCCGGTGCCCGATCTGGCATCACGGCCCTCACCACGACCACAGCCGTCCGGCCAGGGCTTTCGGGCCGTCTCAGGTCACACGCGGGCCGCGCACACGACCGTCGGCTCGGTGCGCCCGCGCAGCACCTCGGCGTCGAGGGTCTCCCAGTGGGCGGCTTCGGCCGGACTGGCGGCCGACACGGCGACCTCCGAGGCCAACGGCCGCCGCGGGTCGCGTTTGGCCAACTCGGAGAGCCGGGCGCTCTCGTTGACCGGATCGCCGATCACGGTGTACTCGAAGCGCTCGATGGCGCCGACGTTGCCGGCCACGGCCGGCCCGAAGCCGACCCCGATGCCCGCGTCGAGTTCGGGCACCTCGACGGGCAGCGCCTCGGCGATCGCCCGGGCCGTCGCGAGCGCGGCTCCGGCCGGGTCGGGAAGGTGCATGGGCGCACCGAAGATGGCCAGCACCGCGTCGCCCTCGAATTTGTTGACCAGGCCCTGGTGCTCCTCGACCGCGTCGACGATGACGCCGAAGAAGCGGTTGAGGATGCTGACCGTCTCGGTCGGCGTGCGCGTGGCGGCCAATGTCGTCGAGCCGATCACGTCGATGAACATCGTCGCGACCACCTGCTCGCTGCCGCCGAGTTCGGGGTCGTGGCGCAGCGCGGCGTCGGCCACCTCCTGGCCGACGTGGCGGCCGAACAGGTCGCGGATGCGTTCGCGCTCGCGCAAGCCGCGGACCATGGTGTTGAAACCGATCTGCAGGTCGCCGAGTTCGGACCCGTCGTAGACGAGGACGTCGACGTCGGTGTCCCCCGCCCGGACCCGGCGCATGCCCTCCTGCACCGACCGCACCGGCCCGACGACGCTGGTCGTCGACAGCACGGTCAACAGCAGGCCGGTGAACAGCGCGACACCGCCGATCACCCAGACCGACACCACGAGATCCTGTTTGCGCATGTTGCCGAAGATCACCGTGAACAGCCCCACCAGCAGAATGCCGATGATCGGAACGCCGGACCCGACCAGCCACGCCGCGATGGCACGGCCCCGCAGACGCATTCGGCGGCCGGTGGTGAATCCGGCGGCGAGCAGCTCGGCTTCGGCCGGGCGCAGGATGAATTCGATCAGCATCGACGAGATGGCCACGACCACCGTGCCGCTGAAGCCGACGATGAACAAGATCTTGGGGATGAGCTGGGGGTCGGCTATTCCGTACAAGGGGGTCAGCAACGCGGTGCCCCCCGCCCACAGCGTGCTCTGCATCGCCACCAGGCGCCAGGGCGCGCGCCTGGCCCGTTTCGCGTCAAGGGCCGTGGCCTTGTCTCCCCGGATGGCCCAGCGCAGGTCCCGCACGGTGGAGTAGGTCCCCCACCCCACACCGACGACCAACGCACAGGCGATGTAGATGGGAACGACGAGGAAGTTGACCCACCATAGCTCGGATCGGAACACCGACGGCACCGGGATCCCGACGGTTGCGAGGACGACTGCCGCGGCAATGCCGATGACGTTGGCCATGACGATCGCCGTGGTGAGCAACGTCTGGGTGCGGATTCGCTTATGCAGCTGACTATCGGTCGACGAACCGAGCAGCACTGAACCGTAGTCGCGAGCGGTCGATCGAATCGGCATGCCCGCGTCTCCTTCAGTCGTGGTCGGCCGTGGCCTCAGGCGATCTCGCGCCGGACGATGGTCTCGTCGCGTCCGGGTCCGACCCCGATGCACGAGATGTGCGCACCGGACAGTTCTTCGAGTCGTAGCACGTAGTTCTGGGCGTTCGCGGGCAGTTCGTCAAACGTGCGCGCCGCGGAGATGTCCTCCCACCACCCCGGCATCGTCTCGTAGACCGGTGTGGCGCGGTGAAAGTCGGACTGCGTCATCGGCATCTCGTCGAAGCGCTTGCCGTCGACTTCGTAGGCGACGCAGATCGGCACCTCGTCGAGGCCGGACAGCACGTCGAGCTTGGTCAGGAAGTAGTCGGTGATGCCGTTGACCCGGGTGGCGTAACGCGCGATCACCACGTCGAACCAGCCGCAGCGGCGGGCCCGCCCGGTGGTCACGCCGACCTCGCCGCCGGTCTTGGCCAGGTACTCGCCGGCCTCGTCGAAGAGTTCCGTCGGGAACGGACCGGAGCCGACGCGGGTCGTGTACGCCTTGAGGATGCCCAGCACCGTCGTGATGCGGTTGGGGCCGATGCCCGAGCCGACGGCGGCGCCGCCCGCGGTCGGGTTGGAGGAAGTGACGTACGGGTAGGTGCCGTGGTCCACGTCGAGCAACGTGCCCTGCGAACCCTCCAGCAGGATCGTCTCGCCGCGCTCGAGCGCCTGGTTCAGCAGCAGACGCGTGTCGGCGATCCGGCCCTTGAACCCTTCGGCGAGGCCCAGGACTTCCTCGGTGACGGCCTCGGGCTCGAGGGCTTTGCGGTTGTAGATCTTGGTGAGGATCTGGTTCTTGATCTCCAGCGCGGCCTCGACCTTCTCGGCGAGCAGCTTCTCGTCGAGGACATCGGCGGCACGGACCCCGACGCGCGCGATCTTGTCCTGATAGCACGGTCCGATACCGCGCCCGGTGGTGCCGATCTTCGCATTGCCGAGGAAGCGCTCGGTGACCTTGTCGATGGCCACGTGGTACGGCATCAGGAGGTGAGCATCGGCCGAAACCAGCAGGTTCGAGGTGTCGACGTCGCGCCGCTCCAGCCCGTCCAGTTCGGTGAGCAGGACGCCGGGGTCGACGACGACGCCGTTGCCGATCACGTTGCGCACGCCCGGTGTGAGGATCCCCGAGGGGATCAGATGCAGGGCGAAGGTGTCCCCACCCGGCAACACGACGGTGTGCCCGGCGTTGTTGCCCCCCTGGTAGCGCACCACCCACTGCAGTTTCCCGCCGAGCAGGTCGGTCGCTTTACCTTTGCCCTCGTCGCCCCACTGGGCTCCGATCAGCACGATCGCAGGCATCCGTCAGACTCCTTATTCGCCAGCCAATCCCGCCCAACCCTACTGCCTCCGGGGCGCTACTACGCTATTCGCCGTGACCACAGCCGTTCTGACCTCGCCGGAATTGACCGATTGGACCCTGCTCGAAGTCCGTTCGGCGGTCAAACCGCTCGTCGACGACGCGCTGGCCGGCGCGACGCGCCTGACAGTCGATTCGCGGGATTGCCGCGAGCCGGACACCTTCCTGGCCGCTGTGCTCGCGCGGCTCATGGTGCTCGAGCGGCTCGAGGTCGAGGTCGCCTACGTGGCCGAGCGGGCGACGCCGGCGACCCGCATCCACCGCCTTCCGGTCGGTGCGGCCGCTTGCGATCTCGCACGAACCGGCCAGGCGCGCGAACGGACGCTGATCCGCGACGACGCGGCGTCGGTGCTCGTCGGGCGGGCCCGCCACGTCGGGGCCGACGGCGGGCGGCTGCTCGGCGAGAGCTACCTGGACGATCACCGGCTCTTCGACGGCGAGGTGCGGGCGGTCGAGATCGAACCGCACGGGCAGGGTGTGCGCGCTCGCGTCGCCCGCAGCGGGCTGGCGCGCCGCTGGATCGCCGGCCGCGCCGTCCAAACCGGCGGCCCCGCGGTGTTCGTGGAGCGCGAGGGGGTGCTGACGCCGCGCGCGGTACCGCGGTCGACGTTCTACCCGCACCACCTCCCGTGGCTGCTGGTCCGTCCTACCAGCTGAGTTCGGAGTCGCGGCAGCCGTCGCCACCGGTGGACTCCACCTGCACGGTGGCGTGTTCGAGTCCGTGGGCGGCGAGAATCTCCTGCGCCTGCGCGAGCACGCGCGCACCGTCGTCGGAACTCGTCACGTGCACGGTTGCCACGTCCATGCCGGTGGTCAGCGTCCAGACGTGCAGATCGTGCACGTCGATGACCCCGTTGATGGCGGCCAGCTGCGTCTCCACGGCCTCGACGTCGATGTGGTTGGGCGCCTGCTGGTTGAGGATGCGCAGCGCGTCGGCCGCCAGCCTGATCGCGCGCGGAACCACCCACAGGGCGATCAGCACGGCGACGACGATGTCCGCGTAGCCCGATCCGGTGATCAACGCGAACACCCCGGCGACGAGGACGCCGACGCTGCCGACGGCGTCGGCGAGGACCTCCAGGTAGGCGCCGCGCACGGCGATCGACGCCTTGGCGTCCGCGCGGAGCAGGACCATGACGACGACGTTCACCGCCAGGCCGAGCAGCGCGACGATGATGAGCGTCCAGCCCGGGACCTGCGGATCAGAGCCGATGCGTTCAATGGCCTCGTACAGCACGAACGCACCGACGCCGATCAGCAGGACGGCGTTCACGATCGCGCTGAACACCTCGGCGCGATGCCAGCCGAACGAACGTCGGGCGGTCAAGGAGCCGTGGCGCGCGAGGAGCAGCGCGGACAGCCCCATCAGCAGCGCGACCAGGTCGGTGGCCATGTGCCCGGCGTCGGCGATCAGGGCGAGCGAGTTGGCGAGAATGCCGGTGACCAGCTCGACGACGAAGAAGCTGCCGATGAGAACGACCGACAGCACCATCGGCCACAGACGGCGGTGGCCGCTGATCTCCCCGGCGTGCGAATGGTCGTGTGAGTGCCCCATGCCGCTAAACCTATGCGTAGTTACGCATATATACAAGGGTGGTTCGGATCACTCCCGCAAGTGCAACTGGGCCACCGCCGAGGTTCGCGAGAGCCCGGCGATCATCTGCATGTCGACCAGCTGCGACCGGATCTGAGCCAGCGTCGACACCCCGCTGACGTCCTCGTCGGCGACCAGCTCCGGACGCGCCTGCCGCACGATCCCTCGCAGCACGCGAGCGGCGTCGGCCGCGTCCGGCTCACCGCCGGGCGGCGCGAGCATGTAGGCGCGCAACATCTCGTATCCGGTTCCGAGCTGCTCGATCAGGTCGACGACGCCCTCGGGCACCGGCTCGCCCCTGGTCGCCATCCCGTCGATGCGGCGGACCAGCACCTGAAGGTTGCGCACGGCGCCGTCGATCGGTTCGGCGGTCGCGGCGATGCGCGCCATCCGAGACCGCGAACTCCAATAGAGCGGCGAGATGACACTGACCTCGCGGCCGCCGCGCATATCGGCGCGCATGACGTCCAAGGCGCCGCGCAAACCGCTGATCTCGGCGTAGGCGGCGCTGATCGCCTCCTGATCGCCGCTGCGCACCGCGGCGGCCACCGAGGTGCAGGTGTCGCGCATGGTCGCGAGGATCCGGGCGGCGTCGAGCCGCGCGCGGTGGGCCGGATTGGTGGGCAGGATGACGACGACGAGCACGCCGACGAGGCCGCCGATCAGCGCATCGATCGCCCTGGTGAAGCCCGCTCCGGTGATCGGAACCGCGACGACCAGGACGGCCGAGGACGCCGCCTGCATGGGGATGATCGGGCCGTTGTCGACGAACACGGCCAGTGACATGGCGATGAGGACCGCGACCGCGATCTGCCAGGCGCCCGAGCCGAAGTAGCGCACTAGGAGGTCCCCGATGAGCACCCCGATGGCGACCCCGCCGACCAGCTCGACCGACCGTCGCCATCGCTTGCTCAGCGACAGACCGAGGGAAATGATCGCCGCGATCGGCGCGAAGAACGGGACGGGATGCTCGAACACGACGGTGGCGATCCACCAGGACGATCCGGCGGCGAGGCCGCACTGCAGGATCGGGACCACCGAGTTGAGCAGCCGCCGAACGCGACGCTGGACCGGCGACGGCAGTCGCCGCAGCGCCCGGCTGCCCGGGTCACGGGCGCGCATCCACCGCTCCCCTACCGCCTGAGCCGGATGGGGACGAACCGTCGGGAGTTTCTCCCGCCTTGACGAGCGGCGCAGCCTCACCGTTGCAGATGATAGCCACGCGCACGTCTCCGGTCGGCCCAGGCGGGAATCCTGCCTGCCGGGAAGGCGCGCACCTGTCAAGATGGGCCGGTGGAGCACCTCGGGGATGAGCTCATTCGGATCGGGCCGGCACTCGTCGTCGTGATGGTGGTGCTCGCCGGGGTCGCGATCGCCGTCAACATCGCCGCCTCCAGCGGCCACGGTCGGGATACCGCGACAGCGGTCGTACGGGCGGTCGTTCAGCTGGCGGCCCTCGCGGCAGTCCTCGCCGTGGTGATCCACAGCCTGTGGGCCTCGGCGTTGTTCACCGTGATCATGGCTGCCGTGGCGGCGGCGACGGCGGCCGGACGCATCGCCGAGGGCCGCCGGTCGGCGCGCATGTGGCTGTACTGCCTGCTTCCGGTCGCCGTGCCGACCGCGGTCATCATCAGTGCCGTCGTCCTACTCGGCGTGGTGCCGGCCAAGGGCATTGCGATCATCCCGACGGCGGGCATCATGCTCGGCAACGCGATGATCGCGACCTCGCTGGCCGGGCGCCACAGCCACGACGAACTCTCGTCGCGACACGGCGAGGTCGACGCCACGCTCTCGCTGGGTTTCATGCCGCGCGACGCGCGCATGGAGATCGTCCGGCCCGCAGCGGCGACCGCGCTGATTCCGGGGATCGACCAGACGCGATCGGTCGGTCTGGTCACCATTCCGGGCGCCTTCGTGGGAATGGTTCTGGGCGGTGCGTCGACCACCGCCGCGGCGATCATGCAGTTGTTCGTGCTGGTCGCCCTGCTCGCCGTGAGCGCGATCGCCGTGCTGACCACGACCGAACTGGTCAGTCGCGGCCAACTGTAGTGCTCAGCCCGGCCGCGCTGCCCGACGCGAAGTTTCCGCCTGCTGCCGCGATACCGCGCCCAAATCCATATACCCCGTTTGTCTGATCGAATCGATATTCGCCGGGATGCGGTAGTCAGGCGAAGTGTAAATGTCATATGTCAAGACCGAACGCCCGATTCGCTTGTAATTGAGGCTCACCTGACAAATGAGCCCTGCTGGACCGACTCCCGAAGAAATCGCGGTCTTCCCGCCAGGGTCCGGCTCCGCATCGATACTGCGAATCCAACCTTCCACTCGTTCTCGCGAAAATCCCCAACGAGCGATGCCCTCGCGAAGGAGTGCGAACGCTGCCGAACCTGTCTCGGCAGTCTGCCAAAAACTCACCATTCCAACAGACCCGGTCGGGGCCTCGACCGTAGCCATGACCGTTCGAGTCATCACGGCTTCGCGTCTCGACGGGCCATCCATGACCAGCAACAGTTCTTCGCCCGACGGGTCACCTATCGTCGCACCCAACAACGCGCGCTCCAAACCCACTGACGCCAGCGGAATCTCCCCCGACCGAATATCCAGCTTGACAATCCCAGTGCGATGCACCTCAGCGATCCCCGTTTTATCCAGCCTGGAGTAGGCCATACTCTCGGCGCGGAACTCCTTCTCGACCATGCTCAGACCGTCACTCTGACGCGTACACCCCGCGACGATCATCGCGAGCACGACAACCAGCCCCGCACCTACAGTTCGCATCATCGACCTAACTCCGCCCATCCGCCCAGGAAATACTTCTAGTTTGGCTTGACTCCACGACGGGCGCGCCCAATCTCGTTTCGCGCCCTGTCTACACTCGCAGTATCCCCTTGGCCAGACGCCTTAATGCTTTCAATGTTGGCAGGATCTCGATACTCCGGCGAGACATAGATTTGATACTTGAGTACCGACCTTCCACGCCGCTGATAGTTCAAGGTCACTTCACTTACCAACCCCGCACGACCGAACCCTTTTGAAATGACGGCGTCACCATCAGAGTCGGGTTCGGACTCAATACTCTTGCGCCAGGCCTCAACACGCTCTGCCGAAAACCCCCACTGATTGACCCCTTCGCGCAGGATATTAAAAGCCTCCGCGCGCGTCTCCGCAACGCGCCAGAATGTCACAACACCGACACACCTCATAAGCTCATCGACACTTGCGGTGACTGTGGAACTGACGACCTTTTCCCGCGCCGTCGGACCGTCCAGAACCAACAACATGTCGGAACCACTCGGATCACCAATCGTCGGACCAAGTAACGAACGCTCCAACCCCACCGACGCCAACGGAATCTCACCCGACCGAATATCCAGCTTGATAATCCCAGTGCGATGAATCTCAGCTATCCCGGCATCATCCAGCTTAGAGTAGGCCAAGCCCTCGGCCTCTGCCTTCTTCTCATGCATGTCGACCCCTCGACCTCACGAGCACATCCGGCAAGTGACAGCCCAAGCATGGCCACAGTAGCGATGGCGTAGATAGCCGATCTCAACATCCCGTTCTCCAGCCGATCGAACATCTAACTTATTTGCGAACAGCCGACGTTATCGTTCGCAATTCGAAACGACCTCGTTCTATGCGGGTCTACTCGCTCGAATCCGACACTCGCTTTATCAGGAAGCCCCTACTTCGCGACGCAGACGAGCACGCTCATTCCTTATCGCCAATACGCTTGCACTATCGAAGTAGCCTGTCGATTTGATGCTTGCGATATTCGTAGGATTACGAACGTCCGGCGATGTATGTATCTGATACTTGAGAACCGACCTCCCGCGACGCTGATAATTCAGGGTTACCTCGCTCACCAACCCCGCCCGACCAAATCCCGCCGATATGACGGTTGTGCCATCAGAGTCAGGTTCAGAATCGATACTCTTGCGCCACCCCTCAATACGATCTGCCGAGAAGCCCCATTGATCAACCCCTTCACGTAAGACAAGAAAGGCCTCTGCACGGGTCTCCGCAACGCGCCAGAATGTCACTACACCAACACACCTCATAAGCTCATCGACGCTTGCGGTGGCTGTCGAACTAAAAACCTTTTCTCGTCCCGTCGGACCATCCAGAACCAACAACATGTCGGAACCACTCGGATCACCAATCGTCGGACCAAGTAACGAACGCTCCAACCCCACCGACGCCAGCGGAATCTCACCCGACCGAATATCCAGCTTAATAATCCCAGTGCGATGAATCTCAGCGATTCGACTATTATTCATTCTTTCCGCAAAATCGCTCGATACGATATCGCGGGCGCTTCCATTGTCAACCGTCTCTAAGTACGCCGGAAGAGTGTCTTTCTCAATCAGATTCCATCGACTGTCGAAGTCGGCAATATTTCCGTCTGGCAACGTGATTGTTGTGTCGACGTGCCCATACAGACCAAACGGTCCAACCGGAGCAGGAACAGTCACTTCGTATGGAAATACTTCGCTGAAAGCGTCCGCCCCAGGAATCGAGGGCGATCCGGCAACCGTCATTCCATAGGTGAACGCAAGACCCGTGATTGGATGGCTTTTTAGTGCCTGATAATCGGAGTCGATGATATCGTGTTGCTCACGCCAGAGCAACGCTCGATTTCCTTCTCGAATTTTTGCTTGGTTGTCTGTGGCTAGCCCTTCATCGATTCGACTCCAAGCGAGATGTGATTGATCGTTGATGGCGCCAGCAAGTCTCATTCTTTCGATCTCTTCCATGCCACCGCTCAAGAATGCCTCGTGCTGGCTTGCTTGGTCCATAAAGATCTTCTTCTGCATCCCTAATAGAGTAGATTCAAAGAATTCAAGATCAGTAGGCGACGCGTCCTTTAGAGCGGCAAGCTCCGGCGGCCACCCCAGCGCCTCACCAACCTTAATCATTGTCCGCAAATCATAGAATCCACCCGCGAACGATGGGCCGATCATATTCGCCATGCCTGCCCACTGCATGTACGGATGGTCCATAAATAGCTGGCCGTAATATTCGTAGACCTTTCGAATATTATCTTTGTTTGCATCGGTGCCGGCAGTATGGTCCCATCCGCGGGGATCGATGCCCGCCTGCTCTAAAGCTTCTCGCTCCCAATAATGTCTTAGGAACTTCTTGTAGAACTCAGAGTTCTGTAGCAATCCTGCGTCGAACGCGGGGTCCAACAACGATTTCGCCGCGTCCTGATGGTTGTGCACCCACTCGCGAAAGCGCGGGTCATTAATCAGGTCCTGAATCTGTTCAGGCGTCATTCCCAGGAGCGATCGGGGCGGACGATAAGTTCTCCCTGCCGCTACATCGTTTGCCGTCGCTGTCGTCTCGTCGATCGCGGAGTCAATCGCGAAGCCGACCTGTTCATCTTCTCTGACCAGCGTCTTCAAGTTTGCCTTGATAGACGCCTCGTGGTTGGCGCGTGCGGTTTCTCGGCTGGATCGGTCGCCCTCATCGTCCGGTTCTGGTCTCGTGTCTTTTACCGTCCAATCACGGTCGTGAACGGCGAACCCATCGGCGATTGCTCCGTCCACCGACCGGAGCAGTGCGCCGCGCGCCGAGCCGAGCCGAGCCGCGCCGCTGTTGAAGGCAGCAATGACATTGTCAACCTGACCGGCGATCTCTCGGCCGAACCGAGCCTCGGCTCTAGCCCTCGCGAGCGCGGCATCTCCACCGATACCAGTCCATGACCGGTGTGCCGCTTCGGCCTCCCGGAGCATGTCGTCGATCTTCTGCTCGAACTTGTCATTGTCTGCCTGCAAGTTGCTGGCGGCCGTCGACAATGCAGGCGGGTTCATTCGGCGAACACTTGAGACCGTGAAGGTCACAGGACGCCCGCGGCCCGCAGTTTCTCTGCGCTCGCCAGGTCGGTGTCGTCATAGTTGTCCGAGCCGCCCGGCAGGCCTTCGCCATGCGTGTAATCCTGTTGCCCGTTGCGTCGAAGGCCTGATCCACTCGTTTACCGACGACTTGCGCGAATCTCCCCGTATCAGTCTCTGGGAGTTCCGTCGGCATGTTCTGGGTATCTTTAGTCGTATCCAGCGCGGCAACGGCCGCCGACAACGCCTCGTACCGCCCCGCCATTCCCCGCACCATCGCGAGATCGACCTTCACGGTTCCCCCTTCGATTGAAGCTCACTGTTGGTCAGGCAGTATCGCACCCTGCTGCCGTCTCCGTGAAGGCCTCGCGATGCGACAACCCGAAGCGATGCCCGCTAACCGAGCCCCACGTGTTCGGCCGCGCGCGGATCGCAATCGTTGAGAAGGTCCATGCAGCGGAGATACTCGTCCTCTTCGCCGATCAACTGCGCGGCACGCGCCAACGCACCGACGCACCGCAGGAACCCCTGGTTCTGCTGATGCTCCCAGGGCACCGGCCCGTAGCCCTTCCAGCCGTGACGGCGCAGTTGGTCGAGGCCGCGGTGGTAACCGGTGCGCGCGTACGCATACGCCTCGATGACCGCCGGCGGAACCTCGCCGGCCGCCGCGGCCTTCTCGTCGACCGTCCCCAACGCCGCCTCGGCGAGGTACGCCCATGCGATGGAAGCGGTCGGCGAACCGGCGGCCACGGTCGCCGGAGCGACGCCGTTGAGTAGCTCCGACTCGGCTTCGTCGTCACCGGTGAGTAGCGTGGGCGGGGGGCCGAGCAAGTCTCCGAAAGAAGTCACCGTCCAATTCAACCATTGGCAGCGGTGTGATCACCATGTCCGGTCTGGTATCCCGAGTGTGCCCGACCGGGCGCTTTTCGCTAGTGTGTGAGCCGCTAGTGATCTATGGACGAAGGCAGGTCGGGCGCTATGGCGCAGTCAGACGAAACCCCCGGTGCCGGCAACGACGGTAGCGGCGACTCCGGCGCACCGGAGATCAACACGCTGCGCAATCGGCGTGCCGACGCGCCAGCGTCCGACGACGCGCAGGCGGCGGAGGACACCACCGACACCGCGAAGCCGTTGGGCGGCGGCGGCGTCGACTCGGCGACGCGGGTGATCAGCCGCGACCAGCTGCCCGATTCCGACGACCTCCCCGACCTCGACGACATCGACGCCGTGGCTGACGACTCCTCCCCCGATCAGGAGTCGGACGACGCGGCCGAAGCCGCCGAAACGGAGACCGGCGACGCTTCCGATGCGGCCGACGAGTCAGCGAACGAGGCCGAAGCCGAGCCAGCCGTGCCCACCGACCCGGCCGGCGGCGGCGGTATCGACGCCGCGACCCGGGTGATCAGCCGCGACCAGCTGCCCGATTCCGACGACCTCCCCGACCTCGACGACATCGCAGCAGACGATTCCGACGCGGCCGAAGCCGCCGAGGACGCGGCCGATGCCGAGGCCGTCGAAGCCGATTCGACGGTGGCCGCCGAGGCCGCAGCGGGCGGGGCGGCCGCAGCCGCTGCCGCCGCGGTCGCCGCGAAGCTCGCCTCTGACAAGAAGGCTGCCGACGAGCCAGCCGAGTCGACCGATGAAGCCGACGCGGACCAGACCGACGACACTGAAGCCGAGGCCACTGGAGCCGAGGCCGCTGACACGGAATCCGCAGCCGACGATTCCGACGCCGACGACTCTGACACCGACGAGGCGGAGGGTGACGAGGCGGAGGCCGCTGACTCCGCGGCCGACGACTCCGAAGCGGATGACAGCGACACCTCGTCCGCCACTGACGAGGACGCCGACGAAGCCGGCGAGGAGAATGACGCGGCGGAGGCCGAGACGGCGGCCGACGCCGACGCCGACGCCGACGCCGACGACAAGACTCCCTCCGGTCGCCCGGAGATCAAGAAGCTCGAGGACAAGCCCGGCGAGCCGGACGACTCCGAAACCGTCAAGATCGCCGCACCGAAGACGACGACCGACGCGGCCACCACGGAGACCAAGCCCGCAGCAGCGGCTGCGTCGACCAAAGAGCCGACCAAGGAAGAGACCGCCGCCGGCTGGAAGACGACGGAGCACGCGGAGCCCACCAGCATCCCGCAGATCGTCAAGCCGAAGAAGTCCCGCAGCCGCAAGCCGTGGGCCCTCGCCGCGGCGGCCATTCTGCTCGCGGCGGCGATCGGCGGTGCGGTGTGGTTCCTGCGCAAGCCCGCCCAGGCCGACGTGGCCGCCGAAACCGCCGTCAACTACGTGACCGCGATGAACAGCGGCGACCTGACGACCCTGCGATCGGTGACCTGCGGTTCGACGAACGAGTTCTACGCCAAGATCAGCGATGCCGACTACGCCAACCTGTTCCAGCAGCAGAAGGCTCGCAACGAACT
>NZ_BAEE01000052.1 GCF_000241265.1 Gordonia araii NBRC 100433
AGTGAGCTTGAGTTCGATCGTAGATCTGTCGCGGCGGCACTGAGACCATCGAGTCTCAGGCCGACCACGTGGCTGATTGAGGGCGCCACTACTCGTTGACGCCTAGCGCTCGGAAACGCTCTGCGGATCGGTCCTCGGCCCGACGGTATGCTTCGGCAGCTCTCTTCACCTGAGTTCCTAGTGCATCCAACTCCTCGGAGATTCCGTTCACGATGTCTTGCTGTTCGTGCGCGTAGCGTGCCAACCCGCGTCCCATGTCGCCACCCCGCATCGCCGTCGCACCATCCGACATCGTCGAGTCGACTCGCAGTTTGGCCAAATCGTCGGAGATCTTCCAGAACTCCCGCCCGGCCCGCTCGACGTCGCCGGGCTCGACCGTCACCTCGTCCGCCATGCGGCAAATTGTATCTCAGCTTGCATCCATCCAACCGCACTCGAATGCCAAGAAGACCGGCCGCATCACCTCGGGGTGACACGGCCGGTCTGTTGGCATAGGCGTTCTAGCGACGCAGGCCGAGGCGCTCGATCAGCGAGCGGTAGCGCTCGACGTCGACCTTGGCGACGTACTTGAGCAGGCGGCGGCGACGGCCGACGAGCAGCAGCAGGCCGCGGCGGCTGTGGTGGTCGTGCTTGTGCTGCTTGAGGTGCTCGGTGAGGTCTTCGATGCGCTTGGTCAGCAGGGCGACCTGCGCCTCGGGCGAACCGGTGTCGCTCTCGTGCAGGCCGTACTCGGCCAGGATGGTCTTCTTCTCGTCAGCGGTCAGCGACATGGCTGCGCTCCTTCGTGTTTTCAGTACCGTGTCCAAGGTCCTCCACCAGGAGGCGAGGTGCGCCACCACGGACTGCAGCAGCACCGAGGGGCCAATCTACCAGCGCCGCAGGTCGCGACCCAAATCCGGCAGCCGCGGGCGCCCCCTTACGATTTGTCCATGCGCACGATCCTTCAGCTCATCGCCGGCACCGTCATCGGCGTCTTCCTGCTCGTCATCGGCATCGGACTGCTCGCCAACGACGGTGCCCCCGACTGCGGCGGGCGGAAGATGAGCCGCGACGACACGTGCGTCACCACCAAGCGAGGTAAGTCGACTACGCGCACCTACGACCAGCAGAAATCCTCCGACCGCGGTGCGGGCATCGGAATGGTCGTGGTCGGCGGCCTGATGGCGCTGGGATCGGGCGGCTTCCTCATCGCCGGAGTCGTCGGCAGCCGTCGGAACAAGAACGCCGCCGGGGTCGCGGCATATCCGATGACGACCGATCCGCAGGCATACGGCCAGCACGGATATGCGCCGCAGCCCAGCTACGCCGCGCCACCCCGTCAGGCTCCGCAGGGTTACGCACCGCAGCCGGGCTTCCCCGCGCCCGCCGGTTTCACCCCGCAGCCGGGCTACGCGCCGCCGCCCGGACCATCCCAGGGCTACGGTTCGCCGCAAGGGTACGGCCCGCCACCTGGAGGCCAGCCGCCATTCGGGCCGCCGAATGGCCAGCAGCCTCCGCCCGGCCCGTTCTCGCCGCACACCCGCGGCCAGTGATGTCGAAGATCAGCCGCTGACCGAAACGCCGCTTCCGCCCGACAGCGAGATCCACACCACGAGAGTGGCTATCGCCGCCACCAGAACGCCTGCGCCGATCGCCGCGCCGAGGGCGAGACGCGAACGCGAACGCGAACCGCCACCAGCGGCCAGGGTTCCACCGATGCCGACGCCCACGGCAGCAACGCCCACGACGATGAGCAAGGGCAGAGCCGGCATGAGCGAGGAGATCTCCGACAGCGGTGTCGACGCGCCGAGCTGTCGAGAATCGAAGATCAAATGCGACCGGCCAACGACGGCCGCGAATGCCGCGACGAGAACGCCGGCGCCGGAACCGCAGGTGAGGATCAGTCCGGTCGACCGTCCGCCGATCGCGGCGATCCCGCCCGTGAGCATCACCAGTCCGAGGACAATGATCGCCCACCCCAGGCCGGGCGTGAGGTAGACGCCGTTGAAGTACCAGCCGATACCCGCCGGTTTGATGCCACCCAGGCCGATCGTCGCGAAGTCGAGCCAGGGCACGACGCTCAGCACCACCGCGACGACCCCGAGAATGATCGACGCGAACCCGCAGATGACTTGCGCGAGACGCGGACCCGCCACCGCGGCTACTCCGCGTCCCTGGCGAGGATCACCCGTGTCCGGTCCACGTCGTCGGCGATGGCCTTGATGAGGTCGTCGACCGAATCGAAATGCTCCATCGGCCGGATGCGCTCCACGAAATCGACCGCGACGTGCTGCCCGTAGAGGTCAGCCTCCGTGTCGAGGACAAAGGCCTCGACGGTGCGGGCGCGGCCGGAGAACGTCGGGTTGGTGCCGACCGAGACGGCGGCCTGGTACCGCTTGCCGTGCTTGACCTTGCCCACTTTCGCGCCGGGGCCAATCACCGTGAACCAGCAGGCGTAGACACCGTCGGCCGGGATCGCGGCATACATCGGCGGCGCGACGTTGGCCGTCGGGAAGCCGAGTTCGCGCCCTCGTCCGTCGCCTCGGACCACGACGCCCTCGACCCGATGCGGCCGGCCCAGCGCCTCGGCCGCCGACGTCACGTCGCCAGCGGCGACGCAGGAACGGATATAGGTCGACGAAAAGGTGACGGCGTGCTCGCCGAACAGCGAGATGGCCTGAACCTCGAAGCCGAACCGGGTTCCGAATTCGCGCAGCTTCTCCACGTTGCCCGCGGCCTTGTGCCCGAAGGTGAAGTTGTCGCCGACGACGACGTCGGCCGCATGCAGCGTCTCCACCAGAATGCTGTGGGCGAAGTCCTTGGGCGAACGCGAGGCGAGGGCCGGGGTGAACGGCATGACGCAGAAGACGTCGATGCCCATCTGCTCCGCCAATTCGGCGCGTCGCGTCAGGGTCGTCAGCTGCGGCGGGTGCGTTCCCGGCCGGACGACCTCGGCCGGGTGCGGATCGAATGTCATGAGCACCGACGGCAGGCCGCGTTCGGCGGCCGCCGTCGTCGCCGCTTTGATCAGCTGTGCGTGACCGCGGTGTACTCCGTCGAATACACCGATCGTGACCACACAGCGCCCCCAGTCAGCGGGGATGTCATCGAGACCTCGCCATCGCAACACTCCGTTCACCTTACTCGCCGTGTGGAAGCGAGAACCGGCGCCGCGGCATCACTAGACTGAACGCCATGCCACGCGGGAACGAACGGTCCGAGCTGACGTCGGTCGCCCAGGACTATCTGAAGGTCATCTGGACCGCACGAGAGTGGGGCGAGGTGAAAGTGACGACGTCGATGATCGCCGAGCGGCTCGAAGTCTCGCCGTCGACCGCGTCCGAGGGGATCCGCAAGCTCGCCGAGCAGGGACTGCTGGAGCACGAGAAGTACGGCGCCATCACCTTGACCGAAGAAGGCAGCCGGGCCGCGGTCGGAATGGTGCGCCGCCACCGGCTGCTCGAGACCTATCTCGTCTCCGAACTCGGATACAGGTGGGACGAGGTGCACGACGAGGCGGAGGTGCTCGAACACGCGGTCAGCGATCGGTTGATGGAGCGCATCGACGCGAAACTGGGTCACCCGCACCGGGATCCGCACGGGGACCCGATCCCCTCGCAGGACGGTGAGATCGCCAGCCCGGAGGTGTGTCTGTTGGCCGACCTCGCCGACGGTCAATCCGGCGTCATCGCCCGGATCTCCGACACCGACCCGGCGATGCTGCGCTACTTCGACGAGGTCGGCATCGCGCTGGACCGGTCGGTCCGCATCGCGGACAAGCGTCCCTTCGCCGGCACCACCACGATCAGCGTCGACGACGGGGAGCCGACCATCACGCTCGGCGACATCGCGACCCGCGCCATCTACGTCGCGACGAGCTGAACCGAACGCCGGGAGTGCGGCGACCGGGCCTCAGCCCCACGCGACACTAGTGATCCTGTTCCCCGATGCGGTGGACGTGGATGAGATTGGTGGAGCCGACCGTCGCGGGCGGCGCGCCCGCGACGATGACGACGGTGTCGCCCTGCGCCATCCGCCCGCTTTCGAGCAGGATCCGGTCCACCTCGTTGATCATGTCGTCGGTGTTGGCCACCCGCCCCACGATGAAGGTCTCGGTCCCCCAGCTCAACGCCAGCTGGTTGCGGATCTCCGGGATCGGTGTGAACGCGAGCAGCGGAAGCGCCGAATGAAGCCGTGCCAGACGTCGCACGGTGTCACCGGATTGGGTGAACGCGACCAAGGCCTTCACCGCTAGCCGCTCGCCGATGTCGCGCGCCGCGTAGGAGATCACGCCGCGCCGAGTACGGGGCAGGTGATCCAGCGGAGGCACCGAGCGCGGGCCCAACTCGACGGCGCGACAAATCCGGTTCATCGTCGCCACGGCTTGCACCGGGTACTTTCCCACCGACGTCTCGCCGGACAGCATGACCGCGTCGGCACCGTCGAGCACCGCGTTGGCGACATCGGAGGCCTCGGCGCGCGTCGGCCGGGAGTTCTCGATCATCGACTCCAGCATCTGCGTCGCGACGATGACGGGCTTGGCGTTCTCTCTGGCCATCTGGATCGCCCGCTTCTGCACCAGCGGAACCTCCTCCAGCGGCAGTTCGACGCCGAGATCGCCGCGGGCGACCATGATCGCGTCGAAGGCGAGCACGACCGCCTCAAGATTCTCGACCGCCTCCGGCTTCTCCAGCTTGGCGATGACGGGAACGTGGCGGCCGACGCGGTCCATCACCTCGTGGACCAGCTCGATGTCGGAGGGACTGCGCACGAACGACAGCGCCACGAGGTCCACACCGAGATTCAGCGCGAATTCGAGGTCGGCGATGTCCTTCTCCGACAGCGCGGGGACGGACACGTTCATCCCCGGCATGGACAGGCCCTTGTTGTTGCTGACCGGGCCGCCCTCGGTAACCGTGCAGACGACGTCCGAACCGTCGATGTCGGTGACCACGAGCCCGACCTTGCCGTCGTCGACGAGGAGCCGGTCCCCGACCTGGGCGTCACGCGCAAGCTGCTTGTAGGTGGTGCCGCAGCGGTCGTGGTCGCCGATCACATCATCGACGGTGATGCGGACGGTCTCGCCGGTGTTCCACACCGCTCGGCCATCGCCGCCGAACTTGCCGAGGCGAATCTTCGGCCCCTGCAGATCGGCGAGAATGCCCACGGCTTTGCCCGTGTCGGCCGCGACCTCACGCACGAAGCCGTACATCGCCGCGTGATCGTCGTGCGTGCCGTGGCTGAAGTTCAAGCGCGCGACGTCCATGCCGCTGTCGACCAGCGACTGGATCTTCTCGACGGAGGCGGTCGCGGGGCCCATGGTGCAGACGATCTTCGTTCGACGGTTCACGCAGCCCAGAGTAGACCGCTCCGCACCGGCGCCTCGCCGACACCTCGCCGCGACGATGAGCTGTCACAAACCATTCACACCGGTGTCACGCGGCGCGGGCTCATGCCTTGTCGGAATCCACCGGATCGTCGTCTTCGGTCGTCTCGGGCGTTGCCTCGTCCTTCGGCTCCACCGCCTCGTCGGCGTCGGCCTCCGGTTCTTCGCCGTCTTCGACGGAGGTGTCATCGACGGAGGTGTCGTCGACGCCGGTGTCATCGAGGTCGGCATCGTCCGCGACGGCCGGCTCGTCGGGCTCAGCCGGCTCGTCCGGCTTCTCCTCGGTGGGCTCGTCGGACTCGGCCGCCTTATCCTCGACCTCGGCTTCGGCTGAATCGATGTCAGCGGTGTCGCCTTCGCCCGCGTTGTCGTCGCTATCAGCGCTCTCGGCCCCGTCACTTTCATCGGCGCCATCGGCGCTGTCAGTGTCCTCGGCTTCGACGGTCTCGTCAGCCGAGCTGTCGTCAGCCGACGTGTCGTCGGGTTCTGCCTCGGTATCGGCGGCCGGGTCCGCGTCGACGTGCTTCACGATGTTGGGCCGGTCGTCGGCGTCGGCGATGTCGTCACCCGACGCCTTCGCCTCCGACTCCGCGACGTCGTCCGTCGCATCGGGCTCGTCGCTTCCCGCGTCGGCCTCGACGACTTCGGCGAGCCTGTCCAGCGAGGCCAGCAGCGACTCGGAGGTGGTGCCGCGGGCCCGCTCGATGCGCTTCGTCTCGTCGCTGGACAGACGTGTCCAGTCGTAGGTGTGGGTCACGCTCGTCGTTTCCTCGTCGACCGGCTTGAGTTCCCACCGCCACAGATGGCCGGGCGGCGCCTTGTCGACCTCCGACGGCAGCCACGCGATGACACGGTCCTCGACGAACTCGACGACCTTGTTGTCGCGGACACGGCCGCTGGTGTTCGTCATCCGGAACGAATCGCCGACAGCGGTCACGCGCTGCCCCTCGTCGGCCTCCTGCAGGTTCTCGTTCCCGTCGAAGCGCGGCTGCTGTGCGGGATCTGCGATGAGGTCGAAGATCGCCGAGGCCGGCGCAGCGATCTCCCGCGTCGCACTGACGATCCGAACGGCATCCTCGTCGACGTCTGCCGGTACGACCGAAGGCACGCTCGGCGCGGATTCGGGCACACTCGGCGCGGATTCGGGCACACTCGGCGCGGATTCGGGCACACTCGGCGCGGATTCGGGCACGGTCGGCGTGGATCCGGGCACACTCGGCGCGGAATCGGGCACAGTCGGCGCGGAATCGGGCACGGTCGGCGAATCGTCGGCCCACGGGTCGACGTAGCCGACCTTGCCCTCGGCGGCCAGCACCTCGGCGCGCTTCGGCCAGTACATCGAAAGACCCAGTTCTCGTCCGCGCGGCGCGGCGAGGAAGTACGCCAGTGCGCACGCGAACACCACGACCGCGACGATCGAGTTGACGCGAATACCCATCCCGAACGGTTCCGAGGCGGGGTCGTCGCGGACCAGCTCGATGAAGAAGCGGCCGAAGCAGTAGCCCATCACGTAGAGGGCGAACAGCCGTCCGTGGCCGATCCGGAAGTAACGGTCCACCGCCACGAGCACCAGCACGAAGAAGACGTTCCACAGCAGTTCGTAGAGGAACGTCGGATGAACCGGGTCCGGGTGCAGGACGCTGGGATTGCCGGTGGAGACACCGGCCAGATTGTCGAGCTGGCCCGACGAGTTGACGCGCTCGAAGATCTGCAGACCCCACGGCAGGTCGGTCGGGCGCCCGAACACCTCCTGGTTGAAGTAGTTGCCGAGGCGGCCGATGGCCTGGGCGAGCAGGATCGGCGGCGCGATCGCATCGCCGAAGGCGGGCAGCTTGATCCCGTAGCGGCGGCAGCCGATCCACGCACCGACGGCCCCCAGGGCCACAGCACCCCAGATGCCGAGGCCGCCGTCCCAGATCTTCAGCGCGTCGAGCGGCCCGCGCGTCGGGTCCAGGTCGGTGAAGTAGTACCGCCAGTCGGTCATCACGTGATAGGCGCGGCCGCCGATCAGACCGAACGGTACCGCCCAGATCGCGACGTCGAGCACCTCGCCGGGCTGACCGCCACGAGCGATCCACCGCCGCGATCCCCACCAGAGGGCGACGAAGATCCCGATGAGGATGCACAGCGCATACGCGCGGATCGGGAAGGGGCCGACTTGCCATACGCCTTGCGGCGGACTGGGAATGAGGGCGAGAACCTGCGCGGTCGACACAACAGTCACGGCCCAACCCTACCCAACGGGCCGAATCGCACAGGCCCGGACGCTCGGTGCGATCGCAACCGGCGCCCGATGGAACCTCAGTACTCCTTGCGGACGCCTTCGGCGAGTTCGGCCACCAGGCCGGACAACTCGTCGGGACCCTCGGCGGCAGCGGTGACCAGGGCCGACCCGACGATCACGCCGTCGGCGTAGGCGGCGATCTCGGCGGCCTGCTTGCCGTTGCGCACGCCGAGGCCCACTCCGATCGGGATGTCGGAGTACTCGCGCACGCGCGCACACAACTCCGGCGCCATGTTCGAGACGGCGTCGCGCGCTCCGGTCACGCCCATCGTCGACGCCGCGTAGACGAAGCCGCGCGACGCGTCGACGGTGAGTGCGATCCGCTCCGGCGTCGACGACGGCGCGACGAGGTAGATGCGGTCGAGGCCGTGGGCGTCGGAGGCCGCGTGCCACGCCGCGCCCTCCTCGGGAATCAGGTTGGGGGTGATCACTCCAGCTCCGCCCGCGTTGGCGAGGTCGCGGGCGAAGTTCTCCACCCCGTAGGCGAGGATCGGGTTCCAGTAGCTCATCACCACGGCTTGGCCGCCCGCCTTCACGACGGCCTCGCAGGCGGCGAAGGCGTCACGCACGCGGACGCCGTTCCGCAGCGCTGTGTCCGCGGCGGCCTGGATGGTGGGTCCGTCCATCACCGGATCGGAGTACGGCACGCCCACCTCGACGATGTCGCAGCCCGATTCGACCATGATCCGCATCGACTCGAGCGACTCGGCGACGGTGGGGTACCCGACCGGCAGGTAGCCGATGAGCGCCGCCCGGTCCTCCCGACGGCAGGCCGCGAAGGTTTCGGTCAGCTTCGAGGGCGGGGCGCTGTGGCGCGTGGTCGTCATGCGTCCTGCCCTTGCGGACGGTCGAATAGGCCGAACCATTTGCCAGCGGTGTCGACGTCCTTGTCGCCGCGACCGGACAGGTTGACGACGATGATCGAGCCCTCCCCCAGTTCCTTGCCGAGCTTGAGCGCCCCGGCGACGGCGTGGGCCGATTCGATGGCCGGGATGATGCCCTCGCGCCGCGACAGCAGACTGAGCGCGTCCATCGCCTCGGTGTCGGTGATCGGACGGTACTCGGCCCGGCCGATGTCCTTCAGGTAGGCGTGTTCGGGACCGACGCCGGGATAGTCGAGGCCGGCCGAGATCGAATGGGATTCGATCGTCTGCCCGTCCTCGTCCTGCAGCAGGTACGAATAGGCCCCTTGGAAGGCGCCCGGCGTGCCGCCGGTGAACGTCGCGGCGTGCCGACCGGTCTCGACGCCGTCGCCGGCGGCCTCGAAGCCCACCAGGCGCACCGATTCGTCGTCAAGGAAGGGGTGGAAGATGCCGATCGCGTTGGATCCGCCGCCGACGCAGGCGACCACGGCGTCCGGCAGGCGCCCGGCGTGTTCGAGGATCTGGGCACGAGCCTCCAGTCCGACGACGCGCTGCAGGTCGCGGACCATCATCGGAAACGGGTGGGGTCCCGCCGCGGTGCCGAAGCAGTAGTAGGTGTTGTGCGCGTTGGTGACCCAGTCGCGCATGGCCTCGTTGATGGCGTCCTTCAACGTGGCCGACCCGTTGTCGACGGCGATCACCGTCGCGCCCAGCAACCGCATCCGCGCCACGTTGAGGGCCTGACGGTCGGTGTCGACGCGGCCCATGTAGATGACGCATTCGAGGCCGAGCAGGGCGCAGGCCGTCGCGGTCGCGACTCCGTGCTGACCGGCACCCGTCTCGGCGATGACCCGGGTCTTGCCCATCCGCTGCGCGAGCAGCGCCTGCCCCAGCACGTTGTTGATCTTGTGGGAACCGGTGTGGTTGAGATCCTCGCGCTTGAGGAAGATCCTTGCGCCGCCGGCGAACTCACTCAGGCGCGCCGCCTCGTACAGCGGCGACGGCCGACCCGTGTAGTCGCGCTGGAGCCGGTCCAGCTCGGCGAGGTAGTCGTCGTCGCTGCGCATCTTCTCGTAGGTCACGGTGACCTCATCGATCACGGCCATCAGCGCCTCGGGGACGTGACGCCCGCCGTAGTCGCCGAAATGTCCGCCGGCGTCCGGCTCGATCGACGTGCGGCTCGCGACGCCCGCGCTAGCGGAAGGATACGACGACGCGCCCGGGGCGTTCGCGGATGCCATCGCTATCGAACGGGCTTGGGGCACGACGGATGGGTACCCGCGGTGACCAGTTCGGCAACGGCGGCACGCGGGTCACCGCTGGTGACCAGCCCCTCCCCGACGAGCACCGCGTCGGCGCCCGCGCCGGCATAGGCGAGCAGGTCAGCGGTGCCGCGGATGCCCGACTCGGCGATCTTGATGACCTCGGTCGGCAGTCCGGGCGCGATGCGGGCGAACGAATCCCGGTCGACTTCCAGCGTTTTGAGGTTCCGCGCGTTGATGCCGACGACCTTGGCACCGGCTTGGAGGGCCCGGTCGGCCTCTTCCTCGGTGTGCGCCTCGACGAGGGCCATCATGCCCAACGATTCGGTGCGGTCGAGCAGCGATTCGAGAACGTTCTGCTCCAGGGCGGCGACGATCAGCAAGATGACGTCGGCGCCGTGGGCGCGCGCCTCGTGGATCTGGTAGGGCCCGACGATGAAGTCCTTGCGGAGGATCGGCAAATCGACGGCGGCGCGGACGGCGTCCAGGTCGGCCAGCGATCCGCGGAATCGGCGCTCCTCGGTCAGCACGCTGATGATCCGGGCGCCGCCGTCCTCGTAGATCCGGGCCAGTTCGGCCGGATCGGCGATGTCGGCCAGTTCGCCGCGCGAGGGGCTCGCCCGCTTGACCTCGGCGATGACGCCGATTCCGGGCTGGCGCAGGGCCGCCATGGCGTCGCGCGGCGGCGCGGCGGCTTCCGACGCCCGCTTGATCGCCGCGTAGTCGACGACCGCTTCGCGGGCGGCGACATCGGCTTTGACGCCCTCGATGATCGAATCGAGCACTGTCTGCTCTCCCACTGGCGTCTCACCTCCTCGCTGGCGTTCCCGGGTTGATTTGCCTGATGTGTCACAGGGTAGCCGCGCCGCCCTGTGAGGAATCTGCGGGGTAGGTTCGCGACCCGTCCCGGCGTCGCGCCACCGCCTCGCTACTCGGTCGGGTCGACACCGCCGTCGAGACTGTCCCACAGGGTGCGCTCGTTGCCGTCGGCGCGTTCACCGGCCGCTTCCGCGCGCTTGCGACGCTCGTGTTCGGCGAAGACCTGGCGTTCCAGTTCCTCGCGCCTGGCCGCCGGCGACTGATACCTCGACGACATCCCGGCGCCCCGGGCGGCCCGCAGCGCGAACACGGCCGCCACGGCAAGCAGCGCGGCGGCGACGAGGATGACGACCGGGACCCACGGGTTCGTCGTGGTCAGCAGCACCCGGTACCGCGGCGACAAGTCGATCGCACGGGCCGCGTAGTCACTGCTGGGCGTGCTGCTGAGCAACGAAATCGCGGGGATCGCGATCACGACCGCGCCCAGCGCGAGCAGGATCGCGAACACCCGCAGAGCCCACCCGCGCAACGACCACACCACCGCGATGGATGCGAGCAGCGCCAGCGCGACGGGGGTCAGCCAAGGACTCCAGTCGGAACCCTTGACGGTGAAGGAGCGCATCGGCGAGAGTCCGTCCTCGGCTTCGACTCGCGCCCAGGGCAGCAGCGAGGACGCCCACAAGACGATCGCGGCCCCGGCCAGGAGCAGCGACGCGACGATCTTGCCGAACGTCTGGCGCCGACGGCGGGCCGCTTCGGCGGCTTCGGTTTCGTCGCTCATGTCCGCTCCTCGTTCAGCGGGCGCATCGTCTCCGCGGCCGCGACGGCGTTGAGCACCGCCGTCGCCTTGTTGCGCGCCTCGTTGTACTCGTATTCGGCTTGGCTGTCGGCGACGACGCCGCCGCCGGCCTGCACGTAGGCCTTGCCGTCGGTGAGCAGCGCCGTGCGGATCGCGATCGCCGTGTCGGCGTCGCCGGCGAAATCCAGGTAGCCGACGACGCCGCCGTACAGCCCGCGACGGGTGATCTCGTGCTCCTCGATCAGTTCCATCGCCCGCACCTTCGGAGCACCGGTCAGGGTTCCGGCCGGGAAGCAGGCGGTCACCGCGTCCAGCGCCGACTTGTCCTCGCGGAGTCGGCCCGACACCGTGGACACCAGGTGCATGACGTGGCTGTAGCGCTCGAGGTGGCGGTAGTCGCTGACCTTGACCGTGCCCGGCTCGCAGACCCGGCCGAGATCGTTGCGGCCCAGGTCGACCAGCATGAGGTGCTCGGAGTTCTCCTTCTCGTCGGCCAGCAGGTCCTTGCCGAGCAGGACGTCCTCCTCCTCGGTCGCGCCCCGCCAGCGGGTGCCGGCGATCGGATGGGTGGTCGCCACCCGATCGGTGACGGTGACCAGCGCTTCGGGCGAGCTGCCGACGATCGTCACCGGGTGCTCGCCCGATCCGACGGTGTCGGGCATCCGCAGCAGGTACATGTACGGGCTGGGGTTGGAGGCGCGCAGGACGCGGTAGACGTCGAGCGGGTCGGCGTCGGTATCCATCTCGAACCGCATGGACGGCACCACCTGGAACGCCTCGCCCGCCTCGATGTCGCCGACGAGCGTCTCGACGATCTCGCGGTAGTCGTCGAGGGTGCGCTGCGAGGCGTAGTCCGGCGCCGGACGGTCGAAGACGGCAACGGTCGATGCCGTGGGCGCGGCCAGCGCCGCCGTCATCCGGTCGAGCCGGGCGACGGCGTCGGCGTAGGCCTCGTCGACGCGCTCGTCGCTGCCGTTCCAGTTCACCGCGTTCGCGATGAGCGTGATGGTGCCCTCGTGGTGGTCCACCGCGGCCAGATCCGTGGCCAGCATCAGGAACAGATCGGGCAGTCCCAGATCGTCGACGGTGGTCTCCGGGAGCCGCTCCAGCCGTCGCACCATGTCGTAGGCCATGAACCCGACGAACCCGCCGGTGAGCGGCGGCATGTTCGGCAGCGGGTCGGTGGCCAGCAATTCCAGGGAGGCGGCGAGCGCCGCCAGCGGATCCCCGCCCGTGGGCGCACCCGCGGGCGTCGCGCCCCACCAACTCGCCTCCCCGTCGACGACGGTCAGTGCCGCGGGGGAACCGGCCCCGATGAACGACCAGCGCGACCAGGATCGACCGTTCTCCGCCGACTCCAGCAAGAAGGTCCCGGGACGGTCGCCGGCGAGCTTGGCGTAGGCCGAGAGCGGTGTCTCGCCGTCGGCGAGGACGCGTCGCGTCACCGGCACGACGCGATGGTCGACCGCGAGGTCGCGGAACTGCTCGATCGAGGTGGTGGTCAGGTGCGCGTGGCTTCTCATCCGAGCGGCTCGCCTCCGACGCCCCAGTGGTTGCGGGGCACTTCGGTGATGGTCACCCAGACCGAGTCGGGGTTCTTACCGGTGGCGCGCGCATACGCCTCGGTGACCGCCGCGATGGTCTCGCGCTTGATGGCGTCGGACAGGCCGGGGGTCTGGGAGATCTGGATCAGCGGCATGGATGTTCACGCTCCTGGGGAGTCTGGTCGGAAGAGTTCGTCGGTGTCGAAACAGCTGTGGTTGCCGGTGTGGCAGGCCGGCCCGGTCTGCTCGACGACGAGCAGGACGGTGTCGCCGTCGCAGTCGAGCCGGACCGACCGCACGCGTTGGGTGTGCCCACTGGTCTCGCCCTTCACCCAGTACTGCTGGCGCGAACGCGAGAAGTAGGTGGCGGCCCCGGTCGCCAGGGTACGGGCCAGCGCGGTGTCGTCCATCCAGGCCTGCATCAGGACGATACCGGTCCCCGCTTCCTGCGCCACGGCCGCGACGAGTCCCTCGGAGTTGCGCTTGAGGCGAGCGGCGATCGCCGGGTCGAGCCGATCGCCGTCGTCGCCTGGTAGATCGTTCGCGGTCACGTCCGTGCCTCCATTCCCGCGCGGCGGACCGTGATCCCCGCATCGGCCATCGCCGACTTGACCGCGCCGATCGTCAGCTCGCCGAAGTGGAAGACGGACGCGGCGAGCACCGCGTCGGCCCCGGCGCGCACGGCGGGCGCGAAGTCGTCGACCTTCCCCGCGCCGCCGCTGGCGATCACCGGCACGTCCACGACGGCGCGCACCGCGGTGAGCATCGCGAGGTCGAAGCCGGCTTTCGTGCCGTCGGCGTCCATCGAGTTGAGGAGGATCTCCCCCACCCCGAGTTCCTGTCCGCGCCGCGCCCACTCCAGCGCGTCGATGCCGGTACCGCGGCGACCGCCGTGGGTGGTGACCTCCCACCCCGACGCGGTCGGCGCACCACCGTCCGGAACGGTCCGCGCGTCGACCGACAGGACGATGCACTGGGAGCCGAACCGGCGGCTCATCTCGCTGAGCACCTCGGGCCGCGCGATCGCGGCGGTGTTGACGCTGACCTTGTCCGCGCCCGCACGCAGCATGGTGTCGACGTCGGCCACCTCGCGGATGCCCCCGCCGACGGTGAGCGGAATGAAGATCTCGTCGGCGGTGCGCTTGACCACGTCGATCATCGTCGCCCGCCCCGAACTTGATGCGGTCACGTCGAGGAACGTCAGTTCGTCGGCGCCCTCGGCGTTGTAGCGCGCCGCCAGCTCGACCGGATCGCCCGCGTCGCGCAGATTCTCGAAGTTGACGCCTTTGACCACGCGCCCGTCGTCGACATCGAGGCACGGGATCACGCGTACTGCCACACTCATCGGACCTCCCAGTCCTGTCCGGTCACGGAGTCAATAAGGTCGATCAGCTCGCCGTGGACCCCCGGTGCCGCGGCGACGACCGACGGGGACTCGACGCGCCACGGGTTGCCCGCGATGTCGGTGACGACCCCTCCGGCCGCGCGGACCAGGGCCGCGCCGGCGGCGTTGTCCCACGCGTGGCGACCGAAGGTGATGGCGCCCGAGTAGACGCCTGCCGCGGTGAACGCGAGGTCGACGCCGATGCTTCCCGACATCCGCAGCCGCGCCACCCGACTGCTCAGCGCGGCGAGCACCTCGATGCGGCGGGCCCCCGGATAGCGACCGCGCGCGCGTTCATTGAAGGCGCCGAAGCCGACCACCGAGTCGCGCAGCGACACCGGCGGCAGCGGGTCGGCGAGCCGGCCGTTGCAGCTGAGCCCGCCGCCCTCGTAGCCGACGTAGCGCAGGTCCAGCAGCGGCAGCCAGGTGAGTCCCAGCAACGGCTCGCCGTCGTGGCACAGGCCCACCAGGATCCCGGTCATCGGGTTGCCCGTCGAGTAGTTGAACGTGCCGTCGACCGGGTCGACGACCCACACCAGGCCGACGTCGGCCGGGGCACCGCCGAATTCCTCGCCGTGACACGGCAGGCCGGTGCGCTGGGTCAGTTCGGCGCAGATGAACCGCTCGAGGTCGAGGTCGACCTGCGTCGCGAAGTCCTTCTCGCCCTTCGCCACGACCCCCGGCGCGCCGACACCGGCCCGGAACTTGGGCACGGCGGCGTCCAGGATCGATGCGGCCGTCTCGGCGAGCCGGGGCAGGTCGGGGGCGGGCGGCGTCGACATCAGGCCCCGCGGACCGCCGCCAGTGCCTCGGGAAGCGTGAACCGGCCCGCGTAGAGCGCCTTGCCGATGATCGCGCCCTCCACACCTTGATCGCACAGTCCGGCGATGGCCGTGAGATCGGCGAGTTCGGAGATCCCGCCCGACGCGACGATGGGCGCGCGGGTGCGCGACGCCACCTGGGCGAGCAGGTCGAGGTTCGGACCGGACAGCGTGCCGTCCTTCGACACGTCGGTGACGACGTAGCGCGCGCAGCCGTCGGCATCGAGGCGAGCGAGCGTCTCCCACAGGTCGCCGCCCTCGGTGACCCAGCCGCGCCCGCGCAGTTTCCACGAGTCCCCGTCCGCGGTGACGTCGAGTCCGACGGCGATCTTGTCGCCGTATTCGGCGATCGCCGCCGCGCACCACGCGGGGTTCTCGATCGCGGCGGTGCCCAGGTTCACGCGGGTGCATCCGGTGGCCAGTGCCGCGGCCAGCGACTCGTCGTCGCGGATGCCGCCGGAGAGCTCGACGTCGACCTGCAGCTCGGCGATCACGTCGGCCAGCAGCGCCCGGTTGTCCCCGCGGCCGAAGGCCGCATCCAGATCGACCAGGTGGACCCATTCCGCGCCGTCGCGCTCCCACGCCAGCGCGGCGTCGCGCGGCGAGCCGTACGACGTCTCGGTGCCCGCCGCCCCGCGCAGCAGGCGAACGGCCTGGCCGTCGGCGACGTCGACGGCGGGCAGCAGTTGCAAAGCATCCGGCATGGGAGGGTGATGTCCTATCGATCGTCGGCGGGGGGCTGGGATTCCCGCTCATGTCTCAGTTGTTCGGCGGCCTTATCGATGACGCGGTTGGCGACGACGCCGATCGCCGCGACGATACCGACGACGGCGAGCAGCGCGACGGCCAGCCCCAGCCAGCGATGCACCTGCACCGCACCCCAGATCAGCGGCAGCGAGACGACGAGCACGGCCAGTCCGGCGCCCAAGGCGAGCAACGCGAGTTTGATGAAGGAGAACTCGTGACGATCACCGGTCATGACAGGCTCCTGCACCAGTTGGCCAGCAACGCCAATCCGACGTCGCCGGATTTCTCCGGGTGAAACTGGGTCGCCGCGAGCGCGCCGTTCTCGACCGCCGCCAGGAAGCGCGACCCGTGCGTCGCCCAGGTCAGCTTCGCCGCCGCGATCGGCGACGTCGCCTCGGTACCGAGTTCCCACGTCTGCGCCGCGTACGAGTGCACGAAGTAGAAGCGCTCGTCGGAGCCGATCCCGTCGAACAACACCGATTCCGCCGGTGTCTCGACGGTGTTCCACCCCATGTGGGGCAGGACCGGCGCGTCGAGCCGGGTGACCGTTCCCGGCCACTCCCCGCACCCCTGCGTCTGCACGCCGAACTCCACGCCGGCGTCGAACATGATCTGCATGCCGACGCAGATCCCCAGGACGGGGCGACCGCCGGCGAGGCGCCGGCCGACGACCTGCGGTCCGCCGACGTCGGTGAAACCGGCCATGCACGCGGCGTACGCACCGACCCCGGGCACCAGCAGGCCGTCGCATTCGGTCGCCGCACCCCGGTCGGACGTGACGGTGACCTCGGCGCCGACGTGCTCGAGCGCCCGCTGGGCCGAACGCAGGTTGCCCGACCCGTAATCGAGGATCGTCACCGACGGTTGGCTCACAGACTGCCCTTCGTCGACGGAACCCCGCTCACCCGCGGATCCGGTTCGCATGCTGCGCGCAGCGCACGCGCGACCGCCTTGTACTGCGCCTCGGTGATGTGGTGCTGGTCGCGGCCGTACTCCACCCGCACGTGCAGCGCGATGCGGGCGTTCAGCGCGAGCGACTCGAAGACGTGCCGGTTGATCACCGTCGAGTACGGCGCACCGGCCTTTTCCCCCTCCTGCACCCCAGGGATGACCGCGGTGAGCAGGTGGTCGGGTTCACCGGTGTGCACGAAGTAGGGCCGGCCGGACACGTCGACGGCGGCGTGGGCCAGCGTCTCGTCCATCGGGATCCAGGCATCCCCGAAGCGGCGGATGCCCTTCTTGTCGCCGAGAGCCTCGGCGAAGGCCTGGCCCAGCACGATCGCGGTGTCCTCGACGGTGTGGTGCGCCTCGATCTCGATGTCGCCGCGCGCGGCCACGGTCAGGTCGAAACTGCCGTGCTGGCCGAAGGCGGTCAGCATGTGGTCGTAGAAGGGCACGCCGGTGGCGATGTCGGTGCGTCCGGTCCCGTCGAGATTCAGCTCGACGGTGATCGACGACTCTCGGGTGGTGCGTTCCACCCGCGCGGTGCGCTCGGCACTGGTGCTCATCAGACCCTCACTAGGTCGGTCGGCGCCAGCTTCTCGCTGACGCGCAGGAATGCGTCGTTCTCGGTGTCCAACCCGATGGTGACACGGAGGCGGCCCTCGATCCCCGGATCGCGGATCAACACGCCGTCGTCGAGATACCGCTGCCAACTGGCCTCCGGGTCGGCGAACACGCCGAACAGCACGAAGTTCGCATCGGACGGTGCGACGTCGTAACCGAGTTCACGCAGCCTCGCGACCACCCGTTCGCGCTCGGCGACGATGCTGGCGACGCCGGCGAGCGTCTCGTCGCGGTGGCGCAGCGCTGCGCGCGCCGCCGCCTGCGTCTGCACCGACAGGTGGTAGGGCAACCGCACCAGCAGCAGCGCGTCGACGATGGCCGGCGACGCGGCGAGATAGCCCAGACGGCCGCCGGCGAACGCGAACGCCTTGCTCATCGTGCGCGAGACGACGACCTTGCTCGGGTAGCGGTCGATCAGCTCGACGGCGCTGCGCTGCCGGCTGAACTCGCCGTACGCCTCGTCGACGATGACGATGCCGGGCGCGGCGTCGACGATCGCCTCGAGATCGGCGTTGGGGATCGACGCCCCCGTCGGGTTGTTCGGCGACGTCAGGAACACGACATCGGGTGACAGCCGGTCGATCTCGCCCAGCGCGTAGTCGACGTCGAGGGAGAAGTCGGCCGCCCGCTTGGCCGCCAGCCAGGTCGTGTCCGTGCCGTCGGCGATGATCGGGTGCATCGAGTACGACGGGACGAACCCCAGCGCTGTCCGGCCCGGCCCGCCGAACGCCTGCAGCAACTGCTGCAGGATCTCGTTGGAGCCGTTGGCCGCCCAGATGTTCGCCATGCCGAGGTCGACACCGGTCGTCGCCGAGAGATACCCGGCGAGGTCGGTCCGCAGCGCGACGGCGTCGCGGTCGGGATACCGGTGCAACTGGGTCGCTGCCGCGCGCACCGACTCCGCCACGTCGTCGATGAGCGCCTGCGACGGCGGGTGCGGGTTCTCGTTGGTGTTCAGCTGAACAGCCACGTCGAGTTGCGGTGCGCCGTAGGGCGTCTTGCCGCGCAGGTTGTCGCGCAGCGGCAAGTCGGCCAGCGACGCCCGGCTTCCCACCGTGTTCACGACTGCGTCCGCGGCGCGAACCGGGCCTTCACGGCATCGCCGTGCGCGGGCAGGTCCTCGGCATCGGCCAGCGTCACGACCTGACCCGCCACCTCGCCGAGAGCGGCCCGGTCGTAGTCAATGATGTGGACGCCTTTGAGGAAGGTCTGCACCGAAAGGCCCGACGCGAAGCGCGCCGAACCCGACGTCGGGAGGACGTGGTTGGAGCCGGCGCAGTAGTCGCCGAGGCTCACCGGCGAATACGGGCCGACGAAGATCGCGCCGGCGTTACGGACGCGTTCGGCGATCGACGCAGCGTCGCGCGTCTGGATCTCCAGGTGTTCGGCGGCGTACTCGTCGACGACGCGCAGCCCCGCCTCCAGGTCGTCGACCAGCACGATGCCCGATTGCGGGCCGCCCAGTGCCTCGGCGACGCGCTCGGAGTGCTTGGTCGCCGCAGCCTGGATCGCCACCTGCTCGTCGACGGCGTCGGCGAAGGTTTCGCTATCGGTGACCAGCACCGAGGCGGCCATGACGTCGTGCTCGGCCTGGCTGATCAGGTCCGCCGCGACGTGGGCCGGGTCGGCCGACTCGTCGGCGAGGATCGCGATCTCGGTGGGTCCGGCCTCCGAGTCGATGCCGACGACACCGCGCACCAGCCGCTTGGCGGCCGTCACGTAGATGTTGCCCGGCCCGGTGATCAGGTCGACCGGGTCGAGTTCGGCGCCGTCGGTGTCCGCGCCGCCGTAGGCGAGCAGCGCCACCGCCTGGGCGCCGCCGACCGCCCACACCTCGTCGACGCCGAGCAGCGCGCACGCGGCGAGGATCGTCGGGTGCGGCCAGCCGCCGAAATCGGCCTGCGGAGGCGACGCGACGACCAGTGACGGCACGCCGGCCGCCTGGGCGGGGACCACGTTCATCACGACGCTCGACGGGTAGACCGCGTTGCCGCCGGGAACGTAGAGCCCGACGCGGCGCACCGGGATCCACTTCTCCGCGACGCGCCCACCCGGGGCGACCTCGGTGGTGACCGTCGCCCGCCGCTGGTCGGCATGGACGAGACGGGCGCGGTCGATGGACTCCCGCAGGGCGGCGGTCACCGCCGGGTCGAGCCCGGCCGCCGCGTCGGCGATGACCTGAGCGGGTACCCGGACGGTCGCCGGACGCACCTTGTCGAAACGCTCGCCGTAGTCGAGCGCCGCGACCGCCCCGTGGCTCTGCACGTCCTGCACGACCGGCGTGACCGTGGGCAGCACGGCGTTGACGTCGGTACCGCCGCGGGGCAGCGCGCGACGCAGCTGAGCTGCGGTCGGCGTCGAACCGCGGAGGTCGGTGCGCGAGAGCATCGTGACTCCTGGGTTGGTCGGGATGGACTTCTACCAGGATATGCGGTCGGGCAAAGTGGTTTTCGTCTCGCCCGGGTCAGGCCTTGGCCACGCGGCGCAGCCGCAAGTTCGCGAACTCGCCCAGGCCCCACGGGCCGAGCTCGCGCCCGTAGCCGGATGCCTTGACGCCGCCGAACGGCAGGCCGGGCAGCGTGGTGCCGTGCTCGTTGACCATGGCCATGCCGACGTCGAGCCGGTCCGCGAGTTCCCTCGCACGGTCGACGTCGGAACTCCACACCGAACCCGACAAGCCGTAGTCGACGTCGTTGGCGAGCGCGACCGCCTCCTCGTCGGTGCTCACCGAGTACACGACGGCCACGGGTCCGAAGATCTCCTCGCGATAGGCGTCCATCTCCGGAGTAACCCCGGTGAGAACCGCAGGAGACATGAACGCTCCGGGGCCGTCGAGCGGTTCGCCGCCGGTGTGCAGCGTCGCCCCCTGCTCGACCGCCTTGCGGACCTGCGCGACGACCTGGTCGCGTGCCGCCACCGAGGACAGCGGTCCCACCTGGGTCGACGGGTCACTCGGGTCCCCGACCGCCATGGCCGAGACGGCGTCGGTGAGCTTGGCGACGAAATCGCCGTAGACGTCGTCGTGCACGATGAACCGCTTCGGCGAGTTACACGCCTGACCGCAGTTCAGCATCCGCCCGGCGACCGCCCCCGCGACGGTCGCCTGCACGTCGGGGGTGTCGAGCAGGATGAACGCGTCGGATCCGCCGAGTTCCAGGACCGACTTCTTCAGGTGCTTGGCCGCGGTCTGGGCGACGGCGGCGCCGGCCCGTCCGCTACCGGTGAGCGAGACGCCCTGGACGCGCCGATCGCCGATCATGTCGGCGACCTGCTCGTTCGAGGCGTAGACGTTGATGTAGGCATCCGCCGGGACGCCGGCGGCGTGCGCGATCTCTTCCATCACGGCCGACGACGCCGCACAGATCGGCGCGTGCTTGAGGATGATCGTGTTGCCCAGCAGCAGATTCGGCGCGGCGAACCGGGCCACCTGGTAGTAGGGGAAGTTCCACGGCATGATGCCCAGCAACGGTCCGATCGGCTCGCGCGTGACGACGGACTCGGCCGCGCCCTGCGGAGCGAGCACTTCGGGCTCCAGCAGTGCCGGACCGTTCTCGGCGTACCAGTCATAGATCATTGCGGTGAGCGCCAACTCGCCCTGCGCCTGTGCGAGCGGCTTACCCATCTCTTTGGAGACCAGTGCCGCCAGTTCGTCGGCACGGTCCCGATACGCCTGCGCGGTCGCGCGCAGCATGGCCACTCGCTGTTCGACGGGAGTCTCGCGCCACCCCTGATAGGCGGCAGCCGAGCGCGCCAACACATCTTCGACGTCGGCGTCGCTCATGGTCTCGAAGGTCTGCTCCACGGCACCGGTCGCGGGGTTCTCAGTCACATATGCGGTCATGGTTTGCACCGTACGCCCACGCCCCCGCCGACCGTGCCCACTTTCCCGGCGACCGTGCCCACCTTCCCGTCGACCGTGCCCACCTTCCCGTCGACTGTGCCCACCTTCCCGCCCAGTGTGCCCAGCAAACCCCGACTCAGCGCGACGCCAGGCCGCGCACCCGATCAACCCTGCGATGAGTAGATCGGGCACGATCGGCGGAATCTTGGGCACGATCGGCACCGAAACCGGGCACGATCGGCAGAAATGTGGACACGGTCGGCGAGATTGTGGGCACGATCGGCGGAATCTTGGGCACGATCGGCGCTACGCGGGGATGTCGAGCCCCAGATCGAGCACGGTGACCGAGTGGGTCAGCGCACCGACGGCGAGATAGTCCACACCGGTCTTGGCATAGTCGGCCGCGACATCGAGGGTCAGGCCCCCCGAACTCTCCAGCTTCGTCTCCGGCGAGCGCGCGTCGCGCCGGGTCACCGCCATCTGCGTCGCCCACAGCGGGAAGTTGTCCAGTAGCACCAGGGAGGGTTCGAGTTCGAGCACCTCGTCGAGTTGTTCGAGTGAATCGACCTCGACCTCCACGGGTACATCGGGGGCCAGTTCGCGGACCGCCGCCAGCGCCGCGGCAACCGACCCCACCGCGGCGACGTGATTGTCCTTGATCAACGCCTCGTCGCCCAGCCCCATGCGGTGGTTCATCCCGCCGCCAGCCCGGACCGCCGCCTTCTGCAGGTAGCGCATCCCCGGCAGCGTTTTGCGGGAATCACGGATACGCGCCTTGGTGCCTTCGACGGCGTCGACCCAGGCGGCCGTCGCCGTGGCGATACCCGACAGGTGGCAAATCAGGTTCAACGCGGTGCGCTCCGCGGTCAGCAACTCCCGCGTCGGTGCGCGCAGCGCCAGCACGGTGTCTCCAGGGACCACGCGGTCACCGTCGGCCAGTTCGACGGTGACCTCGTAGCGGTCGGCGCCGATCACCTCGTCGAAGACCGCTCGGGCCACCGCCACGCCAGCGACAACCCCGTCGCCACGGCTGACGATCGCAGCCTCGGTCACAGCGTCGGCCGGGACCGTCGCCAGCGTGGTGACGTCGGGGCCGTAGCGCAGGTCTTCGTCGAGCGCGGTGCGGATGAGCGCCCTCACCTCGTCGGTGACCGCGTCATCCGCGCGTCGACCGGTCATTCGCCGGAGCCGGGGTTGCCGATCGAGATCATCTTCTCCACGCTGGCGCGAGCCTTCGCCGCGACATCGAGATCGACGTCGACCTCGTCCTGTCCGGTCACCAGGCAGCGCAGCAGCGCGGCGGGCGTGATCATCTTCATGTACGGGCACGACGCGCGGCCGTTGACCGGCTGGAAGTCGACATCGGGGGCCGCCTTGCGCAGCTGGTGCAGCATGCCGATCTCCGTGGCGACCAGGACCTGCGACGCCTTGGTCTCGCGTGCGGCGTCGAGCATGCCGCCGGTGGAGAGGATCTTCACCTTCTCCTCGGGCACCGCGCCCTCGCCCGCGAGGTAGAGCGCCGAGGTGGCACAGCCGCACTCGGGGTGGATGAAGAGGTCGGCGTCGGGGTGCGACGAGGCCTGATCGGCGAGTTCGTCGCCGTTGATGCCCGCGTGCACGTGGCACTCGCCCGCCCAGATGTGAATGTTGTCGCGACCGGTGACGCGCTTGACGTGTGCGCCGAGGAACTGGTCGGGCAGGAAGAGCACGTCACGGTCCGGGTCGATGGATGCCACGACGTCGACCGCGTTGCTCGAGGTGCAGCAGATGTCGGTGAGTCCCTTCACCTCGGCGGTCGTGTTCACGTACGACACGACGACCGCGTCGGGGAACTCGGCCTTCCACGCCCGCAGGTCGTCGGCGGTGATCGAGTCGGCCAGCGAGCAGCCAGCACGCGCGTCGGGGATCATCACGCGCTTGTCCGGGCTCAGGATCTTGGCCGTTTCGGCCATGAAGTGCACGCCGCAGAAGATGATCTCGTCGGCGTCGGCTTCGGCCGCGATCCGCGACAGTGCCAACGAGTCGCCGGTGTGATCGGCGATGTCCTGGATTGCCGGCAACTGGTAGTTGTGCGCAAGGATCGTGGCGTTGCGCGCCTTCGCCAGGCGGTGCACCTCGTCGGCCCACTCCGGGGTCGCCTCGATACCGGTGTAACCGGCCTGTCCATCCGTCCAGGTGAGGTCGCTGTGCAAGTCTGCGGTGATACTCATCGGGTCCTCCTTCGCCGCTGGGCTGGGCGATTCGGGTGTTTTCGACTGTCGGTCGAAAACCTCGTTCAGTTTAACACCTCGTCGTCGCGGATCATTCCGCGAGGCGGGTCAGCGCGCCACGCCCGGCCCGGTGGACCGGGCCCCTTAAGATCGGGCACGTGGCCTCCCCCGTCGATCCCGCCAGCGCCGAATCCGCACGATCCGCGGTGCGCCTGGAGGTCCGCTGTGCGGTGTTCCGCATCGGCGGTGGGCCGGCACCCGAGCTGCAGGTCCTTCTCGTCGACGGTGAGTCGCGCAGGCCTGACGTGGATCTCGCCGCGCTGCCCGGTGGCCCCATCGATGCGTCCGCCGACCTGGCGGATACCGCCCTGGCGTGTTTGGCCGAGCAAGCCGGCGTCGCTGATGTCGCTCACCTCGAGCAGCTGGAAGTCTTCTCGGCTCCCGACCGGGTACCAGGAACGCGCACCGTCGCGTCGACCTACCTGGGACTCGTCCGACCGTCCACGCCGGTCAACGGCGGGACCTGGCACTCCGTACGGACCCTGCCCCCGACGGTTGCCGATCACGCGGAGATCATCGCCGCCGCCCGCCATCGGCTCGCCGGCAAACTCTCCTACACCAACATCGCGTTCGCGCTCGCTCCGGCGGAGTTTCCGATGTCCGAACTCTCCGAGATCTACGGGGCCGCCCTCGGCTACGCGGTGGACACCACCAACCTGCTGCGCATTCTGTCGCGACGTGCCGTGATCACGGCGACCGGCGGCGTCCGGCGCAACGGCCGGGGCGGAGGTCGCCCGCCCGCGCTGTACCGGTTCACCGACTCGTCGTTGCGGGTGACCGACGAATTCGCGACGTTGCGCCCTCCCCTGATGTGATCCAGGTGCCCACTCGGCGGGTGTGAGGTGCCCACTCGGCGGGGGTGAGGTGCCCACTCGGCGAGGGCGTACACCGGGATCGGCGTCCAACTAGGGTTGGAGCCATGGACGACGCGATCAGGCTCGCCACCGTCGACGACGCCGCTTTGCTCACCCGCCTGCAGATCGACTTCGACACCGAGTTCGACTCGCCGGTGCCCGACGAGCCGGTTTTGCGCGCCCGCTATCGAGCGCTGCTGGCCGACCCCGACGGATTCGCCCTCCTGGCCGGAACCCCCGACAGCCCGACGGGTTTCGCGACGCTCACCTTGCGGCCGACCATCTACTGCGACGGTCCGCTCGCCGTACTCGACGAGTTGTACGTCGTACCCGGCCTGCGCGACCGCGGCATCGGGACGGCACTGCTGCTCGCGGCGATCGCCGAGGTCCGCGCCCGCGGCGGCGGCGAGATGCACATCAACGTCGACGAGATCGACGTCGACACGCGCCGGTTCTACGAGCGGCACGGCTTCGTCAACATCGAGCCCGGCACCGACTACCGGATGCTCTGCTACATCCGCGAACTCGGCTCCCGATAGCGACTCAGACGACCAGCGGATCGCCCGCGGCCCGATAGCCGTCGGCGTCATCGTCGTCGAAGGCCGAATCGGCGTCTAACGCCGGACTGTCGGCGAACAGCGCGTGGAAGAAGTACCCGAGCAGCGCCATCGTCGGCATGAGGATGAGCAGGATGCCGGGGGCGCCGACCGCGCCGTCGGCCGGTGCCGTCATCCAGAGATTCGGCGCATGCAGAAAGGTCTGGCCCGCGTCGAGGGTGAGCGGATCGGGCAGCCTGGTCCGCAACGTCGTCAGGGCGACCTCGATCGCCAGCCCGGAGCAGAACACCGTAGTCGCGGCGAGCACCAGCACACCCAGCGGCCCGCGCCACGTGCGCGCGGACCACCAGAACGCCGTCCCGGCGACAGCACCGAGCACCAGCAGACCGAGCGCGAACCAGGCGATGCCGTCGAAGTAGCGAGTCATCTGCTCGTTGGGCACCGCCGCGTAGCCGCGCCGCACGACGACGCCGGTCGGCATCGGCGCGACGAACGCCCACACGAGTGCGGCGATGCTACTCACCACGGCGACCCCGACGACGAAACGCACGGCCTGGGCGGCCACCAGTACGTTGGCCCGCCATGGCGAGGCGACATGGCCGGACGGCAACGGCCGGTCCGACGGCCCCGGGGCGAGAATCACCGGTTCGCTCATCGCTGCTCCAATTCGCTCGAATCGACCTCGCCGTGGCGCGAGCAGCGTGCCCACCACCCGTCCGGCCGCACCTGCACGACCATCCGGCGGCCGCACTGCCCGCAGAAACGCGGCGGCTCCAAGCCCAAGCGGGCCGTCGTGGGAATCGCGGCCTCGTCCTGCAACTCCATCGCGATTCCCGTGTAGACGCCGAATCGGTGCGGGGCGGCCAGCGGCCCCGGAACGGTGGCGCCGGGCGCGGTGTCGGGGCGGGTCATCGGCTCACAGCGTGTCGTTGAGCGCCTTGATGGGCATCGACAGGTTGTCCAGCAGGTCCAGGTCGGCCTCGGCGGGCCGGCCCAGCGTGGTCAGGTAGTTGCCGACGATGACGGCGTTGATGCCGCCCAGGATGCCCTGTTCGGCACCCAGATCGCCGAGGGTGATCTCCCGGCCGCCGGCGAACCGCAAGATCGTGCGGGGCAATGCCAGGCGGAAGGCGGCGACGGCCTTGAGCGCCTCGGCGGCCGGCAGGACGTCGAGATCGCCGAACGGCGTTCCGGGCCGCGGATTCAGAAAGTTCAGCGGTACCTCGTCGGGCTCCAGCTCGGCGAGGTTCGCGGCGAACTCGGCGCGCTGCTCCAACGACTCCCCCATGCCGAGGATGCCGCCGCAGCACACTTCCATGCCCGCCTCGCGCACCATCTTCAGCGTGTCCCAGCGCTCCTCCCAGGAGTGCGTGGTGACGACATTGGGGAAGTGTGACTTCGCGGTCTCGAGATTGTGGTTGTACCGGTGCACACCCATCGCGGCGAGCTCGTCGACCTGCTCCTGGGTGAGCATGCCGAGGCTGCAGGCGATCTGGATGTCCACCTCGTTGCGAATCGCCTCGATGCCGGCGGCGACCTGGCTCATCAGGCGCTTGTCCGGACCGCGCACCGCCGCGACGATGCAGAACTCGGTGGCGCCGGTCTTGGCGGTCTGCTTGGCGGCCTCCACCAGCGACGGGATGTCGATCCAGGCACTGCGGACCGGCGAGGAGAAGAGCCCGGACTGCGAGCAGAAGTGGCAGTCCTCCGGGCAACCACCGGTCTTCAGCGAGATGATGCCCTCGACCTCGACCTCCGGTCCGCACCAGCGCATCCGCACGTCGTGAGCCAGCGCCAGCAGCTCTTCGAGCCGCTCGTCGGGCAGCCGGAGCACGGTGAGCACCTGCTCCTGCGACAGTCCTTCGCCTGCCTCGAGCACCTGTTGGCGGGCGACGGCCAGGATGTCGTCGGCGCCGGCGAGCTCGTCGGGGGCGGTGGTGGAAGCTGAGGTCATGATCGGGCTCCTTCTTCTGGGCGGCGGTCGGTCGGTAGGTCTGGCGCGCCCGGCGGGGGCGGCACCCAAGCGGGGTCGAACCAGGTGGGCGCTCGTCGGACGAATTCGTCGTGGGGCAGCGAACCGACGCCTTCGGGCAGCGTACCGATGACCGGTACGCCGGTCACGCGCGGCAAGTCGTCGGCGTTGCAGCGCATCGCCAGGTCGGGGTCGCCCGGCCAGGAGCCGACGACCAGCCCGACCGGATCGAGGCGGCGGGCGCGGATCGCCGCGACCGTGAGTTCGGTGTGGTTGAGGGTGCCCAGCGCGGGCGAGGTCACGACGACGACCGGTGCGGCGAGATCGGCGGCGACGTCGAGGATGGTGAGCGGCCCACCGTCGCCGCCGGACTCGGCCAGCCGGACCAGCGCTCCCCCGGCACCCTCGACGATCGTCACGTCGCTGGTGGCCGCGGCGCCGGCGACGGCATCGACGACCTCGTCTCGGGACAGCGGGGGCAGCCCGGCGCGACGGGCCGCGGTGTCGGGGGCGAGCGGCTCCGTGTAGCGGACGCACTCGACCGGCGCGATCGGCCCGGCCAGTCGCTGCACGTCGGCCAGATCTCCTGGCTCGCTCGGCCCGACGCCGGTCTGCGCGGGTTTCACCACCGCGATCCGCTCCGCGCCTCGCGAGCGGGCCCGGGCGACCAGAGCCGCGGTCACGACCGTCTTGCCCACATCGGTTCCGGTGCCGGTGACGACGAGAATCATGCGCACACCGCCTCGCGGTGGTGGTTGACGACGGCGGCGACTCGCTCGATCGCGGCCGCATCGAGGTCGGCCCGGGCGGTGATCCGCAGGCGCGACGTTCCGGCCGGCACCGACGGCGGCCGGAAACAGCCGACGAGGACGCCGTCCTCGCGGCACCTGGCCGCGAGCGCGACCGCCTGATGCGGGTCTCCGATGATGATCGACACGACCGCCGCCTCGGGAATGTCGGCACCGCACGCACGCGCGATCGCCTCGGCGTTGCCGCGGACTCGATGCGGGAGTGACGGAACGGCCCGCAGAATGCGCAGCGCGGCATGAGCGGCCCCGACGGCGGCGGGGTTGAGCCCGGTATCGAAGATGAACGGTCGCGCGGTGTCGATCAAGTGGGCGCGCAAGGCCCGCGGACCGAGCACCGCGCCGCCCTGGGCGCCCAACGATTTCGACATCACCGTCGTCATCACCAGGTCGGGGACGCCGGACAGGCCGCTCTCGGCGATTACGCCCCGCCCGCCTGGGCCACGCACGCCGAGTGCGTGCGCCTCGTCGACGAGCAGGACCGCCCCGCGAGCCCGCGCCACCGCGTACAGGTCGGCGACCGGGGCGATGTGCCCGTCGATGCTGTACACCGAGTCGGTGACGACCAGCGCACGGCGCCAGCCGCCGGCCGCCAACGCGGCGTCGACGGCGGCGACATCGCCGCGATCGACGACGACCACGTCGGCTCGCGACAATCGGCAACCGTCGATGAGGGAGGCGTGTGCCCCGGCGTCGCTCACGATCAGGTCGCCGCGCCCGACGAGTGCGGTGATCGCGCCGACGTTCGCGAGGTAGCCCGAGGAGAAGGACAAGGCGGCCGCGAATCCGGCGAAGTCGGCCAGCTCGTCCTCGAAGGCGACGTGGGCCGACGTCGTGCCCGCGACGAGGCGCGACGCGGTCGAGCCGGCGCCGAACTCGTCCAGCGCGGCGCGAGCACCGTCGATCACGCGCGCGTCGCCCGACAACCCCAGATAGTCGTTGGAAGCCAGGTTCAGGAATTCCGCGCCGCCGCGCCGGACGAGCGGATCGCGGTGCAGTCCGGCCTCGGCTCTCGCGCGCGCGGCGTCGTCGAGCCAGTCGAGTGCGTCGCTCATGACCGCACCACCGCCTCGATGCCGCGGCAGATCGCGTCAACGTTCTCCGGCGTGCTGATGTACGGCGGCATCGTGTAGACGAGGTCGCGGAAGGGCCGCAGCCACACCCCCGCGTCGATCGCGGCGGCGGTAGCGGCGCCCATGTCGACCGGCCGGTCCAGTTGGACGACGCCGATCGCGCCGCATACGCGGACGTCTCGCACACCGGCCTCATGCGCCAGGGGCACCAGCCCCGCACGCAAACCGTCGCCGATGGCGGCCACCCGTTCGCGCCAGGGAGTCGACAGCAGCAGATCGATCGACGCACGCGCCACGGCGCACGCCAGCGGATTCGCCATGAACGTCGGGCCGTGGGCCAGGCCGCCGGCCTCGCCACCGCTGATGGCCTCGGCGATCGGCGAGGTGCACAGCGTCGCCGCCAGCGTCAGGTACCCGCCGGTGAGCGCTTTGCCGACGCACATGATGTCCGGCACCACCCCGGCGTGGTCGGCGGCGAACAACTCTCCGGTACGCCCGAAGCCGGTGGCGATCTCGTCGAATATCAACAAGACGCCCGCGTCGTCGCAGGCGTGGCGCAGCACGGTCAGGTACTCGGCGTCGTGGAAGCGCATGCCTCCCGCGCCCTGGACGACGGGTTCGACGATGACGGCGGCCAACTCGTCGGCGTGTTCGGCGATTTCCCGACGGAGCATGCCGGCGTAGTCGCCGTCGAAGGCGCTCGGCGGCGCGTCGACGAAGAACTGCTGCGCGAGCACGTCGGTCCACAGCGCGTGCATCCCGCCGTCGGGGTCGCACACGCTCATCGGGGTGAAGGTGTCGCCGTGGTAGCCGCCGCGCCACGTCAGGAGCCGCGTCTTTGCCCGCGCGCCCCTGGCTCGCCAGTACTGCAGTGCCATCTTCACCGCGACCTCGACCGAAACGGACCCGGAGTCGGAGAAGAACACCTTGTCCAGGCCATCGGGGGTGATCTCGACCAGCCGCGCCGCCAGCTCGATGGCCGGGCGATGCGTCAGCCCCCCGAACATCACGTGGCTCATCGACGCGAGCTGCCCGGTCGCCGCGGCGTCGAGCACCGGGTGGCGGTATCCGTGGATCGCCGCCCACCACGAGCTCATTCCGTCGACCAGGCGCCCCGCTTCGGTTTCCAGGTACACCCCGTCAGCCGCGTGCACCAGCAGCGACGGCACTGCCGCGGGCAGCGAACCGTAGGGGTGCCAGACATGGTCGGCGTCGAGTTGCGTCAGCGTAGCCGCGAGCGGCGGGACCATGGGCTCGTCCTCCTCGGCGTGGCGTGTGGGCTTCGGTCTGCTGGTCGGGGGTCCTGTACACCGTACAGGGCGGTGCGTGGCGCGCATCACCCACCCGCTACTGTTGGGGCGTGGCGATCAATCGAAGCGACGTGCTGAGCGCGGCGCGCGACATCCTCGGCGAGCACAGTCTCGCCGATCTCTCCATGCGCCGGCTCGCCACCGAACTGGGTGTGTCACCCAACGCGCTCTACTGGTACTTCCCCAACAAGCAGAGTCTGCTCGCCGCCCTCGGCGACGACATTCTCGCCGACGTCGTCGTGCCGAGCGAGGACCTGCCCTGGGACGAACGGCTAGAGGCACTCGCACACGCGATGCGAGCCAGCCTGTGCGCGGTGCCCGACAGTGCCGAGGTCGTCTCGTCGAGCTGGTCGAGCGGCCTGTCGTCGATGACGATGCTGACGCTGATGACCGATGCCGCCCGTTCCGGCGGCCTGCCCGAGCCGGCCATCCGCGGTCTCGTCACGGCGATCGCGCAGCTCGTCATCGGCCTCACCCTTGAGGAGCAGACCCGCAGGCAGATGGACCGCCTCGGGGTGACCGGACCGGTCGACCGGGACTTCGACGCCGAGTTCGCCGATGCCCTGGCGATCGTGCTCGCGGGCGCCCGCAACATCGATCCGGCGGCGGCGCTGGCCTGAGCGATCTCTCAGGCTGACCGTGGTATCTTCGCTCCCCGATGGTCGAGCCCCGAAGCAAGCTCAGCAACGAGCCTCCTACGAAGGCCACAGACAGTAAGCCGCCCGCCCTGCCGTACCGTTCCGATCTCGACGGCCTGCGCGGTGTCGCGATCCTGCTGGTGGCCTGTTTCCACGTATGGTTCGGCCGCGTTTCCGGCGGCGTCGACGTCTTCTTGACCCTGTCGGGCTACTTCTTCGTCGGGTCGCTGCTACGCCACACCATCGCCGTGCAGTCGCCGCGGGCGACCTACCGCGATGCCGGGAATCCGTGGCCGCGACTCAAGCGGCTTCTCAAGCGACTCCTCCCCGCGTTGTACGCGGTCCTCATCGGTGTCGCACTCCTCACCGTCGTGGTGATCCCGGAGAGCCGATGGAGCAACATCGGCAACGAGCTGATCGCATCGGCGCTGTACTACCAGAACTGGTTCCTGGGCTTCAATTCGCAGGACTATCTGGCGGCGAGTTCGGCCAACAGTCCGCTCCAGCACATCTGGTCGATGTCGGTGCAGGGCCAGTTCTTCCTGGTGGTGCTGATACTCGCGCTGCTCACCGCGGTACTCCTCAAACTCGTCGCCCACCCGCTCGCCCGGATGGGCACCGAGCGCAGTGTCCGCATCATCGTCGGCGTGCTCGTGCTCGGGCTGGCGGCGGTCTCGTTCTACTGGGCTGCCATGCGCCACGGCGTCGACCAGCCCTTCAACTACTACGACACTTTCGCGCGCGCCTGGGAGCCCCTGGCCGGGGGCCTGCTGGCCGTGTGGATGCCCAGGATGCGCGTGCCGAACTGGTTCCGCAACGTGGTGGGGCTGGTCGCGCTCGGACTGATCCTCTCGTGCGGCTGGTGGATCGACGGCGTCAAGGAGTACCCGGGGCCGATGGCCCTGGTGCCGGTCGGCGCGACGGTGGCGCTGATCTGGGTGGGTGCGACGGCGCTGTCCAAGCCGCTGCCGGACGGATCGGTGCAGCCTCAGCCGCAGGTGTCGCGTCTGCTCGCGACGCCGCAGGGCATCTGGCTGGGCAATATCGCGTACTCGCTGTACCTCATCCACTGGCCGCTGCTGATCTTCTACCTGACCTGGCGCGACAAGGACCATGCGAATGTCGTCGAGGGCACGGCCATCCTGCTCACGTCGGTGCTGCTGGCGTGGCTCTGCAAGCGCTACATCGAGGACCCGGTGCGCTACTCGCGCCGCCCCGAGCCCCTCCTGCGCGATCCGAAGCCGGCGCCCAACGTCACGCGCCGTCCCAGCCGCTGGCGCCGGGCGATCCTGTCCTACGGAAGCGTGGTGACCGTGCTTCTCGTGCTGGGCGTCGCCGCCGCCGGGGTGTCCACAAGGCTGTGGGAGCGGCATGTCGCGGCGCAGGAGGTGGATACGTCCACCCTGGACCCGCACCGGTATCCCGGGGCCCGGGCCCTCCTCGATGGCTGGCCGGTGCCCAAGGCCGACCCGCAGCCGGCGCCCTATCTCGCCGACCGGGACTACCCGGAGACCAGCACCGACGCCAAGATGGCCAACTTCGAGGATCCCAACATCACCGTCGGCGTCTACGGCGACGTAAACGCCAAGCGGACCATCGCGCTGGCCGGCGGCTCGCATTCGGAGATGTGGATCACGGCGCTCAACCTCCTGGGCAAGCGCCACGGCTTCCGGGTCACGACCTATCTGAAAATGGGTTGTCCGCTGTCGACCGAACGCGTGCCGAAGATATCGGGCACCGAGCGGGACTACCCGCTGTGCTACGACTGGGGCCAGCGCGTCATCGCCCGTATCATCGCCGATCGCCCCGACGCGGTGATGATGCCCACCACCCGGCCGCGGGAGCGCGCTCCGGGCGATTGGATGCCCGACTCCTACAAGCCCGTCTTCGAACGCTTCATGGAGGCCGGGATCGCCATGATCGGCATCCGCGACACACCGTGGCCTCGCGACCGGGCGGGCAACGGCTTCGTGACACCGGACTGCCTCTCCGACGGCGGGGACGCGGTCAGCTGCGGGACGCGGCGGGCGTCGGCCCTCTCACCGACCGACCCGGCGATCCCGTTCGCCCAGGCGCATCCGCGGATGTTCTACCGGCTCGACCTCACCGACGGCATCTGCGAACCGGAGATCTGCCCGGCGATCGTCGGCAACATCGTCGTGTACAAGGACTACCACCACCTTTCGGCGACGTATGTGCGCAGCCTCACCGACGAGCTCGGCCGACAGCTCCAACAGATACCCTGGATCGGCAAGCGCTGACCGGTAAAGTTGCGGCGTGGCGAAATACGTTGGCGCCGTGGCGACCTACCGCGTTCAACTCGGTTCAGGCTTCGGCTTTCCGGAGTTGCGAGAAGCGCTGCGCCCCATCGCCGCATTGGGCGTGAGCCACCTGTATCTCTCGCCGATCCTCGCCGCGATGCCCGGCTCGACGCACGGCTACGACTGGGCTCCGCCGGCCCGGATCAGTCCGGAACTCGGCGGGGTGGAAGGGTTCAGGCGCCTGCGCCAGTCCGCCGCACGCCGCGGCCTCGGACTCATCGTCGACATCGTTCCGCAACACGTCGGCGTCGCCGACCCGCGCGCCAACCCGTGGTGGGAGGACGTGCTCCGCCGAGGTCTGGAAGCTCCCTACGCCGAGTGGTTCGATCTGCTCCCCACCCCGGAAGGGGTAATCGAACTGCCCGTGCTCGGCGACGACGGGCTGGACGCCGTCGTCCTCGACGACGCCGGCAATCTGGTCTACCACGACCGGGTCTTCCCCACCGCCGAGAACACCGTGGCGCCGGGCGACTCGGCCGCCGCGGTAGCGGCTCGCCAGCACTACCGCCTGGTCCCCCACGCCAGCGGCCGCTATGGCTACCGCCGGTTCACCGATGTCAGCGATCTGGCCGCCCTGCGGGTGGAGTTGCCGGAGGTGTACGAGGCGACGCACGGGTGGTTGCTCGATCTCGTCGCCGAGGACCTCGTCGACGGCGTGCGCGTCGACCACCTCGACGGACTCGCCGATCCGGCCGCCTACCTGCAACGACTGCGCGCCGACCTGGGCCCCGACCGGCTGATCTACGTCGAGAAGATGCTGGCGCCGCTGGAACACCTCGACAGCGGATTTCCGGTCGACGGCACCACCGGCTACGAGCAGTTGGCGGTCGTCGGCGCACCGTTCACCTCGCACGCCGGATTGCGGGAACTCACCGAACTCAGCGACTTCACCACCGGTATCACCGGTGATGCCACCTGGATGGTGCTCGAACAGCAGCGACTCAAACGCGAAGCGCTCGCCGTGAACTACGCGGCCGAGCACGCGCGCCTGGCCGTCACGCTGGCCAGCGCCCTCGGTGCCGAAGCGCCGTCGATCGGTGACCTCTGTGCCGTCACCGCCGAACTCATCACCCTCATGCCGGTTACCCGCCCCGACCAGCGGGACCACGCCGGCCTGTTTCGCGAGATCGGCAATGTGGTCGCCGACGGCAGTCCGCGACTACGGGAGTTGATACCGGTCGTCGTCGATGCTCTCGAACAGACGCCGACGGCCGCCGCGCAGATCGGTCAGCTGTGCGCGGCGATCTACACGACCGCCGTCGAAAACACCCTCGCCTATCGCAACCCGCGGCTGGTCTCGCTCAACGAACTCGGTTGTCAGCCCTGGCTCGGGTTGCCGGAAATGTCACGGTTCCACACCGCCAACGCCGAGCGGGCGCAACGCTGTCCGCTGGCCTTGAGCGCGATGACAACGCATGACACCAAGCGCAGCGAGGACGTCCGCACCCGGATCAGTCTGTTGTCCCAGGTACCGCAACGATGGGCGCTGACCCTCGCCCAACTCACGCGTGCCGCGCCGCCCCCAGACCCCGCCACGGGAATGTTCTTGCTGCAGAACCTCTTTGGCGCGTGGCCGGTCGACGAGCACGGTCCGATCCAGCCCGACGAACCCTGGCGGGCCCGGATGCGCGAGTACGCGGTCAAAGCCGTCCGGGAGGCCGGCGAGCGCTCCTCCTGGGCCCGTCCCGACATCGCGTTCGAGGAACGCATTCGCGCCTGGATCGACGAGGTCACCGACGAACGCGTCAACACGCCGCTGGTCGACCTGGTCACCAACACCTTCGACGCCTGGCGCGCCGACGCGACCGCGCGCAAGGTCGTGAGTCTGCTGTGCCCGGGGGTCGGCGACATCTACCAGGGCAGCCAGTGGTGGACCGACTCCCTCGTCGATCCCGACAATCGGCGCCCGGTCGACTACCGCACCAGCCTCGACCATCCGAAGTGCCGGGCCATCATCCATGCGCTGAGCGTCCGGCGGCGCCACCCCGACGCTTTCGCCCCCGGGGCGACCTACGTACCCGTGGTCGCGGTCGGGGAAGCCCCCGACCGGATTCTCGCCTTCGGCCGGGGAACGCCCGACGACCCCGATCCGCGCATCGTCGTGGCCTGCTCGCGGCATACCTACAGCTTCGCGACCGAACCCAAGGAATCGACATTCCTCGAGTTGCCCGCGGGAAGCTGGCGGGATCGCCTCGGCGATCGCAAGTTCAGCGGCAAGGCCGCCATCGCCGATCTGCTCGGCCAGGAGAGTCCCGTGGTCGTGCTGGAACGCAAGTAATCCCGGTCAGTTGGGTGTCGCGGGGACCCCGGGTGCCCCCGGGGCGCCGGGCGCACCCGGTGCCGGGCTGCTCCCGGTGGCGCTGAAATCGCCGACGCCCTTCGACTCGGCGACCAGCCACTTGCCACCCTCCCGCCGCAGTTGCAGTCGCAGCGCGACCGTCCGCTTCTGCGGCGCTGGCATCAGGTTCGACGTACCGGTGGCCGTGACGATCATCAGCGTCGTCGCCTCGTTGCGGCCGAGGCTCTCCACCGCCGCCGAGTCGACCTTGGCCGTCGCCTTGAGGCCCTGGTTGCGGATCTCCGCGGACGGCGCGGCACGATCCTGACTCATCTCTTCGCGCATCTTGCCGGTGACCAGCGGTCCCTGAACCTCTTTGGCCTTGTCCACCTTGTCCGAACTCGTGTACTCGATGCTGGTCACGATGAAGTGGCTCGCCGCCGCCTTCACCTCGTCGAAGGCGCGCAGTTGCTGCCTGGCCGAGTTCCATTGCCACACGCCGAGGCCCAGGACACCCAGTAGCAGTATCCCGGCGAGGACGAAGGCCGCGATGCGCAGGGTGGAGCGGCTGATGGTCAGCGAGAAGTCGTCGCCGGACGAGCCCGCCGCAGACTTCTGCTTGCTGCCGGCGTCCTCATCGTCATCGGCGGCCGACGATTTCTCGTCGTCGGGGAACTGATCGGCGTCGGGGCCCTCCGACGTGGCTTTCGTCGCGGGCTTCGCCGCCGAGGACGAGCTGCGCGCCTTGCGCTTCACACCGGACAATCCGGCGTCCGTCTCCTCCGCGTCGACGGCCGCGTCGACGTCGTCGAATTCGTCGTCGCGGTCAGGATCGTTGTGCTGGGCAGACTTCGCCATGCATCCTTCTTCTGGTGTCGGTTGTCATCACCGCGCACCGGCCAGCGGGCTCACCGCGGGCCGGGCGGTGGTGGTCACGCTACTTGTCCAACGGGACCGTGCGCGCGTTGGGATCGAAATTCGGCGGCGGTCCGGCCGTGTCGTCCCCGGGCGGTCGCGGTGCGTTCGCCGCACCGCGAATCTGCTGGTCGGGATTCTCCGTCGCGCAGTAGAGGTTCAGCGGAATCGTGAGTTCCTGCAGCTTCGACGGACGCGTCGGCGTCACCGGGTAGGTGCACGCGGGGCGCGGGAACAGCGTCGCCATGGCCCACCAGGCTCCGTGATGGAACATCGCCATCGACTTGGCCGATCCGTCGCGGACCGCGGGCAGCAGCGCCGCGATGGCCGGCGCGCGCAGCGCCCCCTGCCTGGCGACTTCGCGGAATTGCTTCAGGACATCGGTCACCGGATCGCGGATCTCGTTCAGCGAACCGGTCAGGCTGCTCACCTGGGTGGCGCCGTTGCCCAGCAGGGTGCGCAGCTCCTTGTCGGCCGCCATCGCCGCGTTGATCACGGAGCTGCCACCGCTGACGAGGCGCTGCAGATCCGGCTGGATCCCGCTGGAGGTGTTCAGGATCGTGCCGGCGTTGTTGATCAGGTTCTGCGTTTGCGGCAGCACCTTGTACAGATCGGCGAAGATCGTGCCGGCGGAGTCCAGCAGGACTCGCAGATCGTTGGTGTCACGCCCGCGGCCAAGGGCGATGTCGAGCTGTTCGATCGTCGACGCCAGCTTCTTCGGATCGATTTGCTCGACCACGTCCAGGGTCGTCTCCAGCACCTTCGGGAAAGCCACGGCAGACTCGGTCTGCCTGGTGTCGACGACATCGCCGTTCTGGAAGTAGGGTCCGTCGGCGGTCGTCGGACGGAAGTCGATGAACTGCTCACCGGCGGCCGACAGTCCGCTCGCCCGCACCAGCGCGTTGCGGTTGATCTTGACCCCGTTGTCGATCTTCACCCGGATCGCGACGTGATCGGGTTGTACCCGGATTTCCCGGACGTCGCCGATCCGCGCTCCGCGCAGGTTGACGTCGGAGGTGGTCTGGACGCCGCCGGAGTTCTTGAAGTGGACGGTGAGGTCGTAGGTGTCGGTCAGCGGACGCCAGCGCAGCGACCCGAACGCCAGGTACGCCAGGCCGACGAGCATGACCAGCACCAGGGCGATATTGCCGAGGAGCACGGTGTGCTTCCTGATCCATGCCATTAGGAGCAGCACCCCTTCGTTCCGGTGAGCCGCCCCAGAATCCGCGTCAGCGTCTGCTGCAGCGTCTTGGTCGACTCGTCGAGGTCCTTGAGTTCGGGGAACCGCGAGGCCGCGTCGAACCCGGTGCCCGGCGTGAGGTAGTAGACCCGCGCCGAGACCGAGGCCGCCGACGACTGCGTCGACTTCGCCCACTTCGGCAACAGCAGGTGCAGGTTGTCGACCAGCGGTCCGAGCGTGTTGGTCGCGTCCTGGAGGCCGGCCAGCGCCACCGACAGCGACTCGACGAACTCGATCGTGTTCTGCTCGTTGGTGTTGAGGAAGTCGTTCGTGGCCGCGGTGACCTTGTTCGTCTTGTCGATGGTGGCCAGGATCATTGACATCTGGCTGTTCACCGCGTTGACCGCGGCCGGGAGCTTGGCGATCGCGGCCTGGAGTTGCGGACGGCCGTCCGAGAGCTGTGCGGTCAGGCTGCGGGTCACGGCCATCGACTTGTCGACCTCGGCCGCGTTGGCGTTGAGGCGGTAGATCGCGGTGGTGAACCCGCGGAGCACGCCGACGAGGTCGCGGTGGTCTTCCGGCGTCGTGCCGACCGCGGCGGACAGTTCGGTGATGATCGTCTGCAGGGAACCGAGCGATCCGCCGTCGACCGTCGCGGCCGCCGTGACCAACAGGTCCTCGACGGTCGCCGCGGCACTCGTATCACCCTGCAGCTGTCCCCCGTCGGCAACGAGGGCCCCCGCACCGTCGGTCGGCGGCTTCAGGGCGACGAAAACGTCGCCCAACGGCGTCGCCTGCCGCAGCTCAGCTCCGGTGTTCAACGGCAGTTTCGCGTCCTTGCTGACCTGCATCGTGACGATCGCGCGGTAGTCGCGGGCCTGGATCTTCGTGACGACGCCGACGTCGGTGCCGTAGAGCTTGACCTTGGCGTGCGACGGCAGGTTCAGCGCGTTGTCGAAGGAGGTCCGCACCTCGATCGAGTCGCCGATGCCACCGGGAGCGGGAAGCGGGATCTGCTCGACGGTCAGTCCGGGAAGCCTGCTGCAACCCGACAATGCCAGCGTGACCGCGACCCCGACGGTCAGCGCGGCACGCGCGCGCTTGTTGGCTGTCATTTCACCTTCTCCAAGATCGCCGAGAAAATACCCAGGTCCGGACCGAAGTCCTTCAGCTGACCGGTACGGCAGCCGTTCTTCTGCAGGTTGATCGACTCGCAGAACCGGGCCAGCATCTCGTTGTCGAGCAGCGCCTTGTCCAGGTGCACGCCGGCGCGCCAGGCGCCTTGTTCCTCCGAGATCGAGTTGGACAGGTTCTGGAACAGCAGGGGGCCCAGGTCGATGGCTTCGACGACCTGGCGCGAGTAGTCGCCGAGGTTCTCCGCCAGCGCGGCTAGTTTGGCGGTCGAGACGCCGATCGTCCCCGAGTTGTTGGCCAAGAACTCGCTGGTGTTGCGCAGCATCACGTTGAGGTCGGCCATGGCCGCGAGCAGACCGGGTGACTGCCGGTCCAGCGTTGCCGCCACGTTGGTCACCGAGTTGGAGAAGGCGCGCATCTTCGGATAGTTGGCGACCAGCTTCGAGGTGAGGTTGTTGATCATCTTGATCAGCTCGACCAGCGCATCCCCGTTGTCGGAGGCCAGCTTGCCCGCCTTGCTCATCTGCGTCACCGCCTCGGCGAAGCGCTGACCGTTCTCGGCCGTAATGCCGTCGGCCAGGCCGAGGAAGTCGGCCAGCGGGCCCTTGCCCGCGCCGTCGCCGGCGAACGTCTTCATCAGGCGGTCGACCGAATCGAACAACTCGGCGATTTCGACGGGCGCCTTCGTGTCCTTCACCGTGTCACCGTTGCCCAGCTTCTCGCCCTCCACGTACACCGGGGAGAGTTCGATATGACGAGTGGTGACGATCGAGGTGTTCACGATCGCCGCGGTGACCTCCTTGGGCACCGAGATCGACCGGTCGACCGTGAACCGGACTTTGACGCGCGCGCCCTCCGGTTCGATCTTCGTCACCCGCCCGACCGGCATGCCCAGCACGGCGACGTCGTTGCCCTGGTACAGGCCGGCGACGCTGTCGAAGTAGGCGGTGAGTTCATACGCCTGACCGAGTTTCGAGGCGATCCCGGCCGGCATCAGCGAGCACGAGGACATCAGCCCGGCCGCCAGCACCACGGCGACAGCCGCGACCGGCCGGCTCAACTTCTTCGTCAGCATCCGTCCACCACCCGGGCCGTGCACAGCCAGTTGTCCGGGAACAATCCCCACGGCAGATAGCTGTTCGCGTAGGGGCCGTCACCGGTGATGTTCACCGTCGCACGCGCGGTGATCGGCAGGATCTCCAGCAACTTGCGCAGGTTGTCCCTGTTCTTCTCCAGCCCCTGGGAGATCGTCTGGATGTTCGCCATGACGGGGGCGAGCTTGCCCGCGTTCTCCTGTCCGATGGCCTGCGCGTGGCGCGTCAGGGTCGCCAGACCGTCGAGCAGGCGCGTCACGAGCGCCTCCCGAGCGACGATCTTGCTGGCCAGCTGCTGGCCCTGGCCGATGATCATCGCGAGCTGCACCTGGCTGTCGTCGACGATCGACGTGACCTGTTTGGTGTCGGCGATCAGCTGGTTGATCTGGTCTTTACGACTGGTGATGACCTCCGACATGCGGGCCAGACCGTCGATCGCGGGGCGCGCCAGCGCCGGCGTGCCCTGCAACTGCCGGTTCAGCTCGGTCAAGCTCGACGAGAGATCGTCGGGGTTGATGCCGGCCAGGATCGGCGTGCCCGCCTCGATGGTCTTCTGCAGGTCGTAGGGCACCCTCGTGTCCTTGATCTGCGCGCCGTCCAGCTTGTCGGGAGCGTCGCCGAGCGCGATGTCGACGTAGCGCTGACCCAGCAGCGTCGACATCTTGATCTCCGCCGAGCCGTTGGACCGCACGTCGACCTCACGGTTCACCTTCATCGACACCTTGACGTGATCGCGTTCCAGGCTGGTCCCGGTCACCTCGCCGACGTCGATGCCGGCCACCCGCACTTTGTCGCCGGGACGGATTCCGCCGGCCTGTGCGAAGTCGCCGTAGTAGCTCTTCTTGCCCAGGTTGGCTCCGGCCAGCACGAAGACTCCGACGAGCAGCAGCACGAGCACGAGGGCGCCGATGACTCCCGTCCACAGCTGCGGGCGTTCGCGGTACATCGATCTCGCACTCATCGGCATGCCTCCGAATGCGCCGTGCCGCCGAGCTTGTTGAGCAGACCCGGTGGGAGGAGGACGTCGCCGAAGGCGATGTCGAGGTCGCAGGCATAGATGTTCAAGTGGGCCCCTTCACCCATCACCATCGGGAAGTGGGCGAGGAAGACGGGAAGCTCGACGGCCGCCCGGTCCAGCTTCGACCCCAGTTTGATGAGCTTGTTGGTCGCCGCAGCCGCATCGTTGCCCGCGGTGGCGAGGGAGTTCTGCGTCTGTCCGAGGATGTTGCCGAATCCGCTGGCGGTCCGGCCGATCTCGCTCACGGCCTTGCCGAAGGCGGCCGAGTTCGAGTTCAGGCTCGCGACCAGATCGCCGGTGCCCTTCACGAGGTCCGACATCTGGCTGCCCTGCCTCGACAGATCGCGCATGACCCCCGACAGGTGAGCGATGATCGACCCGATCACCTCGTCGCGGTTGGCCATGTCGTTGGCGAGCGTGCTGACCTGGGCGACGGTGTTCTTCAGCGAGACCTGGTCACCCTGGAACACCGCGATCAGGCCTTCGGACAGACCGTTGATCTGCTCGGAGGTCAGGGTTTCGAACAACGGCTGGAAACCGGCGAGCAGCCTGGTCACGTCGAAGGAATCCTCCGACTCCTGCTTCAGCCGCTCCCCCGCGGCCAGCTCGGTGCGCGGCTGGCCGTCGACGAGGCTCAGGGCGATGTACCGCTGCCCGATCAGGTTCTGATACCGGATGGCCGCCTTCGTCGCCGCGTAGACCCGTTGGCCGGAGTCGACGGTGAAATCGACTCGCGCCTTGCCGTTCTCCAGCTTGATCGTGCTGACGCGTCCGACGCGGACCCCGGCCATGCGGACGTCGTCGCCGCTCGCCAAACCGGCAGCATCGTTGAAGACCGCGGAATACTCGTTGGTGCTGCGCGGGCCGGACCGTTCCAGCGTCGACCAGATCGTGTAGGTCAGCAGGAGGGCCATCACCGCGAACAGGGAGAACCCGATCAGCGGTTTGCGGATGCTCATCGTTCTCCTTCCGATTGCTGGGGTTTGGCTTCACGTGGTTTCGCGTCGGGCCGCTTCGTCTGGGGCTTCTTATCCCGGTCGGACTTGCGGGCCGACGGTTTGCGCTGTCCCGGCGGTTTCGGAGCCCGGTCCGCCTTCGGCTTGGTCGAGTCGACCAGTGGGCCGAGCATCAGGATCTCGGCCGGCGAGGGATCGCGGCCCAGCATCTTGCGCAGCGTGTCGACGTCGGTGCCGGTCGTCACCGATCCGGCCGCCATCCGGCGCATGCTGGGCGGGAAGATCGCCAGCGGCCCGGAACTCGTCGGGCCGGTACCCGTGCCCGGTCCCACACAGCCCGGACCGCGCAGCTGGCCGAACTTCCCGCCGTTGTAGACCGGGCAGTTCTGGCGCGTGTAGCGCATGAAGACGCCGAAGCTGATGCCGAGGTTCAGCCGGACGTGGCCGTTGCTGCCGGTGAAGACCGTCTGGACGCGGGCGGCCAGCCGGTTCAGCGCGACGATTGCGTCGGGCAGGGCGCGCGGTTCGAGCACCGCGGCACCCACGACCTGCCGCATGTCGGACACCAGGTGCTTGCCGACGTCGCCGTTGGCCGCGAACAGCGCGAGGGTCTCGTCGGTGACTCCCTGGGCCGCCGACAGCAGCGCGGTCATGTTGCGCTGGTTCTCCGCGATCGTCGCCGCGGGGACCACGCTCTTGCCCAGCGCGTCGAGAAGCTGGGGCGCGGAGCGCGACAGGCCCATGACCGTGGCGTTGAAATCATCGAACCCCGGTCGCGCGCCGGCCGGGAACATGGCGTTGAGCTGCTCGAAGTACTCGCGCAACGATTCGGAGAACATCGCGAAGGTGGTGCCTCCGCCGCGCATCGCGTCGGCGATGGTGCCGAGCACCGCCGCGAACTGTTCCGGCGGCACGGCGCGCATGATGTCGCGCAGCTGGTTCTGCGCGTCCTGCAGCGCCAACGTGGCCATGGTCTGATCGGCCTCGATCTTCGCGTCGGAGGTCAGCTTGGTCGGCGTGGCCCCTTCGGGGGGCGGCAGCAGCTCGACCGAGTTCACGCCGAACAGGTTCGACGGCACGGTTCGAGCGGTGACGTTGCCCGGAATCCCCTCGGCCTGCTTGGGGTCCAGCTCGATCTTCACGTCGCGCATCTGGATGCCGTTCTTCCCGACGCGTTCGGACGGGGTGACTCCGGCGACCTCGCCGACGATGTAGCCGTTGTAGCGCACGTCGGCCGCGCTGACCAGCCCGTCGCCGACGTCGGTCAGCGTCGCCGTGACCGGGACGACCTTGTCAAAACGGCCCTGATAGCGCATGCCGAGCAGCGTGAAGAGCACCGCGAGGACCGCCACGAAGACGGCGCCGCGCAGGACATAGCTGGTCAGCGAGGGATTGCGCCCGCTCGTATCGATGAATGGCATCTGTTACCCCGAGATCCTGATTCCCGCCGATGTCCCCCAGAAGACCAGGGTCATGATCAGGTTTGCGAACACGATCACGATGATCGCCAAGCGGATGGCGTGACCCGCTGCCACGCCGACGCCCTCCGGACCGCCGCTGGCGAAGTAGCCGTAATAGCACTGGATGAACGTCGTGAGCAGCACGAACACGATCACCTTGAGGAACGAGAGCACCATGTCCCACGACAGCAGGAACTGCTGGAAGTAGTACAGGTAGGTTCCGTTTCCCTGACCACTCTGCACCTGGAACATGATCTGGCAGGCCAGGTAGTTCGCCGCGAGGGCGATCGCGTACAGCGGCACGATCGAGAGGACCGCGGCCATCATGCGCGTGGTCACCAGATAGGGCATCGGCCGGATCGCGATCGATTCGAGCGCGTCGATCTCCTCGCTGATCCGCATCGAGCCCAGCTGCGCGGTGAACCGACAGCCCGCCTGCGCCGTGAACGCCGTCGCGGCGAGCAGCGGTGCGATCTCACGTGTCGTGGCGAAGGACGAGATCGCGCCGACCACCGGGTCCATGCCCAGCAGGTGTAGTGCGGTGTAGCCCTCGATGCCGACCGTGGCACCGCCCATGATGCCCAGGATCACCATGACGCCGACCGTGCCGCCGCCGACGACGATGGCGCCGTTGCCCCACGCGATGTCGGCGAGCAGGCGCCACACCTCTTTGGAGTAGTGCTTGAACGTTAGCGGCACCGCGCCCAGCGACTTCAGCAAGAAGGTCAGCTGGTGGCCCATCCGGGCGAGCGCGTCGCGCGGCCCCCGGTACGCGCCCTTGGCGATCTCGACCGGCCGCAGGACCGGCGGCGTATACCTCGATGCGGTCATCTCACACCACCTTCGCCGGGATGATCAGCGCGAACACCTGGGTGAGGACCACGTTCACGGTGAACAGCAGCAGCACCGAGTTGACGACCGCGGCATTCACCGAGTCGGCGACGCCGGCCGGTCCGCCCTTCGTGTTCAGTCCCCGGTCACACGCGACGATGGCCACGATTGCACCGAATATCACGGCCTTGATCATGGCGAACCATAAGTCCGACGGAGCTGCGAAAGACGAAAAGGTACTCGTATAGGAACCCGGCGTTCCGCCCTGCATGTAGACGTTGAAGATGTAGCCGGTGATGAAGCCGACGAAGCAGACGAAGCCGCAGAGCAGGAAGCTGACGACCATGGTGGCCAGCAGGCGCGGCGAGATCAGACGCTGGATCGGGTTGACGCCCATCACCTTCATCGCGTCGATCTCGTCGCGAATCGTGCGCGACCCCAAGTCGGCGGCGATGGCCGAGCCGACCGCGCCGGCGATGATCAGCGATGTGACCAGCGGGGCGCCCTGGCGGATGACGCCCAACCCGGTCGCGGCGCCGGCGAACGCATTCGCACCGATCTGGCCTGCGATGTTCGACACCTGGATCGACACGATGACGCCGATCGGGATGGCGACCAGCAGTGTCGGGAACACCGACGTGCTCGCCATGAAGGCACACTGGCGGATGAACTCCCCGAAGGGGAACTGCCGTTTGCCGATATCGGTGAACAGTGCGCGAAAGACTTCGACGAACATGCCCAGCTGGCGACCGAACGTGTCGAACGACGCGACGATGTGCTCGCTCCACCACTTGCGCACCGGCGAAACCCGAGAGGGTTTCGCCGGTATGTCCGTGTTCGGAGTACTTGTGACCACGCCCCTGCCTTCACTAGTCCTCGGCCTGGGGCCGCCCCCGTCGGGGACCCCATCGTCAGCCGGATTCGCCCTCCGCGATGCTCGCTCGGCGATCCGACTCGTGAGTAATATACCTGGCTCGCGTCACCCCATTGCGATTTGGGTCACATGCCCTACTCGTGTCAGGTCAAATACCGGTACTCCGCCGAGTCCGGATGGAGTCGCTGACACTTCAGGCGCGACTCGTCCATCCGTTTGACCAGGGGGTCTAGCCCATCTGGCGATCCGAGTTCGATACCGACGAGCGCGGCACCGATCTCCCGGTTGTTTCGCTTGACGTACTCGAACAACGTGATGTCGTCGTCGGGGCCGAGCACTTCGTCGAGGAATCGCCGCAACGCACCGGGCTCCTGCGGGAAGTCGACGAGGAAGTAGTGCTTGAGACCGCGGTGCACCAGCGAGCGCTCGATGATCTCGCCGTACCGGGACACGTCGTTGTTGCCGCCGGACACCAAGACGACCACCGTCGAATCCTCGGTGAGCCCCGAACCCGCGAGATCGAGACCTTCGAGCGCGGTGGCGGCAAGCGCACCGGCCGGCTCGGCGATGATCCCCTCGTTCTGGTAAAGCTCCAGCATCGTCGAACAGATCGCCCCCTCGTCGACCTGTGTCAGACGCACCTCGCCCGGCGCCACCGGCGCGTCCTGCGCGACCAACCGGACCCCGGCGACACCGGTCGCGCGGTACTCGGCCAGATCCGGGCGATCCACGACCACGGCCCCGGCGGCCGACACCGCGGCGTATGCGAGAGCACCGACGCGGCGGACTGCCGCACCGTCGACGAAGGAATCGATCTCCTCGAGCGTCACCGGGCCCCCGGCGACCAGGGCGACGCCCAACGACGGGGCGCCCGCCGGCTCGACGCCGACGACCCGGGTATTCGGATCGTTGGCGCGCAGGTACGTCATGACGCCGGTGAGACAGCCGCCGCCGCCGACCGGGACAACCGTCAGCGACGGTGCGGCACCGAGCTGCTCGACGATCTCGCGTGCGATGGTTCCCTGCCCCGCCGCCGTGCGCGGATCGTCGAACGGGTGAATCCACACCGCACCGGATTCCGCCACGTCGGCCAGCGCTGCGGCCGCCGCGGCATCGTAGGTGTCACCCGTCTTGACCAGTTCGACGAAATCCCCGCCGTGCCACAGGATGCGGTCGCACTTCTGCTTGGGCGTGGTCGTCGGCACGTAGATGCGGCCCTTCACCCCCATCGCGCGACAGGCGAACGCGACGCCCTGCGCATGGTTTCCCGCACTCGCCGCGACGACGCCGCGGTCCAGTTCGGCCGGGCTCAGCTGCGCCATGACGTTGTAGGCGCCGCGGATCTTGTACGAGCGCACGGGCTGCAGATCCTCGCGCTTGAGGTATACCGTGACGCCGAACCGGGCCGACAACCGCGGGCAGTACTCGAGCGGCGACTGAATGACGACGCCCTCGATCCGCTCGGCCGCCGCGCCGATGTCGGCGACGGTCGGCAGGGCGGACGGCTGGGCGGGCTCAGGCGGTTGTACTGGGGCGTCGGTCACGACCCCAATAATCTCACGCGCCCAGGCACGACGGCCCGAGGAGGGCCTTCAGGTCACCCATGAGTGCCGACGACGGCGTGACCCGCAGCGATTCATTGAGCCGCAGGACGGTCGAGCGCTGCTCGCTGACCAGCGTCACATGCACGTCGGACGGCCCGGGATGACGGCTGAGCACCTGCTTGAGGTCGGTCACCCGGTCGGGGGTGCACAGCCTGGCGCTGATGGTCAGGGCCAGCGGCTTGGCCGCGCCGGAGGCCTTGAGATCCGGAACGGCGAGATCGTTCGCGATGATGGTCATGCCGTCGTCGCGATACTTGACCTGTGCGCGGACGAGCACGATGTTGTCCTGGGCGATGTCCATCGCGAACGCTGCATAGGCCCGCGGGAAGAAGTAGACCTCCACGCCACCGACGAGGTCCTCGACGGTGACCGCGGCGAACGACTCCCCCTTCTTGGTCACCCGGCGGTTCACGTTCGAGATGATGCCGCCGATGGTGATCTGGGTGCCGTCGGCGACGTCGCCCTCGAGCAGGCTGGTGATCGACGTGTCGGTTTCGGCGGCAATCGCGTGCTCGACGCCGGCCAGCGGATGGCCCGAGACGTACAGGCCTAGCATCTCCCGTTCGAGAGCGAGCTTGTGCTTGGATTCCCACTCCTCGTCGGGCACCTTCACCGCGAAGACCTCCGCCGCCGAATCGTCGCCGCCCATGTCGCCGAACAGGTCGAACTGCCCCATCGCTTCGGCCTTCTTCGTGCCGAGCACCGAGTCGACGGCGTCGGCGTGCACCAGGAACAGGCCTTTGCGCGGATGCTCCAGGGAGTCGAAGGCGCCGGCCTTGATCAGCGACTCGGTCACCTTCTTGTTGCAGGCGCCGACGTCGATCTTGGCCAGGTAGTCGGAGAAGCTGGCGAACTTTCCCTTGGCGGAGCGCGAGGCGATGATCGAGTCGACGACGCCGGTTCCCACGTTGCGGATGGCGGCGAGGCCGAACCGGATATCGGTGCCGACGGCGGCGAAGTTCGGCTGCGACTCGTTGACATCGGGCGGGAGGACGGTGATCCCCAGCTTGCGGCAGTCGGCGAGATAGATCGCCGACTTGTCTTTGTCGTCGCCGACCGACGTGAGCAGCCCGGCCATGTACTCGGCGGGATAGTTGGCCTTGAGGTAGGCCGTCCAATAGGACACCAGCCCGTACGCCGCGGCATGCGACTTGTTGAACGCGTAGCCGGCGAACGGCAGCACCGTGTCCCACAGCGCCTTGATCGCCGCCTTGGAGAAGCCGTTGTCGACCATGCCCTTGGCGAAGCCCTCGTAAGCCTCGTCGAGGACTTCCTTCTTCTTCTTTCCCATGGCGCGCCGCAGGTTGTCGGCCTGCCCCATCGAGTAACCGGCGACCTTCTGCGCGATCTGCATGATCTGCTCTTGATAGACGACCAGGCCGAAGGTTTCGGCGAGGATCTCGCGCAGCGGCTCTTCCAGTTCCGGGTGGATGGGCTTGACCTGCTGACGGCCGTTCTTGCGGTCGGCGTAGTCGTTGTGGGCGTTCATCCCCATCGGGCCCGGCCGGTACAGCGCGCCGACGGCGATGATGTCCTCGAACACGGTCGGCCGAAGGCGGCGCAACAAGTCGCGCATCGGCCCGCCGTCGAGCTGGAACACGCCCAGCGTCTGCCCGCGCGACAGCAGGTCGAACGTCGCCGGGTCGTCCAGCGGCAGCGTGTCCATGTCCAGCTCGATGCCGCGGTTGCCCTTGATGTTCTCCAGCGCGTCGTTGATGACCGTCAGGTTGCGCAGACCGAGGAAATCCATCTTCAACAGGCCGATGGCCTCGCACGACGGGTAGTCCCAGCCGGTGATGATCGCGCCGTCCTGGGGGCGCTTCCACACCGGGATCGCATCGGTCAGCGGCTCGCTGGACATGATGACCGCACAGGCGTGCACGCCGGCGTTGCGGATCAGCCCCTCCAGTCCGAGCGCCGTGTCGTAGATCTTCTTGACGTCGGGGTCGGACTGGATCAGGTCCCGCACCTCCGAGGCCTCGCCGTAGCGCTCGTGGGAGGGGTCGGTGATCCCCGACACGGAAATGTCCTTGGCCATCACCGGCGGCGGCAGGGCCTTGGTGATCCGGTCGGCGATCGCATAGCCCGGCTGCCCGAACTGCACGCGCGCCGAGTCCTTCAGTGCGGCCTTGGTCTTAATGGTGCCGAACGTGATGACCTGGGCGACCTTGTCCTCGCCCCACTTCTCGGTGGCGTAGCGCACCATTTCACCGCGGCGCCGATCGTCGAAGTCGATATCGATATCGGGCATCGACACGCGCTCGGGGTTGAGGAAGCGCTCGAAGAGCAACCCGTACGGCAGCGGGTCGATGTTGGTGATGCCCAACGCCCACGCGACGATCGACCCGGCCGCCGATCCGCGGCCGGGTCCGACCCGGATTCCGACCTCGTGGGCGTGCGCGATCAGATCGCCGACCACGAGGAAGTAGGCCGGGAAACCCATCTGGATGATGATGTCGAGTTCGAGGTTGGCCCGGTCCAGGTACTCCTGCGGAACGTCGCCTCCGGGGAAACGCCGCTGGGCCAGGCCGGTCATCACCTCCTTGCGCAGGAAGGTTGCTTCACTCTCGCCCTCCGGCACCGGGAACACCGGCATTCGGTCGCGGTGGGTGAACACCTCCTCGTAGGACTGGACGCGCTCGGCGATCTCCAGCGTCGAGTCACAGGCTCCCGGGACCTGCGCGTCCCACAGCTCGCGCATTTCCGCCGCTGATTTGAGGTAGTAGCCGTCGCCGTCGAACTTGAACCTCGTCGGGTCCGACAGGGTTTTGCCGGTCTGCACGCACAGCAACGCCTCGTGGGCGCCGGCATCGGTCTGGGTGACGTAGTGGCAGTCGTTGGTGGCGAGCGGCTTGATGCCGAGTTTCCGGCCGATGTCGAGGAGCCCGTCGCGCACCCGGCTCTCGATCTCGATGCCGTGCTCCATCAGTTCGAGATAGAAGTTGTCCGGGCCGAAGATGTCGCGCCATTTGGCCGCGGCCTCCAAAGCCTCCCGCTCGTGTCCGAGGCGCAGCCGCGTCTGCACCTCGCCCGACGGGCAGCCGGTCGTCGCGATGATGCCCTCGGCGTACTGCGCGATCAGTTCGGCGTCCATGCGCGCCCATTTGCCCAGCTGCCCCTCGATCGAGGCCAGCGACGATAGCTTGAACAGGTTGCGCAGGCCGGTCGCGTTCTCCGCGACCATCGTCATGTGCGTGTACGCTCCGCTACCCGAGACGTCGTCGGAGCGCTGGTCCGGGGTGCCCCATTGCACACGCTTGGTGGAGAACCGCGATTCCGGTGCGATGTAGGCCTCGATGCCGATGATCGGCTTGATGTCGTGACGTACCGCGACGTTGTAGAACTCGCTGGCCCCGTACATGTTGCCGTGGTCGGTCATCCCGATCGCGGTCATGCCCAGGCGCTTGGCCCCGGCGAACAGGGGACCGACCTTCGCCGCACCGTCGAGCATCGAATACTCGGTGTGGTTGTGCAGGTGGACGAAGGAGCGCGAGTCGGTCACGGCGTCCACTCTAGGTCGGCGGTCCGACAGTGGCAGCGCGGCACGCCAGCCCGTGACGAATGAGACGGGCGTGACTGCGGAGCCGTCCGACGACGACCCGAATCAGCCCTCCCGGAGCACGTCGAGGGCGTGCTGGAGATCGGCCGGGTACGGGCTGACGAAACGCACTTCGCGCCCGTCCGCCGGATGCGCGAACGACAATTCTCGTGCGTGCAGCCACTGCCGCTCCAGCCCCAGCCGGGCGGCCAGCACCGGGTCGGCGCCGTAGGTCGGGTCGCCGCAGCACGGATGGTGCATCGCCGAGAAGTGCACCCGGATCTGGTGGGTGCGCCCGGTCTCCAGTTTTACGTCGATCAGTGACGCGGCGGCGAACATCTCCAGCGTGTCGTAGTGGGTGATCGATGGCTTGCCGTTCGCCGTCACCGCGAACCGCCAATCGCTGCCCGGGTGGCGGCCGATGGGCGCGTCGATCGTGCCCGACGGCGGGTCGAGATGACCCTGGACCAGCGCGTGGTAGCGCTTGTCGACGGTGCGCTGCTTGAACGCCCGCTTGAGCACGGTGTACGCGTGCTCGGAGGCCGCGACGACCATCAGCCCCGACGTGCCGACGTCGAGACGCTGCACGATCCCCTGTCGCTCGTGGGCCCCGGAGGTCGAGATGCGGAACCCGGCGGCGTCGAGCGCACCGATCACCGTCGGACCCGACCATCCCTGCGACGGGTGCGCCGCCACCCCGACCGGCTTGTCGATGACGATGATGTCCGAGTCGTGGTAGATCACCTCCAGGTCTTCCACCGGAGTCGGCTCGATCCGCAGCGGCTCCGGCGGCGCCGGGAGCAGTACCTCGAGCAATGTGCCGGCGCGCAGTTTGTCGGACTTGCCGACGACGGCCCCGTCGACGGTGATGTCACCCGCCGCCGCGAGTTCGGCGGCCACCGTCCGGGAGATCCCGAGGATTCGCGCCACCCCCGCGTCGACCCTCATCTGCGCCACGCCGTCGGGCACCGGCAACGACCGTGATTCACGCACGGGCGTCGTCGGTCTCGTTGTCGTGGCGCTCGTCCCCCTCGGACCGGCGCCTGGCCGCCCAGCCGCTGCGGCCCCCGTCGTAGTCGTAGCCCAGGACCGTCAGCACGACCAGCAGGACCGCGCCGCACACCACCGCAGAGTCGGCGACGTTGAATACCGGCCACCAGCCGATGGCGACGAAGTCGACCACGTGTCCCTGCAGCGGTCCGGGTGCCCGGAACACCCGGTCGGTGAGGTTGCCCAGCGCGCCGCCGAGCACCAGCCCGAGACCCAGGATCCACCATCGCGAGCGCAGATTGCCCGCCAGGCGGATGATCGCCACGGCCACGACCGCTGCGATGATGCTGAGGATCCACGTGTAGCCGGTGGCCATGGAGAACGCGGCGCCGCTGTTGCGCAGCAAGAGCAGCCGCGCCCAGTCGGTGCCCAGCAGGTACACCGGGTCCCGCCCCTCCAGTTCGGCGACGGCCCACGTTTTGGTGAGGACGTCGAGAACCCAGATCGCGAGGGCGACCCCGAGCACGGTCAGGGTCGTCGAGTATCGCTTTTGCACGACGACCAGGGTACGTGGCGCGGGTGCGGGGCCCAGTACGCTGGGCCCGTGCTCACCCGGTTCGCCACCACGTCGACGCTGCGCCGTGCCGCCGCGATCCCGCTCGCCGGCGTGCTCGCCGCGCTGCTCGTCGCGTGCGGCGGCGGTGACGACGCGGTCGACGACGGCCCGTGCGCCACCGGCGCAACCACCGCCGATCCGGCCGTCCGGCCGATCCCGCTCGCGGCGCCGACGGTCGAATTGATCTCCGCGGGAGCGGCGCCGCACCGGGTGCTGCGAGCCGCCCCCGATCGCGCCAGCGCGCAGCAGGTGCGCGCGACGTCGACGACGACCGTGCTGTCGCGCCTGGCCGACGACGGTGCGGGTGCTCCGGCCGAGGGCGATGCGGCCTCGCGCGAGGATCAGACCGTGACGGTCGGTCTGACGGTGCGCCACCACTGTTCCGACGATCAGGACGTGGCGCTGCGCTTCGACACGCTCACGGCAACCGACCCGGTGCTCTCGGCCGATCTCGGCAAGGACGCGGGGTCGCGCGGCGGACTCACCCTCGGAGCGGGCGGCGTGCCGGTGTCGCTGCGGCTGTGGCCCAATCCCGGCGCGCCGACGACGGCGCGCGCTGTCATCGAGAACACGCTCGCGACGGCGCTGCAGAACCTCGTCGCGGTGCCGTCCGAGCCCGTCGGCGTCGGTGCGAGCTGGCGCGCGGTCCGCACCGTCCTCGGCGCGACTCCCGTGCGACAGACGGTCACCGCGACCTTGCGGGCACGCACCGGCGACACCGTCGACCTCGACATCTCCGTCGACGAGACACCGACCGGGTCGGACTACACGGTGCCGGGAACCGGCAAAACCTTGCGGATAGCGCGCTACACCGCACTGGGCAAGGGCACCGCGCGCCTCGACCTGCGCCGCGCCCTACCGGTCGGCGGCTCCCTGGACGTGCGCGGCGCCCGCGAACTGGTCGGGGCCGACGCGGGTCGGCCGCTGGTACAGCAAACCCGCTACCAGCTCCAGTGGAGCCGGTAGCGGGTTCGTCGTTCTGCTCGTCCTAGCCGGCCGGCTTGGGCGTGCGCGCGGACGGCTTCATCGTCGCCGGGCACATCGCGGTCTTGACGTCGTTGCCCTCCAGCAGCGGACACACGGTGTTCCTCGACAGCTTCCAGCGACCGCCGGTGTAGACGATGCTGGCCTCGGCCTTGGCCGGCGGGTTCTCGCCGATCTTCACCTGCACCTTGACGGTGGCCTTCTTGGGGCCGGCCGGGATGACCGGCGGGATGATCTTGTAGGTCGCGTCCGGGTTCTCCTTGCGGGCCTGGACCAGCTTGTCGAAGACGTCGGGGTCCTTCTCCGATCCCTCGACCAGTTTGGTCTTCTCCGCGTTGGGAACATCGGGGTCCAGCGCCGTCTCCAGCATCTGGTTCAGCACGGCGACCGTCGGCCGCTTCTTGGCATTGGTCAGTCCGCTCAGATCATCCGCGGCGCCTGACGCCGCAGGCGCCGACGCCTGCGTCGACGTGCTGATCGGAGGCAGCTCCGGCAGGCCGTCGTCGTCGTTGCCGCCACAGGCAGCCACCGACAGCGCCATTCCGGCCACCATCACACCGGCGAAAATCCTCGGTAGTTTCACAGTCCATTTCCTTCTCTGACGGCGCACAAGGTCGCGCACCACTATGCCAAAGCCCCCGTAGAGGCTAGTTCACCACGCCCGCAACCCGCGGTTCGCATGAGTCAACACGCCGTCAACGCTTGACCCCACCGGTTGGTTCCCACACGCTAGACCCATGGGGTCGAAGCGGATCGTGCTCATCACCACAGGCGGTACGGTCGCCGCACACCAGACCGCAGGCGGCGCGGTCCCGGTCCTTCACTCCGGCGACCTCATGAATCTGGCTCGGGAGGCCTCTGACCAGGCCGGTTCGGCAGAAACACCCGAGATCACGACCATCGACCTGATGACGCGCGACTCCTCGGCGCTGCGCACGACCGACCAGTTCATCATCGCCACCGCGGCCATCGGGGCGCTCTCGGATCCCGATGTGAGCGGGGTCGTAGTGACACACGGCACCGACACGATGGAAGAGACCGCCTACCTCGTCGACCTGTACGCCCACGACCCGCGGCCGATCGTGTTCACCGGCGCCCAGTTGCCCAGCGACCACCCCGATGCCGACGGACCCGCCAACATCGTGGCGGCCATCGCCTGCGCGGTCGATCCCGAATCGGCCGGCCGGGGCGTCCAGGTCGTCGTCGGCGGTGCCCCGCAGCCGGTCCGCGGATTGTTCAAGGTCAGTACCGACTCGCTGCGCGCCTACGACGTCGTGCACCCGTCGCTGGGACGCCCCCTGGCGGACCTGCCGGTACCCGCCGGCCGCACCGCCCGCGTCGACACCATCGCCCTCTACCCCGGCGTCAGCCCCGGGATCATCGCCGCCGCGGTCGCCCAGCACGCGGCCGGAATCGTCCTGTCGGCGACCGGGTCGGGAAACACCCATCCCGATATCACCGCCCAGGTGTCGCTGGCGGTACAGCAGGGGGTCATCGTCGTGGTCAGCACCCGGGTCCCCTACGGCGAAGTGGCAGCCCGGTACGGCGGCGGCGGTGGAGCCGTCGACCTGGTCGCAGCCGGCGCGATCGTCTCGGGCTGGTTGCGCGCACCGCAGGCCCGGATCGCCCTGGTCGCGCTGCTGACCGCCGGCGCCACCCGCGACCAGGTCGCCGACTTCCTGGCTCGCTCGGCTCCGGCGTAAGGTCGCGCCGCCGACCGTGCCCACATTTCCGCCGACCGTGCCCAGTTCCACGCCGACCGTGCCCACATTTCCGCCGACCGTGCCCAGTTCCACGCCGACCGTGTCCACATTTCCGCCGACTGTGCCCAGATTTTGCGCCGACCTACCCAACTCCGCACCCAACTGCCGCCGGGGTAGGTGAGTTCTAGACACTGCCGCGAGATTGTGGGCACGCTCGGCGAGAATGTGGGCACAGTCGGCAAGAATGTGGGCACACTCGACGAGAATGTGGGCACGCTCGGCGAGATTCCGGGCACGCTCGGCGAGATTCCGGGCACGCTCGGCGAGAATCTGGGCACGCTCGGCGAGAATCTGGGCACGGTCGGCGGGTTCAGTCGTCCCAGGCCAGCGAAGCGAGCGGATCGGCCACGTGCAGGGCCGGCTCGGGCAAGGAGAAGGTCCTTGCCACCCCCGGACCGGTCGCGCGGGTCTCGAAGCGAACCGTCACCACACCGTGTCCGGTCCCCTGCACCCAACCGTGTCCGAACTCGTCGTGGCGGACATCGGATCCGGTCGTCCACGACGGATCGGGCCCGTCGTCGTCGGACGCCGGAGTCGGCTCGTCGTCGGGCGCAGGAGTCGGCTCGCCGCCGAGCAGTGGGACCGGCCCGTTGGGCACCGGAACCGGCCCGTCGTCGGGCACAGGAACCGGCCCGTCGTCGGGCACAGGAACCGGCACGTCGGCCTGCTCGCCGGCACGGACCAGTACCGCCGCGCCGTCGAAGGCGCTGTCGAAGTCGTCCTCGTCGAGGTCGGGACCCGTCGCGACATCGTCGGGAGCACTGTCGAAGAGGGTGAACTGCTCGGCGGCGGTGAGACCGGTGTATCCGACCCCGACGAGCCTGATCGGCCCGACCTCCAACGGGTCCAGCGCGAGCCGCTGTGCGGCCGCCGTGAGGTCGTGCAGGTCGGAGGTACCGACGGGCAGGGTCGCCGAGCGCGTCAGCACCGACATGTCGGCGCGTTTGAGTTTGACCACCACCGTGCGGGCCAGCCGTCCGTCGGCCAGCAGCCGTCGGTGCGCGTCGGCGGCGGCGCGGGTGAGCTCCTCGCGCAAGGGGCCGAGGGCGACGATGTCGACGGCCAGCGTCGATTCGGAGCTGATCTGTTTCGCCTCGGCACGCTCGTGCACTGGGCGGTGGTCGACGCCCCTGGCCAGTTCGTGCAGTGCCGCACCGATTTTGGCGCCGAGTACCGAGGCGGCCTCGCTGGGGTCGAGCGCGGCGAAGTCGCCGATGGTCTCGATCCCCAGGCGCACCAGCCGGTCGCCGGACACCGGCCCGATCCCCCACAGTTTGCGCACCGGCAGCGCGTGCAAGTACGCGAGTTCCCGGTCGGGTTCGATAGCGAGCACCCCGTCCGGCTTGGCCGCGCCGGATGCGATCTTGGCGATCTGCTTGCCGCTGCCCAGCCCGACCGACGCGGTCAGCCCGGTGCGCCGGCTGATCTCGGCGCGCAGTTCCTCGGCGAAGGCCCGCGCATCGGCGACGCTCGCCCCGGCGAGCTCGGCGGGTTCCCCGAACGCCTCGTCGTAGGACAGCATCTCGATGACCGGGATGCGCGACCGCACGACGTCGAACACGCGCCCGCTCGCCGCCCGATACACCGCCCCTCGCGGCGGCACCACCACTGCTCCGGCGCCGACGAGCCGTCTGGCCTGGTGCATCGGCATCGCCGACCTCGCGCCGAACGCCCGCGCCTCGTAGCTCGCCCCGGCGACCACGCCCCGCCCGCCGCGACCGCCGACCAGGACCGGGCGCCCCCGCAGCGTCGGGCGCGTCAACTGCTCCACCGACGCGAAGAAGGCGTCCATGTCCAGGTGCAGCACCCACCGGTCACCGGTCGGGGTCATCGGCCCCGCCGGTTGCGCTCCCGGCGCCGTGCGCCGCCGCCGACCATGTCAGGCCTTGCGGATATCCGCGCTCGCACCGTCGCCGAGTTCAACCGAACCGGATGCGCCGCCGGCGTCGACCTCGAACTCGGTGGCCAGCACCTCGCCGGCGATGAGGCTCGCGTGCGTCCGCGCCCAGTCCGCGCGTTCGGCCGGGACCGCCAGGCGCACCGCGATCCGGTCGGACACGTCCAGATCGAGCTCGCGGCGTGCCTCCTGCAGTTCGCGGACCCGGTCCTTGGCCCAGCCTTCGGCCTCCAGCTCCGGGGTGACTGCGGTGTCGAGGACGACCAGCCCGGTCCCGCCGGGCAGCTCGGCCGTCGAATCCGGCGCGGTGGCGACCAGCTTGCGCGTGTATTCGCCGTCGTGCAGTTCGATGCCGTCGGCGACGACGACTTCGGACCCGTCGTCGGCCGCGACGACCGACCAGTCGCCGGACTTGACCGCCTTGATCACGCGCTGCACGTCCTTGCCGAGGCGCGGACCGGCGGCGCGCGCGTTCACCACGACCTCGCTGCGGCCGAACTGCGATGGATCCGTGTGCAGTGCAACGGATTTCACGTTCATCTCGTCGGCGATCAGATCCGTGTAGGGCGTCAGCCGCTCAGCCGTCGGCGAGGCGATGGTCAGCGCGGGCAGCGGCAGCCGGACGCGCAGATTGTTCGCCTTGCGCACGCTGGAGGTCACCGAGCACACCGCGCGCACGTCGTCCATCGCGGCCACGAGGTCGGCGTCGCCGCGCAATTCGTCGGCCGTCGGCCAGTCGGTGAGGTGCACCGAACGCTCACCGGTGAGGCCGCGCCAGATAGCCTCGGTGGCCAACGGCAGCAGCGGCGCGGCCAGCCTGCTGGCCACCTCCAGCACGGTGTACAACGTGTCGAAGGCGTCGGGGTCCTCGTCCTGGCCGGCCCAGAATCGCGACCGCGACCGGCGCACGTACCAGTTCGTCAGCGCCTCGCAGAACTCGCGGAACGACTCACACGCCCCGGAGATGTCGAATACGGCCAGCGCATCGGTGATCTCGTCGCGGGTCTGGGTCAGCTTGGCCAGGATGTAGCGGTCCAGCACGTTGTCCGAGTCGGTGCGCCACGTCGCCGGGCGCTCGGCGTAGAGCTGCAGGAAGCTGTAGGCGTTCCACAGCGGCAGCAGTGCCTGGCGCACCCCTTCGCGGATGCCCTGCTCGGTGACCACCAGGTTCCCGCCGCGCAGGATCGGCGAAGCCATGAGGAACCAGCGCATCGCATCGGAGCCGTCGCGGTCGAACACCTCGTTCACGTCGGGGTAGTTGCGCTTGGACTTGCTCATCTTCTGCCCGTCGTTGCCGAGCACGATGCCGTGTGCCGCGACGTTGCGGAACGCCGGCCGATCGAAGAGCGCGGTCGCCAACACGTGCAGGTTGTAGAACCACCCCCTGGTCTGGCCGTTGTACTCGACGATGAAATCGCCCGGGTTGTGGGCGATCTCGCCGGTGGCGGGATTCCCGTCGAACCAGTCCCGGTTCTCGAACGGGTAGTGCACCTGCGCGTAGGGCATCGATCCCGACTCGAACCAGCAGTCGAGCACCTCGGGGACGCGGCGCATGGTGGACGCGCCGGTCGGGTCGTCGGGATTGGGCCGCGTCAGGTCGTCGATGTAGGGCCGGTGCAGATTGTCCGGGCGGACGCCGAAGTCGCGCTCGAGTTCGTCGAGCGAGCCGTAGACGTCGACGCGCGGATAGGCCGGGTCGTCGGAGACCCACACCGGGATCGGTGCGCCCCAGTAGCGGTTGCGGCTGATGTTCCAGTCGCGCGCTCCCTCCAGCCACTTGCCGAACTGCCCGTCCCGGACGTGCGACGGCGACCAGTTGATCTCCTGGTTGAGCTCGATCATCCGGTCGCGGATCTTGGTGACGGCGACGAACCAGCTCGGCACCGCCATGTAGATCAGCGGTTGCCCCGAGCGCCACGAATGGGGATACGAGTGCTCGATCGTCTCGTGCCGCAGGATGCGGCCGGCGGCCTTCAGGTCCTTAATGATCGCCGGGTTGGCGTCGAAGACCATCTGCCCCTCGTAGGGGGGCACCTCGGCGGTGAACCGGGCTCCCTCGTCCAGTGGGCGCACGACCTCGATCCCGTTCGCCGTCGCGACGTCCATGTCCTCTTCACCGAAGGCGGGCGCGAGGTGGACGACACCGGTACCCGATTCGGTCGTCACGTAGTCGGCCAGCAGCACCACGTGTGAGTTGGCGTGGCCGGCGAAGTAGTCGAACGGCGGCGTGTAGCGCAGTCCCGCCAGTTGGGCGCCCGTGTAGGTTCCCACCGTCTCGGGCTCCTCGCCCAGCTCCGCCCGGTAGGCGTCCAGCCGAGCGGTCGCCAGCAGGTAGTGCTTCCCGTTCTCCGCTCGCACGTGCGAGTACTCGATGTCGGGGTGCACGGCGATCGCCAGATTCGACGGCAGCGTCCACGGCGTGGTGGTCCAGATGAGCGCGTCGACCCCGTCGAGCGCGGCCAGCTCGCCGTCGGCCGACAGCGGCATGGTGACGGTCACGGCCGGGTCCTGCCGCATCCGGTAGGCGTCGTCGAGCTTGGACTCCTGATTGCTCAGGGGCGTCTGCTCGTACCAGCTGTAGGGCAGCACCCGGTAGCCCTGATAGACGAGCCCTTTGTCGTGAAGCGCTTTGAACGCCCACATGACCGACTCCATGAAGTCGAGATCGAGTGTCTTGTAGTCGTTGTCGAAGTCGACCCATCGCGCCTGCCGCTGGACGTAGCTGCGCCATTCGCCGGTATAGCGCAGCACCGAATCGCGGCAGTACTCATTGAACTTGTCGACGCCCATCTGCTCGATCTGCGCCTTGTCGGTGATGCCCAGCTGCCGCTCGGCTTCCAGCTCGGCCGGAAGGCCGTGGGTGTCCCATCCGAATCGCCGCTCGACGCGCTTGCCGAGCATGGTCTGGAACCGCGGGATGACGTCTTTGACGTAGCCGGTGAGCAGATGGCCGTAGTGCGGCAGTCCATTGGCGAACGGCGGCCCGTCGTAGAACACGAACTCCGGCGCCTCGGCCCGATTGCTGATCGAGGCGGCGAAGGTGTCGTCGGCGTCCCAATAGGCGAGCACATGTTGCTCGACGTCGGGGAAGCGCGGTGCACGCGGACTCCCGTCCGTCAGGTCGACGACGGGATAGGGGCGGTCGTTGGATGCCACGTGGGTACCTCCGTGCTCGTCACTGGCACGGGGACGCCGCCGGCTGGTCAGCCGGTCGTCGCGGTACCACCCCGCTTGCCGCGCACCCGCAGGTACGGCGGCCACTCAAACATTCGGGCTGTGACGGGCCCGTTCCCGCCCGGTTCTACTGAGGGCACGCCGTGCGCGCCCCGTTCTTCCGAGTGCTCCCCGGTGATGGCCGGATCAGTGCGCCTTACAGCTTAGTCAGTCCAGCGGTGGACGCCAATTGGGATCCAGCGGGTCGACCGGCGCGTTGGTCGGCCTCGGCTCCGGACGCCGGGCCCGACGCGGGGTCGGGGGCGGCGTCGGCGGCAGGTCGTTGACGTGACGCATCGCTTCGCGGGACTGGTCGGATACCAGCTTCGATCCGGCAGGTGGAATCGACGACTCCCACCTGACCTCGCCCGGCTCGGTGACGACGACGGGATTGGAGCCCGAGGTCTCGATGCGCGGGATGGACCCGGTCGAAGTCACGTAGTCGTGAAGATCGCCGACCCGTTCGCGCGGCGCGCCCGGTCGTGGCGCGTTCGGCTGCTGGCCGGGCCGCGGTGGCGCGGGCGGCTGAGAACCGAACTGTTGCTGGTCCCCCGGTTGCGGCGCGGACGATCGCGGCGGAGGCGGCGGTGACGAGACGGTCGGCATGGTGAACGCGGGCCCCGATGCCGCCGGGTCGGCGACTCGCGGATCCTGTGCGACGGGTTCGGGCGCCTGGGGCTGCCCGTACCCCCCTGCCGAAGGCTGCTGGCCGGAGGGCTCCTGAGCGGCCGACTCCTGGCCGGGATTCGGTCCGCCGAGGTAGGGATTGGCGGGATAGGGATTGGCCGGCGGTTGACCGGCGGCGGCTCGCGCGGCCGGCGGCGCGGGATAGGCCGGCCCGGTGTAGTCGGGTTCGGTTTCGGGGAAACCGGACAGCGCGCCGGACGGACGCGCCGTCAGCCAGCCTCCGCTGGCCGGAGTGCTGACCGGATTGGACGCATCGGACACCCGTGGGTCCTCGTCGCCGACCGCGCTGCCCTCCGGCGGGAACGCCGTGCGGGCACCACCGGCGAAGGTGCCGGAGTCGCGACGCGCTTCACGCTGGGCGACATAGGCGTCGATGTCCTCGCCCAGGAATGCTCCGGTGGTCGGCGCGTTCTCGACGGGTTCGGCCCGGGCGCCGCGCCGAATGTCGATCAGCAGCGCGACCAATCCGACGACGGAGGCGACCACGCAGGCGATAGCCAGCCAGACCTGGCCGGTCATCAGACCGGCGACCAGCAAGGCGAAGGCCGCTAGTGCGGCGACAATGGCGAAGCCCAACATGGCTCACACCCCCTGTTTCGTTTATCCCTGGCCGGGGCCCGGATAGCCCCCGCTGTCGGCGATGGCGTCGCGGCCACCGTCGACCGGTGCGGCGCTGCCCCGCTGCGCCAGCTCTTCCAGCTGCGACTCGAGATAGGTCTTGAGCCGCGTGCGGTACTCGCGTTCGTACGTCTTGAGCTGTTCGATACGACCCTCGAGCACCCCGCGCTGCTGGTTGATCGTCGTCATGATCTCCGTGTGCTTGCGCTCGGCGTCGGCCTGCAACGCTTCGGCACGCTCGGAGGCTTGGCGCAACTGCGCCTCGGCACGGGTCTGCGCGTCGGCGAGGATCGCCTCCGACCGCTGGCGCGCGTCGACCAGGATGCCGTCGGCCTTGGCCTGCGCTTCGGCCACGATCGCGTCGGCGCGACTGCGCGCATCGGCGAGGACCGACTCGGATTCGTTGCGCGCAGTGGCCGTGAGCCGGTCGGCCGTGTCCTGGGCGAGAGCCAGAACGCGAGCCGCGCGGGAGTTCGCCTCTTCCTCGTGCACGCTCGGCTGCGGCGGCTGTTGCTGCTGCGGCGGCTCCGGCGCGGCGAAGACCGTGGTCGGCGCGGGCTGGGCCGGCGCCGGTCCGGGACCGGAGGCGCGCGCGTGCGCCAGCTCGGCTTCGAGTTCCTCGACCCGGGCGGCGAGATCGTTGTTCTCGCTGATGAGTCGGGCCAGTTCCGCCTCGACGAAATCGAGGAACTGGTCGACCTCGTCCTCGTTGTATCCGCGTTTGCCGATCGGCGGTTTGCTGAACGCGACGTTATGCACATCAGCCGGTGTCAGCCGCATGGCCCATTCCCCTTACATCCGTTTCGCAGACGAATCTCGTCTCCGACGTCTCTCCGTGGCTACCGATGTCCGAGGAGGCCTCACGTTCGACGCTCCAACCACAACGGACAGTTCTGCCACTAGCGCACCATCCTGTCACATCCATCCCGCCAGTCGCACCAGCCCGAGACGGTCTCGCAACACAACGGTCGCCAAACAATGACATTGTGCCAGTAGTCGAGGATAGTCGCCTCCGCCCCTACCAGCACGTTTAAGAGGGCTACCCGCCCGCCAGACCGAACACGATCTGCTGCGCGATCATCACCACGATCAGTGCGATCATCAGGGAGAGGTCCAGCCGGACCGCCCCGATGTTCAACGGCGGGATCACCCGGCGCAACAGTTTGATCGGCGGATCGGTGAGGGTGAACACCACTTCGACGATCACGACGACGATTCCGGACGGACGCCAGTCACGCGCGAACGACCGGACCAATTCGAGGATCAGCCGTGCCAGCAGCAGCATCCAGTAGATCCAGAGCAGATATCCGACAACGGTGAGAAAAACGGTCACAGCACTACTCTGCCGCAAACCCGGAGCTGTGGCACTTCGGGGTCAAGAGTGGCTGTAGAAGCCGGTCTCGGCGATCCGGCGACGGTCCTCCGGCGACACGTCGATATCGGCGGGAGCGAGCAGGAAGACTTTGGTCGCGACCTTGTCGAACGAACCGCGCAGCGCGAAGGCCAAGCCGGCGGCGAAATCGACCAGACGCTTGGCGTCCGCATTGCTCATGTCGACGAGATCCATGATCACCGGATTGCCGTTGCGGAAGCGTTCGCCGATCGTCCTCGCCTCGCTGTAGCTCGACGGCCGCAGCGTGGTGATCTTCTGGCCGTCGCCGAAGACGCCGGGCTCGTCCTGTCCGACGGCGGCGGCACCGACCGCGCGCAGCGTGGCGCCGGCCGAGCGCTGCAGCGGCTCGAGGCGCGCGCCACGGGGTTCGGGGCGAGGCGCACCGGTATAGACGTAACCACCGTTGCCGACAGCGGCGAACTCGCGCTCGTCCTCCTCGTAGCGGCTCGACGACCGCACGCGCTCGCGCCGCAGGTCGTCCTCGGCGCCGAAGCGCCCGCCGTAGGAATCCGGGCCGTACGGATCGGCGCCGTAGGTGTCGGACGCGTAGGGGTCGGCGTATGCGCCGTCCCGGTAGGAGGTCTGTCCGTAGTAGTCGTCGTCGTAGCCGTTCGAGCGGGGGTCGCCGCCACGGCCACGAACGCGTCGCATGGCCCCGGTGCCCTCGTCTTCGAGGTAGTCGTCCTCGTAGTCGCTGGGCGGAACCATGCCGAAGTACGCCTTGAACTTCTGCATCGTGGTCATCTCGGGCCTCTCTACTCTTGGTCGGCGTTGCCGTGGTGGCTCGTCACGATCAACATGTGGTTGGTGATTCTCGTGTGACCAATGTGATTGCCATTGCTGCCTACGGTAGCCCCCGCAGAGGGTCGTTTCTCGGCGCGACACGCGCGGAATTCGGGTGGAGCGATCAATTCACGCGTCCTCCCGCCAGATCACCGAGGCCAGTCGACCGGTCGGCGCCGACCTCCGGTGGCTGAAGAGCTTCTCGTCGGCGATGGTGCACCGGGGGTCGACGGCGATCGACGTGACCCCCGCACCCGCGAGCTGACGCGCGATGCCGGCCCGCAGATCGAGGCCGACGGTGCCCGCCTCGGTCCGGCACAGACTGCCCGGAAGATGTTCCTCCACGTCGCGGGCCATCTCCGGCGGCACCTCGTAGAAGTGCCCCGAGGCGGCCGGTCCGAGCAGCGCGCTGATCCGCTGCGGCTTCGCGCCGAGTCCGGCCATGACGCGCAGCGCCTCGGGAACGATTCCGTTGCGCGCGCCGACGCGGCCGGCGTGGACCGCGGCGATCACCCCGGCCTCGTCGTCGCTGAGCAGCACGGGGACGCAGTCCGCGGTCAGAACCGCCAGCGCGAGGTTCGACGCCGACGTGATCAGTCCGTCCGTTGCCGGTACCGGGCCGTCGGACGGTCCGTCGACCACCGTGACGGTCGGGCTGTGGATCTGCTCCATCCAGACGACCCGCTCGGACGGCAACTTCAGGTGCGCGGCCAGCCGCGCCCGGTTCGCCGCGACCGCCTCGGGATCGTCGCCGACGTGGTCGCCGAGGTTGAACGAGTCGTACGGCGGGGCCGAGACCCCGCCGTCGCGAGTGGTCACCACTCGGCGGACGGCCGACTCCCCAGGACGCGCGGCTCGGCGACTCGCGCTCATCACTTCATGAAATCGGGTACGTCGACGTCGTCGTCGTCGAGACGCACCGGATTCGGACGCACCTCGTCGGTTCGCTGGACAGCGGGCTCGGTGCTACTGAAGATCGACTCGCCCTCGCCCGGGGCGTTGACCTTGCCGGCCTTGCCCGCCGCGACGCCGGTGTGGCCGACCGCGGGAGCATCGGCGCGGCGGCGCGGCGCGCCTCCGTCGAAACCGGCGGCGATCACGGTGACCCGGACCTCGTCGCCGAGGTTGTCGTCGATCACCGTGCCGAAGATGATGTTGGCCTCCTCGTGAGCGGCCTCTTGCACCTGCGTGGCCGCGTTGTGGATCTCGAAGAGGCCGAGATCCGAACCGCCGGCGATCGAGATCAGCACGCCGCGCGCGCCCTCCATGGAGGCTTCCAGAAGGGGCGAGTTGATCGCGAGTTCGGCGGCCTTCTTGGCGCGGTCCTCCCCGCGTGCCGAGCCGATGCCCATCAGGGCGCTGCCCGCATCACTCATCACGCCCTTGACGTCGGCGAAGTCGACGTTGATCAGGCCCGGTGTGGTGATGAGATCGGTGATGCCCTGCACGCCGTTGAGAAGAACCTCGTCAGCGCTGCGGAACGCGTCCATCAAGCTCACGTTGGCGTCCCCGAGCTGCAGGAGGCGGTCGTTGGGGATGACGATCAAGGTGTCGCACGACTCGCGCAGGGCCGTGATGCCGGCGTCGGCCTGGCCGCTGCGCCGCTTGCCCTCGAAGGCGAACGGGCGGGTGACGACGCCGACGGTCAGGGCGCCGAGCTTGCGGGCGATCGACGCCACGACCGGCGCGCCGCCGGTGCCGGTGCCGCCGCCCTCGCCCGCGGTCACGAACACCATATCGGCGCCCTTGAGGAGTTCCTCGATGTCGTCGCGGTTGTCCTCGGTCGCGCGGCGGCCGACCTCCGGATCCGCACCGGCGCCGAGGCCCCGCGTCGAGTCGCGGCCGACGTCGAGCTTCACGTCGGCGTCGCTCATCAACAGCGCCTGGGCATCGGTGTTGATGGCGATGAACTCGACACCCTTGAGCCCCTGCTCGATCATCCGGTTGACGGCGTTGACGCCGCCACCGCCGATGCCGACGACTTTGATCACGGCCAGGTAGTTGTGCGGTGGCGTCATCGCGCTCGCCCTCCTCCGAAGAACCCTAAACCTGAACCATAGATTTAGAGTTATGTCAAGTACTGAACTTTCAAGGGCAAACGCTAGGCATTCGGGCCTGGTCGGGCCAGCTTCAGCCCGGCGTGTCGCCAAAGTTCCCAGGAATTAACTCCCGTCACATCCCTATCGCCTGATCAGCGAGGTTCGCTCGCAAGATGCGCGCGACGGTCACCGATAGGACGGGAAGTCAGGGCTCGACACGTTGTAGAGGGTTCCCTTGCGCGTGCTGATCGCGCGCCACGCGATCGCCTTGTCCGCGCCGCGGGTCGCATCCCCCCACACGACCGTCGCGTCGTTGCGCAGCGCGAAGGTGATGTTCACCGGGGACTCGGCGTTGACCGAGGCGATCCGGCCCCGCAGATCCGGCGGGAGTTCGGTCACCACGCGCAGCGCCGCCTTCGTCGCCGGATCCGTCGGTCCCGGGTTCGGCGTCTTCAGCAACGGAAGGCGGGCCACCTCGCGGGGCACGGCCACCCCCCGCTCATAGTGTCGATACGGCACGGCGAGACGGTCGAGGACGTGGACCGCGTTGTCGGTCTCGACGCGCGCCACCGGAGTTCGCTCGACGACGATCACCTCGATCGTCGACGGGTATTGACGGCGCACCCTGGCCGTTTCGACCTCCGCGATCGACGCGACGCGGCGGGCGGCTTCCGCGGTGTTCACCTGCAGGAGCGGGCGCCCTTTGGGAACCCCCGCGTGGGCGGTGACCTGCTCGGCGGTGAGCCCCGAGTGCTGGCTCACACCCGACACGGCGACCTTGCGAACCGACATCAATGGAGTGAAGTAGGCGACCGCTGCCAGGCCGGCCACCGCCAAGACCACCACGGCGGTGGTCATCCAGAACCGGGCACGGCTCACGCCCGCTCCCCCAGCGCGGCAAGGATCTCCGGTCCCTGCATCGTGATGTCGCCCGCGCCCAGGGTCAGGACGACGTCACCCGGTTCCGCCGCCCCGACGACCGCGGGCACCAGCTCGGACAGGACCGGCACGAACCTGGACCGCCCGGACATCTGATCGGTGATCAGCCGCCCGCTCACACCGGGCATCGGATCCTCCCGGGCGCCGTAGACGTCGGCGACGATCGCCTCGTCGGCCAGATCGAGCGCCGCGGCGAACTCCGAGGCGAACTCCGCGGTGCGCGAGTACAGGTGCGGCTGGAAGACCGCGATCACCCGGCCGTCACCGGCCGCGAGACGAGCCGCCGACAGCACCGCGCGGACCTCGGTGGGATGGTGCGCGTAGTCGTCGTAGACCCGGACCCCGTCGGCGCTTCCGCGATATTCGAAACGGCGGCGCACACCGGAGAACTCGGCGATGCCCTCGGCCAGGTCGGTGAGCGCGGGCACTTCGCCGTCACCGCCGGCGAGCACGGCAGAACCCGCCAGGGTCGCCGCGAGCGCGTTGAGCGCCATGTGGACGCCCGGTATCGGCGTATCGAGCGTCATCTCCACCGCTTCGTCGACAAGGGGCGGGTGCACGCGCACGCGGCTACTGCCGCCGTCGGGTCCCGCGGTGAACTCGAGCAGCTCGGCGACGAGGTGTTCCGGGCGCTCGCGCGCGTCGCGATGGCCGTAGCCCCACACCTGAACATCGTTGGCGCGCAACGTCTCCGCACTGCGCTCCAGCAGCGCCCGGACCCCGGGATCATCGAGGCAGGCGACGACGACTCCCCCGGCCTGGACCCCGGCGACGAACTTGTCGAAGACCTCGACGTAGGCGGCCTCGCTACCGAAGAAGTCGAGGTGATCGGCCTCGATATTGGTCACGACCACGACAGAGGCGGGATACTCCAGCAGCGAGCCGTCACTCTCGTCGGCTTCGGCCACGAAGACGTCCCCGCTCCCATGATGGGCGTTGGTCCCGGACTCGTTGAGTTCGCCGCCGACGGCGAAGGAGGGGTCGACGCCGCAGTGCTGGAGGGCGGCGACCGCCATGGAGGTGGTGGAGGTCTTCCCGTGCGTGCCGGCGACCAGCAGCGTGCGATATCCCAACATCAACGTCGCGAGTACGGCCGGGCGCAGAATGACGTCGATACCGCGCTTCTCCGCCTCGACCAGTTCGGGGTTCGACTTGGGGATCGCGGCGTGGGTGGTCACGACCACGCTCGGCCCGCCGGGCAGCGAGTCGAGGGCCCCGGGATCGTGGCCGATCGTGACCACGGCTCCGCGGGTGCGCAATGCCAGCAGGCCGCGGCTGTCTTTGGCGTCGGACCCCGAGACCTGACCGCCGCGCGCCAGCAGGATGCGCGCCAATCCCGACATCCCCGCACCGCCGATGCCCACCATGTGAACCCGACTCAAGTGCTCAGGCAACCCGGCCCGTTCGATCTGACCCATCGGTTGTTCTCTCGTCCCTCTCGTCGGGTGGTGGTGCGGCTAGGTCTAGTGTGCCGCGCGATGCGCGGTCGCGAGTTCCAGCGCCGCCGCGGCCACGCGGTTCGCCGCGTCCCGGTGGCCGCCGATCGCCGCACTCGCCGCCATCTGCGCCAGCCGGTCGGCATCGCCGAGCAGGGCGGGAACCTCGCGCGCCACCCACTCGGGGGTCATCTCGCCGTCGGGAACCAGCAGTCCTCCGCCCGCTTCCACGACGGGGGCGGCGTTGAGCGCCTGTTCCCCGTTGCCGTGCGGCAGGGGCACGTAGACCGCGGGCAGACCGGTGGCCGACACCTCGGCGACCGTCATCGCGCCCGAACGGCAGATCACCAGATCGGCGGCGGCGTAGGCGAGGTCCATTCGCTTGAGATATCCCACGCCGACGTAGGGCGGGGCACCCGGCGGGCGCGACGGGGAGATCGTATTCTTGGGGCCGTACGCGTGCAGCACGCCGATGCCGGCCTCGCCCAACGCGGTGGCCGCGCCGACGACCGCGTCGTTGAGCCGCACCGCGCCCTGCGAGCCCCCGAACACCAACAGCGTCGGAGCCGCTTCGTCGAGACCGAAGTAATGCCGGGCCTTGGCGCGCAACGCCTGCCGGTCGAGCCCAGCCAGGCTGCCGCGCACTGGGATGCCGACGACCTCGGCGCCGGGCAGACCGCATCCCCCTACCGCCGCCAGCACCCGATCGGCCCAGCGCGCCCCGATCTTGTTGGCGATGCCCGCACTGGCATTGGCCTCGTGGATGACCAGTGGAATGCGGTTGCGCGAGCGCAGGCGGCCCCGCGCGGCGAAGTATGCGGGCAGCGCGACGTATCCGCCGAATCCGACGACGACATCGGCGTCGACGTCGGCGAGGACCTTGCGGGTCGCCGCCACCGAGCGCATCAGCCGGCCGGGCGTGCGCGCGAGGTCGGCGCCCACCTTCCTCGGCAACGGTGCCGGCGGGATCAGGCGCAAGTCGTAACCGCGCTCGGGGACGATGGAGGTCTCCAGCCCCTTCTCGGTGCCCAGCGCGGTGATCCGCGCCGAGGGCGCCAGGGCCACGACCGCGTCCGCGACGGCCAACGCCGGCTCGATGTGGCCGGCGGTACCGCCCCCGGCCACCACGACCGACAGGTTCCTGGCATCGGTCATCGGCGACCATCCCGGTCGTATCGACTCCCTCCGCGGCTGCGACGGGGCGCGGGGTCGGTCCCCCGGTACCGCGTATCGCCGTCGCCGCGGCGATAGCGCCCGCCGCGGTCGACGCGCGCGATCGAGCCGGTCTCGGTAACCCGCGAGCGCGGTGCGGTCGACCGCCCCCCGGCCGAGATCGGCCGGGCGGTGGGCGCGGTGGCGCGCCGCCGAGCCACCGGCTCCGATCGGCGGGGCCGGCCGGCCATGCGCTCGCGCACCTTCTCCGCGCGAGTCGGCCGGTAGGCCACCGGCGCGGGCAACCGCCACAGCCGGGCCCGCCAGCCCACCGGCTTCTGGTGGGCCAGGGTCACCACGGACTCGGGTTCGTGGCGCGCGGCGTTGGCGAGCAGGCCGAGCATCGCCAGCATCGTCAGCGTCGAGGTGCCGCCCGCCGAGACGAGCGGCAGCTGGATTCCGGTGACCGGAAGGAGCCCGACGACGTAGCCGATGTTGACGAAGGCCTGCGCCGTGATCAGCACGGTGATGGTCGACGACATGAGTTTGAGGAAGGGATCCTCCGAGCGCATCGCGATGCGCATGCCGATCAGCATCAGCCCGAGGAACAGGCCGATGACCACGAACGCGCCGATCAGGCCGAGTTCCTCGCCCACGATGGCGAAGATGAAGTCGTTGTGGGCGTTGGGCAGGTAGTTCCACTTGGCGCGGGACTGACCGAGGCCGACGCCGAACACGCCGCCGTTCGCCAGCGCGTACAGCGCCTGACGGGCCTGATAGCCGGCGCCCTGCGGGTCGTTGATGGCGCCGAGGAAGCTGAACACGCGCTGGGACCGGTACCCCTCGATCAGGGCCAATCCGACCGCGATGACGGCACCGGACACGACGAAACTCGCGAAGACGCGCACCGGCAGGCCGGCGAACCAGAGCAGCGCGGCGACGATCACCGCGATGGTGATCGTCGTCGACAGGTTCGGCTCGAGAAGGATGAGGAGGCTGATGAGTGCGGCCACCGGGATGAGCGGGACCAGCAACCCGCTCAGGGCCACCCCGTCTCGACGGCGAGAGGCGAGCAGGTGCGCCCCCCACACGCAGAGGGCGACCTTGACCAGCTCCGACGGCTGCACGGACAGCCCGTAGACGACGAACCAGCGCCGCGCCCCCTGGCTGAGCGTGCCGATCCCCGGCACGAGCACGAGTGCGAGCAGGATGGTGGTGAGCACGATCATCGGTCCGGCGGCGCGGCGCACCAAGCGGACCGGCAGTCGCACGGTCAGGTAGAACACGCCGAGTCCGAGAAGCGCGAAGATGACCTGCGTGGTGAACAGGCTGTAGGCCGATCCATCGCGCGAGTACCCCTCCACCGAGGATGCCGACAGGACCATCACCAAACCGAGGACGGTCAGCACCAGCGCCATGCCCACGACGAGGTGGAACGACGCGGTGGGCCGGGCCAGCAGGTTCCGGACGGCCTCGACGATGACCTTCGGCCAGGCCAGCAGCGACTCGTTCTCCGGTGCGTCGGTGCTCGCGGCCCCTTCCGACGCGTCGGTCTTCGACGACCCCGACGCCGAACCAGATTTGCCGGCGGCCTTCTCGGCGGTGGTCATCGAGGATCCCCCGGCAACGCCGCGGCAGCCGCCGCGAAGGCGTCGCCGCGCGCCGAATAGCTGTCGAACATGTCCAGCGATGCGGCCGCGGGCGCCAGCAGAACCGCGTCGACGGTGTCGTCGCGGCGGGCCAGATCCCACGCCTGCCGCACCGCTGCCGTCATCACCGCCGCGGCCTGCTCCCGGTCACGCTGCGTCGAACCGGTCGGGATATCGCCGTCGGGAACCCACTTCTCCGCAATCACCCGTCCATCGTCCCCTGTGAATACTGTGACTGCTGGGACTTCTGGGGCGTGTCGCGCAATCGCGGTCACAATCTCGTCGCGATCCCGCCCGATCGCCACCACAGCGGATAGACGGTCGCGGGCACCGCGGATCAGTTCGTCGACCGAAGCACCTTTGAGCAGCCCGCCGGCGATCAGCACCACACGGTCCCGAGCGGCGATCGCGGCCGCGGCGGCATGCGGATTCGTCGCCTTCGAGTCGTCGATGAAGTCGACCGGTGCGCCCGAGGCGCGGTGGCGCCTGGCCACCCGTTCGCCGCGATGACCGGCGGGCTCGAAGGACGCCAGTCCGCGCGCGATGGCCGCCGCCGGAACCCCGGCGGCCAGTGCCAGCGCGGCCGCCGCCAGGGCATCGGCGCGGCCGGACGGACCGGGCGGATGCACCTGGTCGACGCCGACGAGCGCCGTGCCGCCGCTGAACGCACGGTCCACCAACTCGGCCCCGACGACCCCGAGTTCACCGTCGGCCGGCTCGCCGAGCGTGAAGGCCACGCGGCGGGTCGCGGGCCCGACCGGCAGCGATGCGGCTATCGGATCGTCGCGCCCGACGACGCCGACGTCGCCGCGCAGTGCGACCGCCTTGGCCGCGCTATAAGCCGGCATGCCGCCGTGCCAGTCCAGGTGGTCCTCGGCGACGTTGAGCACCACGCCCGCAGCCGGTCGCAGCGACGGCGCCCAATGCAGCTGGAACGACGAGGCTTCGACGCACAGCACCTCGGTGCCCGGCTCGCCGGTCAGGATGTCCAGGACCGGGGTGCCGAAATTCCCGCACGCGGCGACCGGGCGTCCCGCGGCGGCGACGATGGCGGTGAGCATCGCCGTCGTCGTCGTCTTGCCGTTCGTGCCGGTGATCACCAGCCAGGTGCGCGGCGCGCCCGTCAGACCGCTGCGGTCGACCCACCAGGCGAGCTCGACCTCCCCCCACACCGGGACCTCGGCGACCTGCGCGGCCACGACGAGCGGGTGGCCGGGCGCGAAGCCCGGCGAGACCACGAGCACGCGGGTCCGACTCCAGAATCCGGCGTCGGCCAGCGCTTCCTCGACGCCGATCTGAACCATGCCGTCGACGTCTCGCGGTGCACCGAACGCTCCGTCGACGACGGTGACCGACGATCCCGCCGACCGCAGATAGGCGGCGGCCGATCGCCCGGCGGTCCCCCATCCGGCGACGACGACGCCGGCGCCGCCCAAGCCGCCGACGAGTTCGGCGGCGCGATCCTGCCTTTCCGCGTCCGCTACCGGTGAACCGTTGCTAGCCACCGAAATTCTTGAACTCGCTGTAGAAGAGCGACAGCCCCAGACCCACGGAAATCGCCGTGAGCAGCCAGAACCTGATGATCACCGTCGTCTCGGCCCATCCGCCCAGCTCGAAGTGGTGGTGGAAGGGCGCCATCCGGAACAGCCGGCGGCCCGAGGTGCGGAACACCAGGATCTGCAGCACGACCGATACCGCTTCGGCGACGAAGAGCGCGCCCAGGACAACGGCGATCATCTCGGTGTGGCTGACGATCGAGATCCCGGCCAGCAAACCGCCGAGGGCCAGCGAGCCGGTGTCGCCCATGAAGATCTTCGCCGGCGCCGCGTTCCACCACAGGAACCCCAGACAGGCGGCCCCGCCCGCGGTCGCGAGTATCGCCAGGTCCAGCGGGTCGCGTACGGGATAGCAGCCGGGCGCCCGCGCGACGCCGGCGGCGCCGCCTTCGCAGGCGTTCTGGTACTGCCAGTAGGTGATCAGCACGTAGGCGCCCATCACCATCGCCATCGATCCGGCCGCCAGCCCGTCGAGGCCGTCGGTGAAATTAACCGCGTTCGACCAGGAGGCCACCACCAGCCAGACGAACAGCACGAAGACGACGATGCCGAGGCCGCCGAGGGAGATCGCGTTGATGTCGCGGGCGTAGGAGAGGTTCTTACTCGCGGGCGTGTACCCGTACTCGTTGCGGAACTGCAGGACGAGCACCGCGAAGATGATGGCCGCGATCGCCTGGCCGACCGACTTCGCGGTCTTGTTCAACCCGAGGTTGCGGTGCTTGCGGACCTTGATGATGTCGTCGAGGAAGCCGACGATCGCCAGCATGACCGCCAGTCCCAGCACGAGCAGACCCGACGCGGTGGGGCCCGGTCCGGGGCCGCCTTCCCTGTCCGATGTCGCTCCCAGCAGGTAGGCGACGAGATGGGCGGCGAAGTAGCCGGCGACCAGGGCCACGATGATGGCGACGCCGCCCATCGACGGCGTACCGCGCTTGGTCTGGTGGCTCTCGGGCCCCTCCACGCGGATCTCTTGGCCGAAGCCCTGCCTGGAGAACACGCGGATCAGGACCGGTGTCAAGCCAATGGCGACGACCAGTGCCACGGCACCCGCCACCAGAATCTGCGTCACGTCATGCGTCACGTCTGCTCCATCTCATTCACTTCGGTTCCCGTCCCGCCCGGTTCGACATCGCGCCGCGTCCCGGTCCGACCACACCATCCAACCCGGTCCTCAAATCCGTTGGATCACCAGGTCCCGCTGCGCGAGTGCGTCGACCACGATTTGGGGGTCGAACCCGCCGGCCAACGCGATGACGTCGCCGGCCCCCGGCGCTCCCGGACCGCTGGTCGCATCGGCTCGGCTCCACCGTTGCGCGAGTTCTCCGGCGCTCGCCACCAGTACGGCCTCATCGCCCCACGATCCTTCCATGACCGCACCCTGGTGCGCGGCCCGGACGACGCGCGACTCGCCGACGCAGACGACTTTGTCCACGGCCAGCCGGACGGCCGCCCGGCCGAGCGAGTCATGCTCGACGACGCTGCGCTGCACGTCGTCGGCGGGGAACTCGCCGAGCACGAACCAGGTCCGCGCCGCTGCGGCGCGATCGCGGTGCGCGCTGCCGGCTCCGGTGTCTGCGGCGACTTCGACCAGCCGGCGCAGCAGCGCCTTGCCGCCGGCGATCGAGGCGTCGTCCGAGGCGACCAGCACGGTCACCGTCCCGGTCATCGGCCGGACCGCCTGGCCGCGATCGCCCGCGCCAGGACCACCCGGTCGTCGAAGTCGTGTTTCACGCCGTCGATCTCCTGCCCCGTCTCATGGCCTTTGCCCGCCACCAGGACGATGTCCTCCGGCCCGGCCCAGGCGACCGCGGCGGCGATGGCCTCAGCGCGATCACCGATCTCGCGAATGTCGGTCGCCCGGCGCTCGGTCCCGTTCACCGCGGCAGCACCGGCGCTCACCGCGGCGCGGATGGCGGCGGGGTCCTCCGTCCGGGGATTGTCGTCGGTCACGATGACCAGGTCGGCGCCGCGCGCCGCCGCCGCGCCCATGTGCGCGCGTTTGCCGGTGTCGCGGTCGCCCCCGGCACCGAGCACCACCCCGATCCGGCCGGTGCAGTCGGCGGCCAGCGTCGACAGGACCGCTTCGACGGCGGCGGGTTTGTGGGCGTAGTCGACGAGAGCGAGAAAGTCCTGGCCGGCGCGGACCGGCTCCAGCCGCCCCGGGACGACGACCTGCGCTATCCCCTCGCACGCCCGGTCCACCGGGGCACCCACCGCGGCGCACAGCGCCACCGCCAACGCCGCGTTGGTGACGTTGTACCGCCCCGGAAGCGGCACCGGGAGCGAGTGCGCTCCGCCGTCCGGGTCGAGTAGCGCTGCCGCCGACTCGCCCGGTCGCGGCACGACGGCCGTCCAGCGCCCGGGCGGCGGCCGGTGCGCGGGCGGATCGTCGACGGTGGCGACGGTCGAGGGCCCGGTCGCGATGTCGGCCATTCGCCTGCCCCACTCGTCGTCGACGCAGATCACGGCGGCGGACGCGACCGTCGGGGACGTCGGGTCGAACAGCGCCGCCTTGGCGGCGAAATACTCGTCCATCGTCGGGTGGAAGTCCAAGTGGTCCTGCGACAGGTTGGTGAACCCGCCGACCGCGAACGACGTGCCGGCCACCCGCCCCAGCGAGAGGGCGTGGCTCGACACCTCCATGACGACCGAGTCGATCCCGCGCTCGACCATCGCGGCCAGCAATGCTTGCAGATCAGGCGCTTCGGGGGTGGTCAGGGTGCTCGGTGCGGTCTCGCCGTTGAACCGCGTCGCCACCGTGCCGATGAGCCCCACCGAGCGCCCGGCGGCCATCAGTGCCGACTCGACCATGTAGGCGGTGGTCGTCTTGCCCGAGGTGCCGGTGATCCCGATGACGGTCAGCGCCGAACTCGGATAGTGGTACACCCGGGCGCTCACCTGCCCCAGAACCCGCCGCGGATCCGGGTGGACCAGCACGGCCGGCCTCTCGGCCGCCGGGAGCGATTCGCTGATGAGGTCGGCGCCGACGCTGTCGGTGAGCACCGCGGTCGCCCCGGCCTCGACGGCGGCGCCCGCGTAGGCGGCGCCGTGGGTGCGAGCACCGGGCAGCGCGGCGAACAGATCGCCGGGCGCGGCTCGCTGGGCGCGCAATGTCACCCCGGTCACGGCGCTGCCGGCGAGCAGATCGGCTTTCGGGCCGGTGGCCCCGATCAGCTCCGCCAGCTCGGCGACCGGCGTCGGCGCCACATGCTCGGGGCGGATGACATCAGTTCCCATGGCGTGTCAATCTACCGGCCCGCGGCGTCGAGTCAGCCAGCCTCGAGGGTCAACCGGGGCGCGCCGGGCGAGTACGGCATCCGTGCGCGCTGCAGCAGCCAGCCGGCGATCGTCCCGAACAGCGGTGCGGCCGACTGCCCGCCGGTCCCGTCCGAGCTGCGCTTCGGGTTGTCGAGCACCAGGCCGACCACGTAGCGGGGATTGTCGGCCGGGGCGATCCCGGCGAAGGTGATGTTGTAGCGCGAGTTCGAGTAGCAGTTGCATCGCGGGTCCACCTGCTGGGCGGTACCGGTCTTTCCCGAGATCTGGTACCCGGGAACCGCTGCCTGGAAACCGGATCCGCGTTGCCGCCCGGCCGGATCGTTCTGCACGACGGCCCGGAACATGTCCCGCACCGACTGAGCGGTTTCCGGCGACACCACGGTGACACCGTCGGGTGCCGGCCGTGCGGACTCGGGATGCCCGTCGCGCGTCTCCGCGGCGATGACCCGGGGCGGGATGCGCACACCGTCGTTGGCGATGGCCTGGTACGCCGACGTCATCTGCAGCAAGGTCATCGAAAGCCCCTGGCCGATCGGGAGGTTCGCGAAGGAGCCGCCGGACCACTGCGACAGCGCGGGCACCTGTCCCGGGCTCTCACCGGGCAGGCTCACACCGGTTCGCTGCCCCAATCCGAAGGCCGCCACCATGTCGGCGAACCGCTTCTCCCCCACCTGGCGCGCCAGCATCAGGGTGCCGACGTTGGACGACTTGCCGAAGATGCCGGTCGTCGTGAGACGCAGGTTTCCGTGTGCCCAGGCATCCTTGACGGTGACGCCGGCCATGCGGATGCTGCCCGGAACGGTGTGCACCGCGTCGGGAGTGGTGACCCCGTATTGGAGGGCGGCCGCGGCGGTGACGATCTTGTTCACCGACCCGGGCTCGAACGGCGTGGTCACCGCGGGGTTGTCCAGGTTGGCGTCCTTTTGCTCCGACAGCGGCCGGGAGGCGTTGAAGGTCGAATCGTTGGCCATCGCGAGGACCTCGCCCGTCTTGGCGTCGAGAACCACGGCGGCGACCCGCCGCGCCCCGGAGGCCGCCTTCGCCGCGTAGACCTGGCTCTGGACGAACCACTGGACGTCCGAATCGAGGGTGAGGCGGATGGTCGCGCCGTTGATCGCGGGGTGCACGTTGCGGGCACTGCCCGGGATGATCGCGCCGTCGGATCCACGGTCGAAGGTCTTCGATCCGTTGGTTCCGCCGAGTACCGAATCCATCGAGGACTCGAGTCCGATGAGGCCGTTGCCGTCGTAGTTGACGTCGCCGATCACGTTGGCCGCCAGGGAACCGCCGGGATAGAGGCGCAGGTTTTCTGGATCGGCTCCCACCTCGGGGAACTCCGCGACGATCCGCGCCGCGACGTCGGTGGCCACCGCACGCGCGAGGTAGACGAACTTCTCCGACCCGTTCAGCTTGGTGAGCAGGTCGTTCTCGGAGATGGACCCGCCCAGCGCCGCGGACACCCCCTTGGCGATCTCCTTGAAGCGCGCCGCGGCATCCGGCAGTTTCGGGTCGCGCCGGTGGGCTTCGTCGGTGGCGGCGCGGACCGCCTGCGGGAGGAAGGTGAGCGCACGCGCTTCGTCGGTGTAGGCCAGCGGACGCCCGTTGCGGTCGAGGATGGCGCCGCGCTTAGCGGTGAGGACCTGGGTGAACTCGCGCTGTGCCGCCGCTTGGGCGGCGAGCGAACCGGCCTCGACGGTGTGCACCACGACGAGCCGGGCCGCTATCGCGATGACGGCGATCCCGACGGCGACGACCGCCCAGCGGGTACGGATGGTGAACCGATCGGGGCGATCCTGGTCGGTGCGCTTACCGCGTCCCCCCTTGGGGGGCTTTGTACCCGACGATGCCGCGGACCGCTTCAGCGGGGAGAACTGCTTCGACCGGGACCTGCCGGACCGAGCCGATCGGGTGGCTCCGAGGTGAAAGGCGGCGCGCGTCATGATCGTCAATCTTTCCCGCTGCTAAGAGTTGCGCCGGGGATTTGCACCCGGCGCGCGAGTCGCGGGTGGCGCGGGTAACACGTTGGGGGCCGCCTCGGGTGCGGGCGCCGGTGCCGGAGGCGTCTGATCGGGTGTCTGCGTTTGGCCCTGCTGCTGCGGCTGCCCCTGATCCTCGGGCTGGCTCTGATCCTCGGGTTGGCCCTGCTCCTGCTGCTGGGTCTGATCCTGCGGCTGGGTCTGGTCCTGCTGCTGGGTCGACCCGGAGCCCGGCAATCCGGTCGAGTCCTCGACTTTGTTGGTGTCGATGTGGCGCAGGGCATCGTCGGCGGGCTTCGGGTTGATGGAGGCCGGCGCCCGCCCCTTGGCCGGAGCGGGGGTGCCGCGCACCGAGACGCGGCCGTTCTCACCGACGACCAGCCGGGCCGCGTTGCGCGTCGGGACCAGCCCGAGCCGGGCCGCCTTGTCGGAGAGTTCAGGCGCCGAATCCGCGGACTCGTAGGTTCGCTTGAGCGCGTCCCGCTTGTCGACCAGCGCTTGGTTCTGCGTCTTCGCGACGGTGAGCTCGTAGGAGTCCTGCGCCGCCCTCGTCGACAACCAGAGCGTTGCGACCAGGCCCAGGGCGACCAAGCCGATCACCGGCACGGCGAACGGCAGGCCGCGGATCTGTTCGACGAGGCCGGGGCGCGGTGCTCCGCGCCGACCGCCCTTGGGCCGGACCGACTGCTTCTCCTCCCGGGCGAGCCGGGCGGCGCGACGGTTGACCGCGCGCTGGGCGGCGCGGGAGCGATTGACGCGCTGCGGCGCACCGGCCGTCGGCCGACGACGATGACGCGGCCCGTCGATGACCGACAGTTCTCCCGTCGGCACCGGTGCCCACTCCCCGGTGGCATCCGCCCTGTGCCTCACTGCTCTCCCCCTTCGGTGTCCGGCGCGATTCGTTCGATCGCGCGCACTCGCGCCGGGGCCGAGCGCGGATTCGCCTCGACCTCGGCCTCGGATGCCTGCTCCGCGCCCCGGGTCACCAGCGAGAACCGCGGCGCCGTGCCGGGCAGCTCGACCGGAAGCCCGGCGGGCGAACTCGATCGGGTTCGCTTGGTGAACTCTCGCTTGACGATCCGGTCCTCGAGCGACTGGTAGCTCATCACCACGACGCGGCCACCGACGGCGAGGGCGTCGAGGGCCGCGGGCAGTGCGGCCCGCAACGAGTCCAGCTCACCATTCACCTCGATGCGCAATGCCTGGAAGGTGCGCTTGGCCGGGTGTCCACCGGTCCGGCGCGTCGCCGCGGGAATCGCCGCGTACAACAACTCCACCAGCCGACCGCTGGTGGTGAACGGCTCGTCGCGCCGCGCGGCGATCACGGCCGAGGCGATGCGACCCGCGAAGCGTTCTTCGCCGTAGTCCGACAGCACCCGCGCCAGGTCGCCGTGCGAATACGTGTTGAGGATGTCGGCGGCGGTGACCGGATCATCCGGGTTCATCCGCATGTCCAAAGGTGCGTCCACCGCATACGCGAAGCCGCGGTTGCGCTGATCGAGTTGCATCGACGACACGCCCAGGTCGAACAGCACGCCGTCGACCTCGGTCAGCTCGCGGTCCAGGCCGACGGGGCCGGCGAGCACGCGCGCCAATTCGTCGTACCGGCCGGCGTTCACCGAGGCCCGCTCCCCGAACGGGGCCAGGCGTTCTGCCGCCTGCGACCGGGCAGCACCATCGCGGTCGATGCCGACGACGGTCAGCTCGGAGAAGGTGCGCAACAGCAATTCCGCGTGTCCGCCGGCGCCAAGGGTCGCGTCGACGACGACGGCGCCCTCGCCGGTGGGGCTCTCACTCGTCACAGCCGGGGCGAGAAGCTCGACAATGCGATCGGCCATGACGGGAACATGGCCGTGGTCACCGCTGCTCATCGCACACCCTTCTGTTTCAACCGAGCGGATCGGGTGGGTGAAGCGGGGTCCCCGCCCGATCGCGAACCTGGCGCTGGGGAAGTGCGTCAGGGTCGGATCGGGCGCAGGCCTCGTGTCACCCACGGCTGCTGTCGCGGGTCCCATTCGGTCGCCTAGAGCAGGGCCTCGAAGGCTTCCGAGCCGGCGGCCGAGAAGTCCTCCTCGTGCTCGTTCTGGTAGGCCTCCCAGGTCTGTGCGTCCCAGATTTCGAGGTGGTCGTAGCTGCCGATCACCACGCAATCCTTGGTCAGTCCGGCGTACGTGCGGTGGTCGGGCGAAAGGGTGATGCGCCCCTGCCCGTCCGGTCGCTGTTCGTCGGCGCTGGCAAAGAAGTACCGCTGGTAGGCGCGCGCCTGCGGGTTGTTGCGCGACGCCGCACGGGTCTTCTCCGCTATGGCGTCGAAGTCGTCGAGCCGGTACACGGCGAGGCTGTTGTCCTGGTTGCGAGTGACCATGACACCTCCTGCCAGTGCATCTCGAAACTTCGCGGGCAGTGTGAGCCGCCCCTTGTCGTCCAACTTGGGCGTATAGGTGCCGACGAGTCGCTGACCCGACATCTCGCACCTCCTACACCCGCTGGGATCGACGTCCGGTTCGTCTCACCCAGTGCCCACACTGTACCCCACTTTCCACCACTTTCCACCCCAATGACCCCACCATTGGCGAAGATGACCATAAAAGTGCTGGTCAATGAGGATTACAGCCGTGGGGAGAATTGCCAACACGCCCGTTCACCAGAGCGAAGGGCGCGTTTCTGAAGTGAGAAAGAAGCATTAAAGTGCCAGTTGAGAACACAGTGAATGGCTCGGTGGGCGATTGTGGGGAATCATCGCCGGTCG
>NZ_BAEE01000051.1 GCF_000241265.1 Gordonia araii NBRC 100433
CTTGCGCAGCGCGGCCAGCTCCGCGTAGACCGCGAGTAGATCGGGATTGTCCACCGACGCCGGGTTGGCGACGTCGCCGAGCTTCGCGCCCTGCAGGAGGCGCTTCACCGGCACTTCGAGCTTCTTGCCGGTCTTGGTGTGCGGGATGCCGGGCACCGCGATGATCTCGTCGGGAACGTGGCGCGCCGACGCCCGCTCGCGGATGCGCGCTTTGACGTCCGCGATCAGCTCGTCGTCGAGTTCGACGCCGTGGTCGAGGACGACGAACAGCGGCATCCAGTACGAGCCGTCGGTCTGCTCGGCGCCGATGACCAGCGACTCGACGATCCCGTCGACGGTGTCCACCGCGGCGTAGATGTCGGCGCTGCCCATGCGGATTCCGTGCCGGTTGAGCGTCGAATCCGAGCGCCCGTGGATGACGACGCTGCCACGGTCGGTCAGGGTGATCCAGTCGCCCTGCCGCCACGCGTGCGGGAACATCTCGAAGTACGCGTCGCGGTACCGCTCGCCGTCGGGATCGTTCCACAGCTTCACCGGCATGCTCGGCAGCGGCTTGGTGATGACCAGCTCGCCCAGTTGGCCGTTGGGCACCGGCGCCCCGTCGGGCCCCCACGCCTCGATGGCCGCACCGAGGCAGCGCACCGAGAGCTCGCCGGCCCACACCGGCACCGTCGGCACTCCGGCGATAAAAGCGCTGCAGACATCGGTGCCGCCCGAGAGCGACCACAGCGGTACGTCGGGGAGTTGCTCGGCCTGCCAGCGGTGCACGTCGGGCGAAAGCGGCGATCCGGTGCTGCCCATGGAGCGCAGCGACGCGAGCTTGCGGGTGCCGCTGACCGGTGTCACACCGGCGGCCTGACTCGCCTGCAGATAGCCGGGGCTGGTGCCGAAGAAGGTGGCGCCGTGCTGGTCGACGAGGTCCCACATGGCCGCCGGGTCGGGGAAGGACGGCGAGCCGTCGTAGCAGATCACCGACGCCCCGACGGCGAGTGCGGCGATCTGGGCGTTCCACATCATCCAGCTGGGCGAGGTGTACCAGAACAGCCGGTCGCCGGGTCCGAGATCCCAATGCAGACCGAGCTGTTTGAGCATCTCGACGAGAATCCCGCCGTGGCCGTGGACCAGGCCCTTGGGGACTCCGGTGGTGCCGGAGGAGAACAGCACCCACAGCGGATGGTCGAAGGGCACGCGGACGGGAGTCAGCGCGGCGGGCTCGGCCACCGCTTGCGCCCAGGGCGTGCCGAGGTCGTCGCCGTCGAAACCGACCCGGGACAGCACGATCGTCTCCCGGAGGGTCGGGAGCCCGTCGCGCAACCGGACGATGTCGTCGCGACGGTCGTGCGTCTTGCCGTTGAACCGGTAGCCGGTGGAGGTGATCAGCAGCTTGGGCTCCAACTGGCCGAAGCGGTCGATCGCCGCGTCGGCGACGTAGTCCTGGCCGACACAGGACCAGATCGCGCCCAGCGACGCGGTGGCGGCGAACGCGGCGATCGTCTCGGGAACGTGGGGGAGATACCCGACGACCACGTCGCCCGGCCCGACGCCGGCCTTGGCCAGCGTCGCCGCCAGGGCGCCCGCCTCGTCGCGCAACCGCTGCCGGGTCCACGATGTGGTCGCGCCGGTCTCGTCGGTGGCGATCACCGCGACATCGTCGGGTTCGCCCTGGGCCAGCAAATACTCGCCGAAGTTGACCGTCGCGCCGGTGAACCACTGCGCGCCGGGCATCGCCGCGTCGGCCAGCGCGGCGTCGTATCCGCTCACCGCGTCGAGCCCGAAGAAGTCCCAGACCGCCGCCCAGAAGCCGTCGAGGTCGGTGACCGACCATTCCCACAGTGCGGCGTAGTCGTCGGACTCGCGCCCGGCGTGTCGGGCGAACTCGGTGACGCGTGCCCGCGCCACCCGATCGGCGTCGGGTGTCCACAGTGGTTCGGCAGACTGGTTCGCCATGTGGTGATTATGACGGAAGCAGGATTCAGTTACTAGAGATTAACTGAAAATCTTCCTCGACCGGGACCGCGTGACGGAGTCACGCCAAGCGGCTCAACGCTGCCAGTCGTTCGTGCGCCTGGACCATGATCGACTCGATCAGCTCCCGGCACGACGGCAGATCGTCGATCATGCCGACCACCTGCCCGGACGCCAGGACACCGGCATCGGTGCGGCCCTCGACCAGCCCGGCCTTCAGCAGCATCGGCGTGTTGCCCGCCATGATGATCTGCTGCCAGGTGCGCTCGCCCGAGCGTTTCATCGACCGGCCGTCGCGCAGCATGGTCGTCCAGCGCATGCCGGTCATCTGCTTGAACTCGTTGGCGTTGCGCGCCGCGGCCGCCAGCGCGCGGACGCTCGATCCGCTCTCCAGCGCCTCGACCAACTGCGTTCGCAGTACTCGGTGCGGCATGCCGTCGACCTTCGTCGACACCACCGTATCGCCGAGGCCGCGCTGCAGATACTCCTGCTTGACCGAATCCGGGACGGCCGAGTCCGAGGTCAGGAGGAAGCGGGTGCCCATCGCGACGCCCTCGGCGCCGTAGGCGAGCGCGGCGACGAGGCCGCGACCGTCGAAGAATCCGCCGGCCGCGACGACGGGGATCGACGTCGGCTCGCCGGGCTTTTCGCTGAGCGCGTCGATCACCGACGGCAGCAGCAGCGTCGTGGCGACCGGGCCGGTGTGTCCGCCGCCCTCGCCGCCCTGCACGATCACCGCGTCGGCGCCCCACGAGGCGACCTTCACCGCGTGCTTCGCCGCGCCGATGGACGGGATGACGACGATGCCGTGGTCCTTGAGCTTGGCGATCAGCTCCGGCTTGGGCGCCAGGGCGAACGACGCGACCTTGACGCCTTCGCGGATCAGCAGGTCGATGCGTTCCGGAGCGTCGGTGGCGTCGGCGCGCAGATTCACGCCGAACGGCTTGTCGGTGAGCGACTTCGTCTTGGCGATGGCCGTTTCGAGTTCGGCGAAGGTCATCGTCGCCGACGCCAGGATGCCCAGCCCGCCGGCGTTCGCGGTCGCCGACGTCAGCGCCGGTCCCGAGACCCAGCCCATGCCGGTCTGCACGATCGGGTACTCGATCCCGACGAGTTCGGTGAATCGCGTGGAGAGTGCCGGCGCGGTCACGCCTTCACCTCGCGGTTGCGAACGCCCTTGGGGTCCAGCACTTCTCGGATGATCCGCAGCTGCTCATCGGTCGGCGTCGCGGTTTCCGGCGCGTCATCGAGGCCCTCGATCGCGAACGAGGTGTTCTCGGCGACCTCGGCGGCGGTGACGCCCGGGTGCAGGGACAGTGCCCTCATTGTGTGGTCGGCGCCCCCGAAATCGAAGACGCCCAGGTTGGTCACGATCCGGTGGATGTTCAGGTGATCGTAGGCCGGGTTGGCCGGATCGACCTTGTCGAAGCCGACGCCGGAGACGATGTCGACGGAATCGACGAAGACGCGCGACGAATGCCGGGCGACCCAGTAGCTCGTCGGATGGTTGATCGTGTTGCCCGGAGCCCCGCGCACGCCGAACATCTGACGGGTCGGGTGCTGCAGCGGACCGAACGCCGACAGGTTCTGGTTGCCGAACCGGTCGATCTGGTTGGCGCCCATGACCACGTGCCGCCGGCCGGACGCGACGACGTCGAAGACCTTGCGGAACGGCATCCATCCCTCGATCGGGCCGACCTTTCCGATCGCCGGAGTGTCGGCGAGGATCAGCGCCTCCCCGTCGGTGATCAGCAGATCGGGCTCGGTGGTCAGGCGCGCTAGGCGCGCTCCGAGCAGCGGCGTCGGGGCCATCGGCGACGCCATGATCTCACCGGCGCCGGTGAAGATGTCGGCGCAGGAGATCACGCAGTACTCGGCGCGGGTGATGTCGGTGGTGCTCACTTGGTGTCCTCCTGCTCGGCCTGCCATGAGGCGACCTCGGCCTGGTAGGTCTGCTCGTCGACGTCGAGGAAGCGCTTCTTGAACGCCGACCAGGTCTGCTCGTCGCCAGCGGATTCGACGTAGAACCGCTGGAAGGCTTCGTCGCGGCCGTAGCCGCCCGCGAAGGTGAAATGCGCGCCGTTCGGGGCGTGCACCACGCGGTCGACGTTCATCCGGTTGATCAGCAGCCGTTCGCGCTCCACCGAGCCGACGAGTTCCTCGGTGGACACGATCTCGTCGGCCTCCAGGTACCGGCGATCGGCGGCCGCGAGGTAGAGGTCGTCGAAGTACGGGTCGACGCCGGTGTAGGCGGCGTTGCCGTGGCGGTCGGCGCGGTCGAGGTGCACGAAGGCCGCGTCCAGCCGCAGCGCGGGCATCGCGACGAGGGTCTGGGTGCGGCCGTCGGCATCGGGGTAGGGGGAGACGACCGTCTGGAGTTCGCCCTCCCAGAAGGTGGGGACGTCGGAACCGAGACCGGCGCGGATCGGCAGGAAGGGCAGTCGTGCGGCGGCGGCTTCCAGGCCGCACTTGACCATGCCCTCGTCCATTTCCCGGACGGTGATCGCACCGGTCGTGCGCGCTTTGGCGAACCACGGATCGTAGAAGGGAGCCGAGTCCAGCGACACGAAGCCGTAGTAGGCCTTGGCAACCTTCCCGGCCTCGCAGAGCAGCCCCAAGTCCGCTCCGCCGTAGGTCACGACGGTGAGATCCTTGACGTCCGAGCGGGCCAGTGCCCGCACCAGTGCCATCGGTTTGCGTCGCGAACCCCATCCGCCGATGCCGATGGTCATCCCGTCGCGCAGCTCGCCGATCACGTCGTCGAGCGTCGAAGTCTTGTCCGTGGCCACTACTTCGCCCCTTTCGCCTTGCCGATTTCGACGGTGCTCATTTGTCCCGCTCGCTTTTGCTCCCCGCGACGAACGCGTCGCGATGCTCGTCGGCCACACCGGCCAGGTTCAGCTCGTAGGTGTAGCGCTGCTCGAGCAGGTAGCTGGTCTTCACGTCGACCGGGTCGATGCCGTTGATCGCCGCCTTCGCGGCGCGAATGACCCTGGTGTCCTTGGTCGCGATCATCCGCGCGACCTCCAGTGCGGCGTCGAGCAACTCCTCGCGCGGGACGACACGGTAGACCGAGCCGAACTGCTGCAGCTGCTGGGCCGTCGCGTTCTGGGCGGTGTAGTAGAGCGTGCGCATCATGTGCTGCGGCACGAGCCGGGCCAGGTGGGTGGCCGCGCCGAGCGCGCCGCGGTCGACCTCGGGCAGCCCGAAGACCGCGTCGTCGGAAGCGACGATGACGTCGGCGTTGCCGACGAGGCCGATGCCGCCGCCGACGCAGAACCCGTTGACCGCGACGACGACTGGCACGGCGCAGTCGTACACCGCGGAGAAGGCCGCCGCGCAGCCCCGGTTGGCGCCGATCAGCGCGTCGAAGCCGCTCGTCGCCTGCATCTCCTTGATGTCGACGCCGGCGTTGAAGCCGCGTCCCTCGGCTCGCAGGATGACGACGTGGGTGCTCTCGTCGGCGCCGGCCGCGCTGATCGTGTCGGCGAGTTCGAACCAGGCGGCGCTGGGCAGCGCGTTGACCGGCGGGAAGTCGACGGTGACGGTGACGATGCCGGCGTCGTCGGACCCCGGGGCACCGCGGGTGGTCGTGATGGGCACGAGAAGCTCCTCGTCGTTGCGTCAGAGCGTTGGCATCAACGCGAACCAAGCAAATGCTTGGTTGTTTGGTAGGGTAGCACCCATGTCTGAGAACCGCCTCGCGGCGTCGACGCCCGACCTCGGCCTGGCCGGCCGGGTGCTGCTGGTCACCGGTGGCGTGCGTGGCGTCGGAGCAGGAATCGCCCGCGTGCTCGGCGATCTCGGCGCCGTACCTGTCGTGTGCGCGCGCAACGCCCCGAGCGGGTCGGATCCCGACGGGTCGGGGGATGACGGCTTCGAGTTCCACGCTTGCGACGTTCGCGACTCCGGAGCGGTCGCCGACATGGTGGCCGCGATCGTCGATAAACACGGCCGTCTCGACGGCGTCGTCAACAACGCCGGCGGGTCGCCGTTCGCCCTCGCCGCCGACGCGTCGGACAATTTCGCTCGCAAGATCATCGAACTGAACCTGGTCGCACCGCTCGTCGTCGCCCGTGCCGCGCACGCGGTGATGGCCCAGCAGCCCGGCGGCGGAGCGATCGTCAACGTGTCCAGCGTCAGCGGGCACCGCCCGTCGCCCGGCACGTCGGCCTACGGCGCGGCGAAAGCCGGGCTGGACAACCTCACCGCGAGCCTCGCCGTCGAGTGGGCGCCGAGCGTGCGGCTCAACTCGGTGGTGTGCGGTCCGGTCGAGACCGAACAATCCCACCTGCACTACGGCGACGCCGACGGTGTCGCGGCCGTCGGCAAGACGATCCCGATGGGCCGGCTCGCCAACCCGGTCGACGTAGGCAACGCTGTCGCCTTCCTGCTCTCGCCTCTCGCCGGCTACATCACCGGCTCGACCCTGACCGTCCACGGCGGCGGCGAGAAGCCTGCCTTCCTCGACGCGGGCAACGCCGAGAACCGGGTCTAACCACCGCCACCAGCACCGTGGCCGACGAGCGGCCCGATCACCGAAGGAGCATCATGTCCGCCCAGATCAGCACCGACCGCGTCGTCATCGTCACCGGCGCCGGCCAAGGCATCGGCCGCGCCCACGCATTGGCGTTCGCCGCCGACGGCGCCAGCGTCGTCGTCAACGACTACGCCGCCGACGCCGCCCAGGCGGTCGTCGACGAGATCGTTGCGGCTGGCGGAAAGGCGGTGGCCAACGGTGCCGACGTCGCCGACTGGGATGCCGGCGCCGAACTGGTCCAGACGGCGGTCCGCGAGTTCGGCGGCCTCGACACGGTGGTCAACAACGCCGGGTTCCTGCGCGACCGCATGCTGGTGTCACTGTCGGAGGACGAGTGGGATGCGGTCGTCCGCGTGCATCTCAAGGGGCATTTCGTCGTCCTGCGTCACGCCGCCGAATACTGGCGCGCCCAGTCCAAGGCCGGCTCCCAGCGCGCCGCCCGCGTCGTCAACACCTCGTCGGGCGCGGGGCTCTTCGGCTCGGTCGGGCAGGGCAACTACGCGGCGGCGAAGGCCGGCATCGCCGAACTGACCATCCAGGCGGCGGCCGAACTCGGCGGCTATGGCGTGACCGTCAACGCGATCGCCCCCGCGGCGCGGACCCAGATGACGATGGGCGCGGGTGAGGCGATGGCGGCCCAGATGGCACCGCCGTCGGATGGTTCCTTCGACGCGATGGACCCGGCCAACATCTCACCGCTCGTCGTATGGCTGGGGTCGGCGGAGTCGGGCGAGGTGACCGGACGCGTCTTCGAGGTCGAAGGCGGAACGATCACCGTGCTCGACGGCTGGCAGCGCGCCGCGTCGCAGGACAAGGGCGCCCGGTGGGCTCCCGCCGAGGTCGGCCCGGCGGTGAGCCGGCTGATCGCCGAATCGCCGAAGCCGGTCCCGGTCTACGGCGCGCGCTGAGGTTCCACCCGCACGAATCGACAGATCCCGACGAGATTTCGTCGGGATCTGTCGATTTCTGCGGGAGGAGTGCGGGCTGCGTCAGGCCCCGCTGGGTGCCCGCACCACCATCGGAACACCGGGGAAGTACGCCGCCATCTCCGACCGGGATTTGCGCAGCGCCGCGGTTCCCAGTCCCTGCTTGCGGTGGTCGGGACGGATCCAGATCCGGACGTCGACCTCGCCCTCGGTCAGCTCGCCCATGACCAGACCGATCTTGGCGTCGCGCTCGACCGCGACGAGCCAGATGGCCTCCTCGTGATCGACGCGATCGGCGGCCGCCGCGATCTCGTTGTCCAGGTCGCCGGCCGGTGCGCCGGAGCCGTCGCCCGCCGAGCCTTGCTCGGCCGTGCGCTCCGCGAAGAGGTCGGCGTCGTCGTCGGGGGAGAACGGCCGCAATTCCAGGGTGTCGCCGCTGGACGCCGGCCGCTCGGCGAGGGTGAACGTCAGCGCGGAGTTGAGGTCGTCGAGTTCGGCCTGGTTGCGACGGCGCTGATCTTTCGTGAGCTGGTAGAAGGACATTCCCAGCACCGCCTCCGCGCCCAGCTTCGACTTGCCGAGCAGTTCCGCGATGGCGTCGACGGCGGCGGCGCGGTTCTCGGCGTCGACGATGGCGTCCAGCACCTCGTGGCGGCGTTCGAGTGCGGTGAGCAGGGCGTCGGTGATGTCGCGGCGGGTGGTGGTCTGGTCCAGATCAGTCATGTGCCCGATCGTAACGCCGTAGACTTGTTACTAGTGAGTCTACTGGCGGGTAGTTTTTCGGGCTCGAAAATGTAACACGTTCTTGATACGTGAGATACGTATGCCACCCCGTGTGAACAGGTTGTTATCGGGCTGAGCTTCCCTGAAACTAGAACACGTCCTAATCTTGTGGCATGACGGAAATCGACCTCCTCCGCGGCGACACCCATTTGGGCGATCTACTCGTTGCCGCCCTCCACCGCCACGCGAACCGGCACGTATTGAAACTCGGCGACGTCGAGTTGACCGGAGCCGAGATGGCCGACGCGATAAGCACCTACGTTCAGGCCTTCGAGTCCGTCGGGGCCGGGACCGGGACGGCCGTCGGGCTACTCGCGCTCAACCGCCCCGAAGTGCTGCTGGTGATCGGCGCGGGGCAGACGCAGGGGTACCGGCGCACCGCGCTGCACCCGCTCGGGTCGGCCGACGACCACGCGTACGTGCTGAACGACGCCGGTGTCACGACGATCATCATCGACCCGGTGCCCAAGTTCGTCGAGCGCACGGTCGAGCTGCTGGCCAAGGTGCCCGGCCTCAAGCAGGTCCTCACGCTCGGCCCCGTCCCGCCGGAACTGGCCGAGGTCGGCACTGACATCATCGCGACCGCCGCCGGCTTCGCGCCGCAGCCGCTGCGGGCGGCGCGCCTGGCGCCCGACCACGTCGTTTCGATCACCTACACCGGCGGCACGACGGGCAAGCCGAAGGGAGTGGTCGGCACTGCCCGCGCCATGTCGACCATGACCCAGATCCAGCTCGCGGAGTGGGAGTGGCCGGAGCGTCCGCGCTTTCTCATGTGCACTCCGCTCTCGCATGCGGGCGCGGCCTTCTTCACCCCGACGCTGATGAAGGGCGGCACGATGATCGTGCTGCCGACCTTCGATCCGGCCCTGGTGCTCAAGACGATCGAGGAGGAGAAGATCAGCGCGACGATGCTCGTGCCGTCGATGCTCTACGCGTTGCTCGACCACCCGGATTCACAGACGCGCGACCTCTCGTCGTTGGAGACGGTCTACTACGGTGCCTCGCCGATCAATCCGGTCCGGCTGGCCGAGGCCATCGACCGCTGGGGTCCGATCTTCGCGCAGTACTACGGGCAGTCCGAGGCGCCCATGGTGATCAGTTACCTGCGGCGCGACGAGCACGACCCCGCGCGCCTGGGCAGTTGCGGCCGTCCGTCGGCCTTCCTGCGAACCGCCCTGCTCGACTCCGACGGCAAGGAGGTCGATCGCGGCGAGCCGGGCGAGATCTGCGTGTCGGGGCCGCTGCTGGCCGGCGGCTACCTGGGGTTGCCCGAACAGACCGCGGAGACCTTCACCGCCGACGGGTGGCTGCGCACCGGCGACGTCGCGCGCGAAGACGACGACGGCTTCTGGTTCATCGTCGACCGCACCAAGGACATGATCGTCTCCGGCGGATTCAACGTCTTCCCGCGCGAGGTGGAGGACGTGATCGCCGAGCATCCCGCCGTCGCGCAGGTCGGTGTCGTCGGTGCGCCCGATGACAAGTGGGGCGAGGCGGTCACCGCCGTCGTCGTGCTGCGTGAAGGAGCCGGTGAGACCGACGACGCGCGCAACGTGATCGCCGACGAGATCAAGCTGGCCGTCAAGGACCGCAAGGGCGGGGTGCAGTCGCCCAAGCAGGTGCTGTTCGTCGACGCGCTGCCGCTTACCGCGCTGGGCAAGCCCGACAAGAAGGCGCTGCGTGCCCGGTTCTGGGAGGGTGCGGCGCGCGGCGTCGGCTGATCCGGCAAGAGTCCGCAAAACCAGGCGTTGCGTTATACGGACCGCACCACGCGCGCCGGATTGCCCGCCGCGAAAACGCGGTCCGGGATGTCGCGGGTGACGACGCTGCCGGCGCCGACGACGGTGTCGTCGCCGACGGTGACTCCCGGGCAGACGATGACGCCGCCGCCGAACCATACGTTGTTGCCGATGCGGATGGGGGCGGCGGACTCCCAGCGCTCACGGCGGGCCTGATGGTCGGTCATCGGGTGCAGGGCGGTCAATAGCTGAACGCGCGGCCCGATCGAGCAATCGTCGCCGATCACGATGGGTGCGCAGTCGAGCAGGATCGCGTCGTAGTTGAGGAAGGAGTTGGATCCGATCTCGATGAGATGTCCGTAGTCGCACTGGAAACGCGGCATGATCCACGAGCCCTCGCCGATTCCACCGAGCAGCTCGCCCAAGAGTTCGCGGCGACGGGCGTCGTCGTCGGCAGCGGCCGCGTTGAAGGCGGCACAGAGCTTCGCGGCCCGACGTCGCTCGGCGACGAGCTCGGGATCGCTGTCCTTGTAAAGCTCCCCGGACAGCATGCGTCGCTTCTGCTCACCCATGCCGACGAAACTACCCGCCGCCAAGCCGGGCTCAGGTGCGCGCGGGACAGCCGTAGTCGACGCCCAGCCCCTTGACGCCGTTGAGCCAGCCCGACCGGACGCGCTGGATCTCGCCGGTACGTGTCACGTCGGGCATGACGTCGGCGATCGCGTTGAAGATCAGGTTCAGCTCCATCCGTGCGAGGTTGGCGCCGATGCAGAAATGCGCGCCGTTGCCGCCGAAGGCCAAGTGCGGGTTGGGGTCTCGGGTGATGTCGAAGGCGAACGGGTTGTCGAAGACCTCTTCGTCGTAGTTCGCCGAGCTGTAGAAGATGCCGACGCGCTGTCCCTTGGCGATGTCGACCCCCTCGATCTGCGTGTCGGTGGTCGCGGTGCGCTGGAACGCGTGGACCGGCGTCGACCAGCGCAGCACCTCGTCGACGGTGGTGCTCGGACGCTCCGCCTTGAACAGCTCCCACTGGTCGGGGTGGTCGAAGAAGGCGTTCATGCCGTGACTCGTCGCGTTGCGCGTCGTCTCGTTGCCAGCGGTGATCAGCAGGATCACGAAGAAGCCGAACTCGATCTCGGTCATCGCCTCGCCGTCGTCGCCGGCCTGGACCAGCGTGGTGACGATGTCGTCGGTGGGATTCTTCCGCCGCTCCTCGGCCATCTGGTACGCGTAGGCCATCAGCTCGGCGTTGGCGGTGACCGGGTCGAACGGCTGGTCGGGATCGTCGCTGTTGATGATCGAGTCGACGAGCTGATGGATGCGGCCGCGGTCCGGCTCGGGAACCCCGAGCAAATCCATGATCGCCTTGAGCGGCAGGTGGATCGACACGTCGTCGACGAAGTTCCCGCTGCCGGCGGCGACCGCCTCCTCGACGACCTCGCGCGCGGTCGCGGCGAGCTTGTCCTCCAGCGCGTGGACCGCCTTCGGCGTGAACATCCTCGAGACGATCTTGCGCAGACGGGTGTGCTCGGGCGGATCGTGGTTGATCAGCAGTGCCTTGGTGAACTCGAGCTGATCGGGCTCCATGTACTCGGGCAGGCGGATGATCGCGCCCTTGGCGTTGGTCGACCACAACCCGCTGTCCTTGGACACCTCGCGCACGTGCCGGTGCTTCGACACGACCCAGAATCCGTCGTCGCCGAAGATCGGGCTCAACGCGGGCTGGTCGTTCCACCACACCGGGGCGGTCCGGCGCAGCTCGGCGAACTCGGCGACGGGCATTCCGCGCGCGAGCAGGTCGGGATCGGTGAAGTCGAAGCCTTTGCCCAGGGGGCAGGTGGCAGCGGCTGTGGTCATGTGTTCCTCCGCGCGGGATCGGCTGTGTGGCAGCGGTCACTACACCATACACCAAACAACTATCTGTATGGTCATGCGCCGGGGGTCGCGGGCGGTGCCGAGGCGACTAGGCTGATCAGCCATGCGAACCCACGGCTGGGGCGGCCATCCGCCCGGCGACGACGAGGAGGCCGTCGCGCGGATCCTGGCCGCAACGCGTGAGGTGATCGACGAGAAGGGCGCATCGACGAGCCTGGCCGACGTCGCCCGCCAGCTCGGTGTCACGCGGCAGACGGTGTATCGCTATTTCCCCAGCACGGGCGATCTGCTCGCCGCCACCGCGATGGGGGCCGTCGGGGGCTTGCTCGACCGGATCGCGGCGACGCTGCGCGGCTTCACGCGCCCCGACGAAGCCGTGGTCGCCGGGCTCGTCGCGGTGATGGACGGGCTGGCCGCCGACGACTACGTCGGCCTGGTGTTGCGCGGCGACCAGCTGAGCCTGCCCGTTGTCGGCGACTTCACGTCGGAGGTCGGCCGCGAGTTCGCGCGATCGATGATGGGCCGCATGGCCGTCGACTGGCCGTCGTGGGGCTTGAAGGAGCCGCAGCTGGCCGACATCTCGGAGATCATCCTGCGGACCCTGCAGTCCCTCGTGCTCGACGACGGGGAGCGCGACCCGACGGCCCTCGCCGAGTTCCTCGACCGCTGGGTCGGCGCGGCGATCCGGGAGATGTGCGAATTTCGTCCGTCCTAGGGCCGATCGTGGACATATCGTCCACGTTCGGCTCTGTGGCGCCTGAAATTATCGCGGCTCGCAGATGACGACGGGGATTTCGCGCTCGGTCCACGCGTCGTAGGTGTCGAAGTCGGCGTAGAGGTCGATGAGCCGCGGCCACAACGCCGTCTTCTCGTCAGCCGACGCGGTGCGCGCGACCAGGTCGTGGCGCTCGCTGCCGATCTCGATCGTCACCTCCGGGTGCTCCCGCAGGTTCAGGTACCACGCGGGGTGATGGGGCAATCCGCCCTGCGACGCGACGACGACGAACCGATCGCCGTCGAGCAGGTAGATCAGCGGCGCCGTCCGAGGCTGGCCAGATTTGCGGCCCGTCGTCGTCAGCAGGCAGACCGGTGCCGGCTTGCGCAGTGCCGCTCCCACCCGCCACGTCCCGCCCAGCCGTCCACCGGTCGCCCGGTACAGGCGCGTGTTGAGCCGGGAACCGATCTTGATGAACTTCGCGACGAGTGGCGAATCGAGCTGGTCGGGGCGCTTGCCGGCGTCCATGACGGTCGGACTAGATCCGCTCGATGATCGTGCCGGTCGACAGCGCGCCGCCGGCGCACATGGTGACCAGCGCGGTCTCGCCGTCGCGCCGCTCCAGCTCGTGCAGGGCGGTGGTGATCAGTCGCGAACCGGTCGACCCGACAGGGTGGCCCAGCGCGATCGCCCCGCCGTTGACGTTCACCTTGTCCATGTCGGGGTTGTGCACACTGGCCCAGCTCAGCACGACCGAGGCGAAGGCCTCGTTGATTTCCACCAGGTCGAGGTCGCCGATCGACATACCCGCCTTGGCCAGGACGCGCTCGGTGGCCTGGACCGGTCCGTCGAGGTGGTAGTAGGGCTCGGCGCCGACGAGGGCCTGAGCCCGCAGCCGCGCACGGGGCTTGAGGCCGAGGGCCTTGGCTTTGTCCTCGTCCATCAGCAGGACCGCGGCAGCGCCGTCGGAGATCTGCGACGACGTGCCGGCCGTGTGGCGGCCGCCCTCCATCACCGGTTTGAGGCCGGCCAACGACTCGGCGGTCGTGTCGCGCAGGCCCTGATCGCGGTTGACGGTGAGCTTCTCGCCGGTCAGTTCGCCCTCTTTGGTCCGCTCGGGGGCGATCACGGTCAGGATCTCGCGGTCGAAGCGGCCTTCGTCCCACGCCTGCTTGGCCAACTGCTGGCTGCGCAGGCCGAAAGCGTCGAGATCCGCACGGGTGATGCCGCGGCGCTCAGCGATGCGTTCGGCGGCTTCGAACTGATTGGGCATGTCGATGTCCCACGACTCAGGGCGTCGCGGACCGGCGTTCTCGCCGACGTTCGCGCCCAGCGGCACGTGGCTCATCGCCTCGATGCCGCAGGCGACGCCGATGTCGATCGTGTCGGTGGCGATGAGGCCCGCGATCAGATGATTCGCCTGCTGCGCCGATCCGCACTGGCAGTCGACGGTGGTGGCGCCGGTCTGCCACGGAAGCCCGGCGTGCAGCCAGGCGGTGCGCGTGACGTTGTTGCCCTGTTCGCCGACCTGCATGACGCAGCCGCCGATGACCTGCTCGACCAGTTCCGGGTCGATTCCGGCGCGTTCGATGACCCCGCGCTGCGCCGCGCCGAGGATCTCCGCCGCGTGCAGGCCCGACAGCCAGCCGTTGCGCTTGCCGATCGGCGTCCGCGCCGCTTCCACGATTACCGGAACGCCCATGTGCGAACTCACTTCCGTTGGTAGGTATCTCGCTTCAAAACTAGAACAAGTTCTTGTTCCCGTCTAGCCAGTGTGGCAGAGTGTGAGTCATACGAATTGAAACACGTTCCTCCTCGGTCGCGGCCCGGCCGGGGACAGGTGGAAGAGGTACAGACGTGACCCAGGCGAATGAGGCGGCAGTCTCGCAGAGCGGTGAGACGGCCGCGGCGCAGTGTCCGTTCATGCAGCAGAAGGGGTGGGATTTCACCAACCCGGACTTGCTCACGCAGGGTATTCCGATGGAGGAGTTCGCCTGCCTCCGCAAGACCGCGCCGGTCTGGTTCAACGCCCAGGAGCCCGGCAAGGGCGGCGGCTTCCACGATGCCGGCTACTGGGTCGTGTCCAAGCACGCCGATATCCGCGACATCTCCAAGAACTCCGAGGACTGGTCGACCAACCGCAACGGCGTGATCATGCGGTTCGAGGACGACATGCCCGCCGAGGCGCTGGAAGTCACCAAGGCGCTGCTCATCAACCAGGACGCTCCCAACCACACGCGCATGCGCAAGGTCGTGTCCAAGCTGTTCACCCCGCGTGCGGTCCACGAGCTGGAGGAGAAGCTCGACTCGGCAGCGCGCAAGATCGTGCAGGAGGCGGCCGATTCCGGTGACGGCGACTTCGTCCACCAGGTCGCCGTCGACCTTCCGCTGATGGCGATCGCCGACCTCCTCGGCGTGCCGCAGGAAGACCGGATGAAGCTGTTCGACTGGTCGAACTCGATGATGAACGCCGACGACCCGGAGTTCACCACCCCGCCCGACGTCGCGTCGGCCGAAATCCTCGGTTACGGCTACAACATGGCCGACGAGCGTCGCAAGTGCCCCGCCGACGACATCGTCACCAGGCTGGTGACCGCCGACATCGACGGGCACTCGCTCGACGAGATCGAGTTCGGCTACTTCTTCATCCTGCTGACCGTCGCGGGCAACGAGACGACCCGCAACGCGATCAGCCACGGCATGAACGCCTTCCTCGACAACCCCGAGCAGTGGGAGATCTTCAAGCGCGACCGTCCGGCGACCGCCGTCGACGAGATCGTCCGCTGGGCCACGCCGGTCAACTCCTTCCAGCGAACCGCGGTGCGCGACACCGACATTCGCGGCGTGAAGATCAAGGAGGGCGACCGGGTCGGCATGTTCTACGGGTCGGCCAACTACGACGAAGAGGTCTTCGAGGACCCGTTCACCTTCAACGTGCTGCGCGACCCCAACCCGCACGTCGGGTTCGGCGGCAACGGCGCGCACTTCTGCGTCGGCGCCAACCTGGCCCGCATGGAGATCAGCCTGATGTTCAACGCGCTGGCCGACATCGTCCCCGACATCACCAAGCTCGAGGCGCCGCGCCGGCTGCGCCACGGCTGGATCAACGGGATCAAGGAACTGCAGGTCGACTACGGCACCGGTGCTAAGTGAGCACACCCGCGTACCTGAACATCGATCGGGAGACCAACCCCGCCGTCGTCGCCGGCCGCCGCTCCCGCGAGGCCGTCGCCAAGCGTGACAAGCAGGCGTGGCTGGACAACTTCGCCGACGACGGGATCGTCGAGGACCCCGTCGGGCCGTCGATGTTCGACGAGGAGGGCAAGGGCCACCGAGGCGCCGAGCAACTCGCCGCGTTCTGGGACAAGACGATCGGGACCACGGAGAACCTCGAGTTCGTCTTCGACGAGGAGATCATCTGCGGGAACGAGGTCGCCTACATCGGGAAAATCGTCACGCACATCGCGGGCCACATCTCCGAGGCGCACGGGGTGTTCACCTACCGCGCCGACGCCGACGGCAAGCTCGCGGCGCTGCGCGCGTACTGGGAAGTCGAGAAGACGATGAACTCGCTGCGCCCCGCCTGACCAAGCGACCGTTTGCGCGAGTGGCGCCGTGCGACGATGGGCTCATGGCTGCAATCAAGTTCGAGATGGACGGTGCTCTGGCGCGCGCGGCGCGGCACCTGTGTCAGGTATCGGTGCGCACCGTCGCCAAGAAGGCGGGCCTCGAGCAGAAGGATCTGCGCCGCTACGAGAAGGGCGACACCACTCTCACGCCCGGTCAGATCCAGGACCTGACCGACGCGCTCGTGCACTACGGCGCCCGTTTCATCCCGGAGGACCGTCGGGGCGGGGTCGGCGTGCGGCGCAAGTTCACCCGCACCAGCGTGCAGATGATCGACGCCTGGGAGGACGAGGGCGGACCGGTCGGCGAGGACGACGTCTGAGTGGTGCTCGTCACCTGTTGTCACAAACCGGCTCCGGCCGGTGTCTCGGGGTTGTCACACTCTGAACACCGAGGGAGCAATCATGAACGGGCAAAGCAGTGAACCGCAGCGGCGAGTGGTCGTGCTCGGCGGCGGCTACGCCGGCACGATGGCGGCCAACCGGCTCGCCGGACGGCTCGACGTCGTCCTGGTCAACCCCCGCGACCGTTTCATCGAACGGGTCCGCCTGCACCAGTGGGCGGCCGGCAGCGGTGCGGCCGCACACGACTACTCGACGATTCTGAAGCCTTCCGTCCGGCTGGCCGTCGACACCGCGGATCGCATCGACGCGCAGTCCCGAACCGTGCACCTGGCGTCGGGCGGGACGCTGAGCTACGACTACCTCGTCTACGCCCTGGGCAGTGGCGCGGGCAGCACGGGCATTCCGGGCGCCGCCGAACACGGGTTTCGCGTCGACGACTGGGAATCGGCGGATCGGCTGCGCGCCCGGCTGGCCGCCGCACCGGGCCAGGCCGTCACCGTCGTCGGCGGTGGCCTCACCGGCGTCGAGACGGCCGCTGAACTGGCCGAGCGGGGCCACCGGGTCACCGTCGTCAGCGACGGCGAGATCGCGCCGAGCATCTCGGTGAAGGGCCGCGAGTCGACCAGGGCGACCCTGGGCGGACTCGGCGTCGACATCCGCGAGAACTCGCCGGTCGACGCGGTCGAGCCGACTGTCGTGCGCATCGTCGACGGCGGCGAGATCCGCAGCGACATCACGGTCGTCACGGTCGGCTTCGCCTATCCGGATCTGGCCCGTCGCAGCGGGCTCGCGTGCGACGAGAGCGGGCGCCTGCGCACCGACGCCGCACTCGTCAGCAGCGACGATCCGCGGATCGTCGGGGCCGGTGACGCCGCGGCGGTGGGCGGCATGGACCTGCGCAACAGCTGCCAGGCGGCCCTGCCGCTCGGAGCCCAAGCGGCCGCGACGGTCGAGGCGCTGGCGTCCGGTGCGCAACCCAAGGACGTCGACATGGGATTCGTCGGGCAGTGCCTGAGCCTGGGCCGCCGGGCCGCGACGATTCAGCTCAGTCACCGCGACGACTCGCCGACCCGTACGATCATCACCGGCCGGCTCGCCGCGATCACCAAGGAGGCCGTCTGCCGGGCCACGGTGTGGGGCCTGCGCAATCCGCGGCTGTACCGCTGGACCAAGGGCGGGGCGCCGGAAGCCGTAGTCGCGGAGACGGTCGGATAGGGGGCGTGATGGACGAGAAGGACGAGCACGCAAGGGTTTTCGGCGAGTATCGGCCGTTGCTGTTCACCATCGCCTACGAGATCCTCGGCTCGGCCACCGACGCCGACGACGTCCTGCAGGAGAGCTACCTGCGCTGGGCGGAGATCGATCTCGCCGGGGTCGAATCCCCGCGCGCCTACTTGGCTCGCGTCGTGACGCGGCAGGCGCTCAACGCGGCCCGGGCCGGCGCTCGTCGTCGTGAGGAGTACGTCGGACCCTGGCTGCCGGAGCCGATCCTGCTCGACGACCACGATCCGGCCGACGACGTCGTGCTGGCGGAGTCTGTTTCGACGGCGATGCTCGTCGTCCTCCAGTCGCTCTCCCCGGACGAGCGGGCGGTGTTCGTGCTGCGCGAGGTGTTCGGCTTCGGCTACGACGAGATCGCCGGGATCGTCGGTAAATCCGCCGATGCGGTCCGCCAGACCGCGCACCGGGCGCGCGCCCACGTGCAGTCGCGGCGTCCGCGCTTCGACGCGGGCGGTGCGGCGACCGCCGAGGAGGTCACGCGGGCGTTCCAGATCGCGGCGGTGACCGGGGATGTCGACGGCCTGCTCGCGGTGCTCGCCCCGGACGCGGTGTACACCGCTGACAGCGACGGCAAGGCGAGTGCGGCGCGCCGCCCGGTCGCCGGTGCCGACGCCATCGCCAGGATGATGCTGGGCTTCGTGCGGTTCGGGGTGAAGCACGAGATGGCGACCCGCGACCTCTGGGTCAACGGGATGCCGGGATTCACCGTCACGATGACCGACGATCCCGGCGGCGCCTTCTGGTTCCACGTGGTCGACGGCAAGATCGCGCACATCTACGGCATGCGCAACCCGGACAAGCTGGGCGGACTCGCCGCTCCGCGATCCATCGCACGATGAGGGGGAGATCATGAACAAGGCATTGCTGATCTGCGTTTCGGTCTCGCAGGGCAACACCCGTCGAGTCGCCGAGGCGATGGCGGGTGCACTCGACGCCAAGGTCGTCGAGCCGGAGGAGGTGAGCGCCGACGACCTCACGGCGTACGACCTCGTCGGATTCGGCTCGGGGATCTTCTACCAGCGCTTCCACTCGAGGCTGCGCGAGTGCGTGACATCGTTACCGGCCGGCGGGATGTCGGGCCGGGCGTTCGTCTACGGCACCAGCGGATTCGCGCCGCTGACCACGAAGCCGCTCACGCGCGGGCTGGAGCGAGCCGGGTTCACCGTCGTCGGCGAGTTCTGTTGCCGCGGCTACGACACGTCGCCCCCGTTCGGCTGGTTCGGCGGCGCCAAACGGGGTCGTCCCGACGAGACTGATCTCGAGGCGGCCCAGTCATTCGCGCAGACGTTGGTGCGATAGTCGCGTTACAGTTTCGCCGTCCCGCGCGAAGGGGTGATGGATGGACGGTGGGTTCGAGGGCATTTACCGCGAGCACGTGACGCCCCTGTGGCGCTACGTGCGTGTGCGCGTGCCGTCGGACGCTGACGCCGAGGACGTGATCAGCGAGGTATTCGTGGCTGCGATGCGATCGTGGGACCGCTACGACCCGGCAGCGGGGACCGTCGGTGCGTGGCTGACCGGCATCGCGCGCCACGGTGTCGCCGACTGGTGGCGCAAGCACGGCAGGGAGATCCCAGTGGAGTCTGTCGCCGACGACCGGGCCGCGCCGGGCGACGACCCGGAGACTGCCGCGCTGCGCCGTCTCGCCGACCACGAGGTGCGGGCGCGTCTATCGATACTGACCAGCAGGGAACGCGACGCGGTGGCGTTGCGGTTCGGGGCCCGCCTGTCGTCGCCCGAAATCGGTGCGGCACTGGGAATTTCGGCGCCCGCGGCGCGCATGCTCGTCTATCGGGCGGTCGGGAAGCTACGGAAGGCGGTGGTGTGAATGGTCGAGAACGTCAACCCGGACGAGCAGGCGGCGGCCGACGCGCTCGACGTCGCCATCGACGACGCGCTCGGCGGAGACCGCACCGATCCGACGCTGTCATGGCTGAGTGCCGCCTTCACCGTCGTCCCGCCGGCAGCCACGACGGAGCGCGTTGCCGCGCGTCTGTCTCGTGCCGCGGGACCGGTTCCGGTCCGGCGCCGGCGCTCCACCGTCGCCGGGCGCGATCTGTGGCGCTGGCCGCGAATCGCCGCGGCTGTTCTGGGCCTGTTGCTCATGTTCCAGGGCGCCAGCAGCCTGACGTCGGGGGCATGGATCGCGGAGAACATCGGAGAGCCCTTCGCGCCCCACGCGGTCGCCGAAGGCGGGTTCGCGCTGATCGCCGTCGGATTCGTCGCCCTCGTCGCCTCCCTTGATCGGCAGTGGGTGGTTCTGGCCGTCGCCGCCGGAGTGCCGTTGGGAATCATGCTCGGCGTCCACGGACTCCGCGAGGTCAACGTGTGGGCGTGGGGCGCCGCGCTCCACGTGACCGAAGGCGTCGTCGCGGTGGCGTTGCTGGTCAGCTTCGTCATCGCGTGGCGCGGTCGTGATCGATCCGGCCGGCGGTCGAAACGGAAGGTGGATTGATGGAGGTCTTCGTCACCGGCGGAACCGGCGCGATCGGCGGCTACGCCGTACCCGCACTGGTCGCAGGCGGGCACCGGGTGAAAGCCTTGGCGCGCAGCGAAGAGGCGGCGGCGAAGCTGTCCGCTCATGGCGCCGAGCCCGTTCGCGTTTCCCTGTTCGACGTTCCGGGCTTGACCGAGGCGTTCGCCGGATCCGATGCCGTCGTCAATCTCGCCTCGGCGCTGCCGTCGACGACGAAGTTCGTCTTCTACTCGGCGTGGAAGGAGTGTCTCCGGATCCGTTCCGAGGGGTCGGCGGCCGTGGTCGACGCCGCACTCGGGGCAGGCGTCCGGCGCGTGATCCAGGAGTCGGTCGTCATGATCTATGCCGACCAGGGCGATCGGTGGATCGACGAATCGGCGCCGGTCGAGGAGTTCCCGATCGCGCGTGGCAACTTCGCCGCCGAGGCCAGCGCTCGCCGGTTCGGCGAGGCGGGCGGGCAGGCGACGGTCTTGCGTTTCGGCGTGTTCTACGGCTGGGGTGCCGCGCACAGCGAACAGATCCTCTCGATGGCACGACGGGGGATCGGATTCGCCCCCGGTCCGCCCGACAGCTATCTGTCGTCGATCCAGCTCACCGACGCGGCTGCCGCGGTAGTGGCGGCCCTCGACGCGCCGGCGGGCACGTACAACATCGTCGACGACGATCCGGTGACCACGCGCGGGAACGTCGATGCCCTCGCCGGCGCCGTCGGGCGTCGTCCGCTGATCACCGGTCCGGGCAGGGCTGCGCTGCTGCTCGGCGACCGTCTCACGTCGTTGACCCGATCCCTGCGCGTCAGCAATGCCGCGTTTCGCGCCGAAGCCGACTGGGCACCGCGCTATCCCAGCGTCCGCGAGGGATACGCACAGATGGCGGCCGAGGGGTGACGCCGGTCACAATCGCCTCGGATGGCGTTACGGTTGGCGCCGGAGACCGCAAGTAACGGTAGACAGATCCGCCCGCGCGGTCAGGAGGACATCATGCGCGCATTCCATCGTCTCTGGGGCTATGCCAAGGCCTTCTCGCAGTCCAAGCGGAATCGGGCGGATCTCTACCGATGGCTGATCCGTCGGCCGCTGATCCTCCTCGCCACCGGCTGGTACGAGGTGTCGCTGCTGTTCTCCAACCGCCTCGACCCGCGGTACAAGGAACTCGCGCTGCTGAAGTCGGCCGGCATGGTCAGCTGCGAGTTCTGCCTCGACATCGGATCGGCGCTGGCCCGCACCGCGGGTATCTCCGAACAGCAATTGCGCGACTTGCCGGTCTACGCCGAAAGCGATGCCTACACCGATGTGGAGAAGCTCGTGCTGGCCTTCGCCGAGGCCATGACCGCGACTCCGGCGGTCGGCGACGACCTGGCCGAGATCCGCGAACGACTGCTCGAGCACTTCACCAAGGGACAGGTCGCCGAACTCGCGGCCGAGATCGCCTGGGAGAACCAGCGGGCCCGGCTCAACCAAGCGCTGGGCGTCCGCCCGACCGGAATGTCCGACGGCGAGGCCTGCGCGCTGCCGGAACGACGCGCTTCGTAGCGTTCCTGCCGCGGTTTCGTTGAGCCGCTATGGCATTCGTCACGATGACCTTTCTGGGCGAGCCGCCCGCTGGTGTCCGATTTTACGATCGCGGTGCCAGATCGGCACTCAGCACCGCGTATCGCGGACAACGAAAGGTAGACATCATGGGTCGGGGAATCATTGATGGGGAGGTGTTCGCAAGCGACATCCGCGCCGCGAACTTTTGACAGACCGCCGCGCGGCGGAATCCGCTCTGCGGCAATCGGATTCGCCAGCATTGCGATGGCCGCGAGCATCGGCATGGCCGCCGCGCCTGCGACCGCTGCCGTGCCCGTGGCTCAGGTCAGCGCGGGGCAGTTGGCCACGGCACGCGCAGCCGCTGCCACGTCGACGTCGACGACAGTGATGGCGAACGGTGTGCGGTTCGCCGGTGAGAGTGTCCGCTACGTCAGCGGACCGGGTGCCGCGGCGGCCGCGCCGTTCCGGCACACGGTCGCCAGCCCGGACGTCATCGGGTTGTCCACCCTGGCCGGCGCCGCCATCGGCGGGGTCATCGGGTTCGGTGTCGGAATCTTGGTGTCGCCCCTCGTCGGGCAGTCGCCGTCGGCGTCGCGGCGGTCGGCGCGACTGCAACCGCGCCGACCGGAATCGGTATCCCCATTTGCCTCATCGGGGTTCCGCTGCTCGGTGCGGTGGGTGCGCCCCTGGCCGCCGTCGCGTCGCCCATCATCGGCGCGGTAATCGGTGCCGGGATCGGCGCGGTCGTCGGGGCGGGCATCGGTGCCTCCTACGCATCGGCCCCGGCACGCGTCGACGCCGACGCGCCGGCCAAGGCATCGTCGTCGCCGGTCAGTGAGTTGGTGGCAGCCCTGCCGGCTCCCGCGGCACCGGTCGTCGACGCCGCCTACAGCGACCCGACCGTCAAGAACATCGGCCGGGCGCTCGATCGGGCAGCGGAGACGAACCCGGGATCGGACGGGCATTGGACTTCGCCAAGTCAGTCCTGCCGGTGAACTAGTCCGACGGCACAAGCGAAACACTCCGCGGAGCCAGCCGGTTCCGCGGAGTGTTTTGGTTGACGTTGTGCCGAGTGGGCACCTGACCTGCGCCGAGTGGGCACCTGACATGCGCCGAGTGGACACAGCGCGTGCCCACTCGGCGGGGGTGAGGTGCCCAGTCGGCGGACTAGTTGGTCGGCTTGTCCGCCCCGACGAGCCACATCGAGAAGTACTGCGAGCCGCCGCCGTAGGCATGGCCGACCGCCTTGCGGGCGTCGGGGACCTGGTGGTCGCCGCCCTTGCCCATCACCTGGATGGCCGCCTCGGCGAACCGGATCATGCCCGACGCTCCGATGGGGTTCGACGAGAGCACGCCGCCGGAGGCGTTGAACGGGATCTTGCCGCCGATCTCGGTCTCGCCCGCTTCGGTCAGTTTCCAGCCCTCGTTCTGCGCGGCGAAGCCCAGGTTCTCCAGCCACATCGGCTCGAACCAGGAGAACGGCACGTAGATCTCGGCTGCGTCGATCTCCTCGATCGGGTTGGTGATGCCGCCCGCTTTCCACAGTGCGGCGGCGGCGTCGCGCCCGGCCTGAGGGCTCACCACGTCGCGGTGCGCGAAGTTCAACGGCTCGGTGCGCATCGCGGTCGCGTGGATCCATGCCACCGGATTGCCCGCCGCGACAGCCGAATCGGCGACGTCCTCGGCACCGATCACCACCGCGCACGCGCCGTCCGACGACGGACACGTCTCGTCGAACCGGATCGGATCCCACAGCATCTGGGATTCCATGATCTTCTCGACGGTCATGTCCGGCTGGTGCAGATGGGCCAGCGGGTTCTTGGCGCCGTTGCGCCGGTCCTTGGCCGCCACGATCGCACCGATGTGCGACGGCGCACCGGAGCGCCGGATGTAGGAGCGGACGTGCGGGGCGAAGAAGCCGCCTGCGCCCGCGCCGACCGGCTTCGTGAACGGCACCGGGATCGACAGCGCCCACATCGCGTTGGATTCGGACTGCTTCTCCCACGCGACGGCCAGCACGCGTTTGTGGATGCCGCCGAACACCAGTGACGCGGCGACGTTGGCCGTCGATCCGCCCACCGACCCGGCGGTGTGCACGCGCAGCAGTTGTTTGCCGACGGCACCGAGTGCTTCGGCCATCGCGAACTCGGGGATCATCGCACCCTCGAACAGGTCGGGTGCTTTGCCGACGACAACGGCGTCGATCTCGTCGATCGTCACGTTCGCGTCGGCCAGTGCGCGGTCGATGGCCTCGCGGCACATGCCGGCCATCGTCACGTCGTGGCGCTTGGCTACGTACTTGGTCTGCCCGGTGCCCAGCACCGCGGCGCGATTGAGGTGGCCCATCAGCCCTGTCCCCCCGAGGTCGGTTGATCCGCGGCCGCCAGGGTGACGACCATGTTCTGCTGCAGCACCGGGCCGCCGGACGCGTGCGCGACTGCGGTCTGCGCGTCGCCGGTCAAGATGGCGTGCGCGGCGTAGCCGATGCGCTGCAACCCTGCCGAGAACAGCGAGTTGCCGGCCAGGGCCCCGCCGGACGGGTTGATCCGGACCGAATCGGGGAGCCGGAGTGCCTTCCTCACGATGAGTTCCTCGTGGGTGAAGGCGGCGTGGATCTCGGCGACGTCCACCGCGCGGCTCTGATCGCCGAACGCGCCGTCGCCGGCCAATTCCGTCGATCGCGAGACGGTCAGGTCGCGCGCGCCGAAGTTCGGCGAGTCGATGCGGTGGTCCCAGCCGGTGATGAAGGCGGGGTTGGCGACGAGTTCGCGAGCCCGTTCCTCGCTGGCGAGGATGAGTGCGGCGCCGGCGTCGGTGTACGGCGCGATGTCGTGGGCCCGCAGCGGAGTAGCGACGTAGTCGGCGGCGAGCAATTCGTCGACCGAACGGCCGGAGGAACGAGCGGCCACCGCGGCCATATCGGCCTCGCTCCACGCGCCCGATTCCACTCCGGCGCGGGCCTGCAGGGCGCTGAGCGAACTCGCGCGCGGCCACAGAGGGGCGACGGTGTACGGGTCGGTCTCCAGCGCGAGTGTCAGGTCGGCATCGGAGGCGCTGGACTTGCCGAAGCCGTACGCCAGAGCGGTGTCGACCTCGCCGGTGGCGATCTTCACGTAGGCCTCGTAGGCGGCCCACGCCGCGTCCATCTCGAGGTGGGACTCGTTGATGGGCGGCATCGCGCCGATCGAGTCGATGGCCGAGATGAACGAGAATGCCCGTCCCGCAAGGTAGTCCGACGATCCGCTGCACCAGAAGTCGATATCGGTACGAGTGATTCCCAGTTCGGCGTAGAGCTTGTCGAAGCAGGGGATCAGCATCTCGACGCCGTTGGTGGTGCCGGGGGAGTCGGTGATGTTGGGGCTGTGCGCGAAGCCGACTATCGCGATCTTTCGGGGCGCCATCACACGTACTCCTGGTAGCTGTCGTAGTCGGCGTCGGGCTCACCGGTCGGACGGAAGTGACTGATGTTGCCCAACGAGTGTTCCCACTCGGCTTCGGGCAACCAGACCGCTTGCACTCGCATGCCCATGCGCACCTCGTCGGCGGGGCAGTCGAGGATCAAGTGCAGGAACGGGATGTCGGTGCCGTCGATCAGGACGTAGGCCGCGACGTAGGGCGGCTTGATCTTCTGGCCCTGGAACGGCACGTTGACGATGCAGAAGGTGGTGACGATGCCGGTGTCGGGCAGGTCGACGTACTCGGCGGCGGGGGCGCCGTCGGCCGGGCTGACGTCGCGGGGCGGGAAATAGACGCGTCCTTCGTCGACGCCGGCGGCCATGCGGTTGCCGATCAGCTTGCCCTGCGCCAGCCCCGCCAGGAAGACCGACTCGGCCTCGGAGGCCGAGTGGGTGATGGCGGTGGCGATCGGCGTCTTCACGACGACGTTGCCGCCGGGCTCGTCGGGCAGCTCGGCCGTGTTGGCAGGGGCGTCGGACGAGTCGTCCCCCGGTTCGAAGTGGCTGATGTCGGTGATCAATCCGGTGCGCGCGGCACGCCACACCGCCCGCACGCGCATGCCGGTGCTCATCTCCTCCGCCGACGGTACGACGACGGCGTGCAGCATCGAGGTGTCCGCACCGTCGAGGCGGATCAGCGCCCACGCGAACGGTGAGTCAACCGGCTGCGCACCGGCGGGGCGGGGCTCCCACGTCCAGCCGGTGACGGTGCCGACGGCACCGATCTCGACCAGGTCCGTCGAGAGCTGGCCGGTAGCCGGGTCGAACTCGACCGGCGGCGCGTAGACCTTGCCGTCGGCGCTGCGCGAGCCGACGATGCGGCCGTCGCGCAGGGCGAGGGCGAATTGGGACAGCACCGGGCCAAGCGAGCGGGTGTAGTCGAAGCTGTTGGTCAGCGGCGCGGACAGGATCGTCGAGGTGGGCGCGGGTACTTCCGCGACGGGATCGGTGATCGGTCTGGTACTCACAACCTCTACTAGAACACGTTCTAATATTGGCGCGCAAGGAGGTGTTGGGAGATTGTTTGCCACCCGGTGAACATGTTCTAAGTTCTACTGGTCGAAGTGAATCGTCACCTCGTCCGACACCGGCACGGCCTGACAGGCGAGGGTGAGCCCGGCTCGCAGGTCGTCGTCGACGAGGGTGTCGTTCTTCAGCATCCTGACCTCGCCCGAACGGACCGTGCAGGCGCAGGAGCTGCATTCTCCTTCGCGACAGGAGTAGGGCGCGTCATAGCCCTGGGACAGCAGCAGATCCAGCAGCTTCGTCTCCCGCGGCCAATCGAGTTCGGCGGTGCGGCCCTCCATCTGCACGGTCAGCGCGGCGGTGCGCTCACCGTCCGCCGGGGTGTGCACGACGACGTCGGCGAACGGATTGCCCTGCAACGACCGGTACTTCTCGATCGCGATGTGGCCGTCGGGAATCCCCACGCTCAGCAGCGCCTCGCGGGCGGCGGCCATGAACGGTGCCGGACCGCAGAGGTAGGCGTCGTAGGCGGAGAACAGCTCCAGCGACTTGGCGAGACCGTCAGCGGTCGGCAGGCCGCGCTCGGATTCGAACCAGTGCTCGACGGTGAATCGGGTGGGAAACTCGGTGGTCATCGCCGCGAGCTCGCGGCCGAAGATCGTCGACCGGCGGTCCCGGTTCGCGTACAGCAGGTACACGGTGCCGCTGCCGCCGATCATCACCGACTTGGCGATGGACATCAGCGGCGTGATGCCGCTGCCCGCTCCGACGAGCAGGATGTCACCGTCGAGCGAAGCCGGGGTGAAGTGACCGGACGGCGTCAGCACCGTCAGCGTCGTGCCGGGCCGTACGTTGTCGCAGATCCAGTTCGACGCGTAGCCGCCCGGCGTGCGTTTGACCGTGATGATCAGGTCGTTCTCGAAATGCGGGGAGCTCGACAGCGAATAGCTGCGCGCGGCGCCGCCTTCACGGTCGGTCGGGACCGCGACGGTCAGGAATTGGCCGGGCTGGTAGCGGAACTTCGAGACGGCCTGCTCGGGGACGTCCAGGACGACCGACACCGCGTCGGGAGTCTCGGCCACCACCTCGACGACTTCGAGTTCGTGGGCGTGACTGATCGGCGCGGTCGCGACCGCGGTGGATTCGCCGGCCATGACTCAGGCGCCGGCCTCGACCTTGGCGGCCAATTCCGGAGGCATCGCGCGGGACAGCTTGTACAGGCGGGTGGTGAACGCGCCCTTGATCATTCCGGCCTCGTAGAGGAATTCCAGCAGCGGTCCGCTCATGAACTGGGCGTTCTGCTTGTACTGCGGCGAGCGCCGGGCGGCGATCATCCCGCGGAGCGGGCGCAACCCGACCGACCGGTACACCTTCGGATTGATGATCGCCTCTTGCACGAAGTTAAGCATCAGGGCGAAGGCGAATCGGTGGGCGGCGTTGGAGGCGCGCCCGCGGGCGCGGACCGAACGCACCAGTTCCTCGCGCGCGTAGGTGATGTGCCGCGCCTCCTCGAGGATGTGGATCTTCATGAGCTGGCGGAAGTGCGGTTGGAGCGTCTCGTCCATCATCCCCTCGCGCTGGAGCCGGTCGAGCACCTCCTCGATCAGCAGCGTGCCGGCGTAGGCCGACGGTCCCATCGGGAAGAAGCCGATCAACCGCAGGCCCTTCACCAGTCGTTTCGGCTGCCGGTAGGGCGCTACGCCGCTCTTGTCGATGAGCCGGCCGAACATCGTCGAATGGCGGGACTCCTCGGCGACTTCAGCGAGGGCGTATCGGATGTGGTCGTCGACGAGGCCGGGATTCCGGAGCAGGCTGCGCATCAGGTTCGTCGAAAGTCCGACCTCGGCGAAGATGCCGTAGGAGAGTACGGCGACCGCTTCATGCTTGTTCAGCGTGGCCTTTTGTTCGTCGGTGAGCCGGTCCCAGTACTTGGTGCCGTGCAGGGTGACGCGGTGTTCCGGAACCCAGGGGGCGCCTTCGGCCAGCGGTTCGTCCCAGTCGATGTCGAGTTCTCCGTCGTAGGACCGGTCGGCCGTCGATCGCAGGAGGCGCTGCGCGGTCTTCTGCCGGTCGCCGACGCTCAGCGTGTCCGTCGCCGCGATCGCTCCCTTGTAGAAGCGCGGGCCGGGGTCATCGCTTGACCTCTTCGACGAGGCCGGGTCCGTGATCGTCATGGTTCTCCTCGTGGACCGGTGGTATCGGATACCGCTGGATCAAGTGTTCTGCGTCACATGGGGAAAGTCAAGGGCGCGCGCTAACCCGCGGCGCGGGTCGTGCGGCGAGCGGGTAGCGGCGCATGTCCGCGTCGCAGGATCGCGCGGCTGGCGCGGTCGCGGAACAGGCCGGCGGCTGCCGCGAAATCGATGGCGTCGGCGAAGGCGGCGTCCATCCGGCGCCGGTACGACGGCGAGCGCAGCGCGGCGCGACGGGAGCGGCGCACGTCGAGCTCGGCGTCGCGGAACACCGCGTCGTTGACCAGCAGTTTGCCGACGGCCGTGGTCAGCCACGCGCCGATCACGGAGGCGACAGCGACGCGCGCGGCACTCTTGCCCGCGAGCTGAGCCTCGAGTTCCTCGCGCGCGAACTGGCTGTGCCGACGGCTGGAGATCAGGTGGATCATCATGATCTGCGCGACATGCGGCTGCACGCCGGTGTCCTCGCTCGCCAGCCGCATGAGGCCCTGGGTGGCCGACTCGAGCAGGAGGCAGACGGTCGCCGTGACGGGCCCGGCCGGAAGCAGGAGCGTGTACCGCTCCAAGCGCTTGGCCAGTCGCATGCGGGTGTACGGCGGCAGCCCGGTGGCGTCGATCAGTCGCCCGAACATCGTGATGTTGCGCGAGTGCGTGTTGACGCACTTGAACTGCCATCGAGTCCGGTCGTCGGCGAGGAGCTGCTCCTCGGCGATCTCGCGGAAGGTGAGCATCGACAGCACGGTTTCGGCGTAGACGGCGACGGTCAGCAGGTTGACCAGCTCGCGCTTGGCGAGGTCGTCCCGCTGTTCCGGGGTGAGCTTTTTCCACGTCTTCGTGCCGTGCAGGGTGACCATCTCGTCGGGCAGCCAGGGCTTGCCGGGAACGGGCGGGGCGTCCCAGTCGATGTCGAGCTCGCCGTCGTAGACGTCGTCGGCGGCTTCCATCAGGAATCGCTGGGCGGTCGCCTGCCGGTCGACGATCGAACGCCGGCGCACTACCGGGTCGCCCTCGGTGGTGTGCGGCTCGAAGAATTCGGTCGTCATGGCGATCCTTCCCGTCGGAGTGGACCTCCGGTATCAGATGCCGCCAGTATGCCTAAGTGAGTAGGGCCGTGGAAGCGCTTTCGGCGTCGCGGCGATGTTTCCTACCGTGGGCGGAGTTTTGATTCATACTGGGGTCGGAGTTTCCGGCGAGTCGAGGGGGGATTGGGCGCCATGGCGGACGCGCGAACCGAGCGATGGGCCGAGCATCGGAAGCAGATGCGGCGGTCGCTGGTCGACGCGACGATCCGCGCCATCGACGAGCACGGGCCGACGGTCAGCATGCGTGAGATCGCCGCGGAGGCGAAGATCCCCAAACCGACGCTCTACCGCTTCTTCACCGACAAGTGGGAACTGGTCAACGCCATCAACGACCGGGTGATGGACACGCTCACCGAGCGGATCGTGACCGCGCCTCAGCTGACCGCGAGGACGCTGGGCGAACTGGTCCATTCGGCGATTACCGGCTACGCCGACTTCGTCAACGAGCACCCCAACGTGTTCCGGTTCCTGCAACTGAACTTCGCCGGTGCGAGCGGCGGGCCGGGGTCGCCGGGCATCCACGCGATCGAGACCGCCCGCACGATGGCCGGCGACATCTCCGGCGTCCTGACCGATCTGGTGCCAGAGGAATTCGGCGGAGCGAGCGACCGGACCGACACCGCGGCGGCGATGATCATGGGTGCGGTCGTGTTCGCCGCGGACGGCTGGGTGGGCGACGACGGTCCGACCGAGAGTGTGGAGTCGTTCGTGGACCGCACCGTGCCCTACATCCGGGCGCTGCTGAAGGTCGCGGCCGACGACGGCGGTGCCGAACTGGACTTCGACGCCTCCATCGCCGACAACCTCGCGGCCGTCTACGCCGGTTAGCCCGTCCGTTAGTCCTGGGACTCGACTTCGGCCAGGTCGGTGGCGACGTGGTACGGCGGTGTGCTCTTGCTGATGATCCGGTACCGGTTCCACGGGTCGGGGTCGCCGATGAACGCGGGCTGGGCGCTGTGCTCGGTCTTCACGATGACCTTGGTGCGCTGAGCGTCGCCGAGGATCTCGCTCAGCTGCTCGTTCGCGGTGACGCGCCCGATCCATCGGTACACGCCGTCGATCGGTTCCCGGTAGCCGCGCAACTCCACCTGAGCGGGTACCTCGGTTCCGCGCACGATGATCGTCGCGTCTCCGATATAGTCCGACCCCTCGTGCGGGCTGTGGCTGAAGACGCTACTCACGCTACCGATGGTATGGGATACTCGCGATCGGTGCCGAGTAATCGCGGAAACGATGTGCGGAAGGGCAGTCGATGAAGAGTTTCGAAGGCAAAGTCGCGGTGGTCACGGGCGCGGGATCGGGGATCGGGCGCGCGCTGGCGGAGAACCTCGCCGGCCGCGGCGCGGTGCTCGCGCTCTCCGACGTCGACGAGTCCGGCGTCGCGGAGACCGTCGCCCGGTGCGAGAAGGCCGGTGCCAAAGCCGTCGGCTACCGCCTCGACGTCGCCGATCGCGATGCGGTCTACGCCCACGCCGACGAGGTGATCGCCGAATTCGGCAAGGTCAACGTCGTGGTGAACAACGCCGGGGTCTCGCTTTCGGCCACGGTCGAGGACATGTCCTGGGACGACTTCGAGTGGCTGATGAACATCGACTTCTGGGGAGTCGCGTACGGCACCAAGGCGTTCCTGCCGCATCTCATCGCCTCCGGCGACGGACACATCGCGAACGTGTCGTCGGTCTTCGGCCTGATGGGCATCCCGAGTCAAAGCGCCTACAACGCGGCGAAATTCGCCGTCCGCGGCTTCACCGAATCGCTGCGGCAGGAGATGATCATCGCCGGGCACAACGTCGGCGTCACCTGTGTACACCCGGGGGGCATCAAGACGAACATCGTCGTCAACGGGCGCGGTGCCGGTGCGACCGACGAAGAGGTCGCCGAGGCGGGCAGGCAGTTCGACAAGATCGCGATGACGAGTGCCGAGGGCGCAGCGAAGGCCATCGTCCGGGGAATCAGGCGCAACGCGCCGCGCGTGCTCATCGGTGCCGACGCCCGCTTCTTCGACGCGGTGCCCCGGGTGATCGGTCCGCGCTACGAGGACATAGCCGGACGCCTGGCGAAGCTCAGCGGAGCGGCAGACAAACTGCCCTGACCCGCGAGCGTGCCCAGATTTCCGCCGAGTGTGCCCGGATTCGCGTCGAGTGTGCCCAGATTTGCGTCGAGTGTGCCCACGGTTGCGATGGTCTCGATACACCCGACTCGGCTGGCGCCTCGTCGGGCACTCGACCACCGAATGGGTGCGCCTTGTCGGACAGTCGACCACCGAGTAGGTGCGCCCTGTCGGACAGTCGACCACCGAATGGGTGCGCCTTGTCGGACAGTCGACCACCGAATGGGTGCGCCCTGTCGGGAAAGTCGACCACCGAATGGGTGCGCCTTGTCGGACAGTCGACCACCGAGTAGGTGCGCCCTGTCGGGAAAGTCGACCACCGAGTAGGTGCGCCTCGTCGGGTACTCGACCACCGAGTAGACGTCGAGTGTGCCCGGATTTCCGCCGAGTGGGCACCTGACCTCCGCCGAGTGGGCACCTGACCTTCGCCGAGTGGCACCTGACCTTCGTCGAGTGGGCGGCTACTCGCCGGTGAAGACCGGCTTTTCCTTGTTGGCGAAGGCGCGGGGCCCGATCTTGGCGTCGGCGGACTGGAAGACGGCCTTGCCGAGTTCGGCGTCGATCTTGAACGCCTCCTCCTCGTGCAGCCCCTCCGAGTCGCGGATGGTCTTCAGGATCGCCTGTACGGCGAGCGGCCCGTTGGCCGCGATCTGGTCGGCCAGTTCCAGCGCCTTGTCGAGGGCGGACCCGTCCGGCACGACGTAGCCGATCAATCCGTAGTCCTTCGCCTCGACCGCGGTGATGTGCCGGCCGGTCAGGAGGATGTCGCAAGCGACGGTGTAGGGGATCTGGCGGACGAGCCGCACTGCGCTGCCGCCGAGCGGGAACAGACCCCAACGCGCCTCGGAGACGCCGAACTTCGCGCTCTCACCGGCGACGCGGATGTCGGTGCCCTGCAGGATCTCGGTTCCCCCGGCAATCGCCGGACCCTCGACCGCGGCGATCAATGGCTTGGTCAGGCGCCGGCCCTTCAGCAGCGCGGGCAGCTTCGTCAGATCCCATCCGCTCTCCTTGGCGAACCGGTCGCCGGGAGCGGTCTTGTTCATCGCCTTGAGATCGGCGCCGGCGCAGAAGTAGCCGCCCGCGCCGGTCAGCACGGCGACCCGGATCTCCGGATCGGCGTCGACGGTGTCCCACGCCTCTTCCATGATCGCCATCATCTCGCTGGAGAGCGCGTTGCGGGCCTCCGGCCGGTTCATGGTGACGATCAACGTGTGCCCGCGCTTTTCGACGAGGCATTCCGGGGCGCGTTCGGCAGTGGTGGACATGGTTCCTCCGAGGCAGACGGGGATTGGCAACCGCTTGCCGAAAACAGTAACACGTTCTAGTTTCTATGCATGGCCTATACCATCGCCGACCTGTTCGAGCACGCCGTCGACCTCATGCCCGAACGCGTCGCGCTCGAATCGGGCGACCACTCCCGGACCTACGCCGAACTGGAGGAGCGGGCCAACAGACTGGCGCACGCCCTCATCGGGTTCGGGGTGCAGCCGGGTGACGCGGTAGGCCTGTACAGCCGAAACACCATCGAGGCCGTCGAAGCGATGCTGGCCATCTTCAAGGCCCGCGCTGTCATGGTCAACGTGAACTACCGCTACGTCGAGGCCGAACTCGAACACATCTTCACCGACTCGGGCATGAAGGTGCTGATCCACGAGGAGCGCTACACCGAGCGCGTCTGCAACACGTTGCAGAATTGCGAAACGGCGATCACCGATCGGGTGGTCATCGACGACGAGTCCTCGTCGGGGTCCGGCTCGGCCGACCAGGGCAGCGTCGCCGGCGTCACCGCCCATCCGCTGGAGGAGTTGCTCGACGGGGCATCGGGGGAGCGAGACTTCTCCGACCGCACCGACGACGACCTGTACATGCTGTACACGGGCGGCACGACCGGCAAGCCGAAAGGCGTGGTGTGGCGGCAAGAGGATGTGTGGCGGGTCCTCGGCGGCGGCATCGACTGGTACTCCGGCGAGCCGGTGGCCGACGAGTGGCAGCTCGCCAAGGGCGGTGCGGCCGGTGGCCAGCTCGTTCGCTTCCCGATCCCGCCCTTCATCCACGGCGGCTCGCAGTGGGCCGTCTTCCAATCGCTGTTCGCGGGCGGAAAGGCCGTCGTCTACCCGGATTTCGACGCCGAGCAGGTCTGGCGCGTCATCGAGCGCCACGGTGTGAACGTCGTCTTCATCACCGGCGACGCCATGGGGCGCCCGATGATCGAGGCCTTCGAGTCCGGCGACTACGACACGTCGACGCTGGTCTCGATCGCCTCGTCGGCGGCGCTGTTCTCGCCGACCATCAAGGACCGCTACGTCGCGGCCTTCCCCAACGCCATCGTCATCGACGCCATCGGGTCGTCGGAGACCGGGTTCGGCGGCATGAGCGTCGTCGTCAAGGGGGAGAGCCACGTCGGTGCGCCAAAGGTGAAGGCAGACCCGGAAACCCATGTGCTGCGCGAGGACGGCACGCCGGTCACGCCCGGCGGCGGTGAGGTCGGCGTGCTGGCCCGCTCCGGGCATGTGCCGCTGCGCTATCACAACGATCCGGAGAAATCGGCGAAGACCTTCGTCACCTACGACGGCGTGCGCTACTCGTTGCCCGGCGACTTCGCGATGCTGGAGGACGACGGCACCATCACGATGCTCGGTCGCGGATCGGTGTCGATCAACACCGGCGGCGAGAAAGTGTTCCCCGAAGAGGTCGAGGCGGCGCTCAAGGCGCATCCCGACGTGTTCGACGTTTCCGTCGTCGGGGTTCCCGACGAGCGGTTCGGCCAGCGCGTCGCCGCCGTCGTCGCGACGCGTGACGGGGCACGGCCCGCGTTGGCGACCCTGGGCGAGGCGGTCCGCGCCGAGATGGCCGGCTACAAAGTGCCGCGCGCGGTGTGGTTCGTCGACGAGATCAAACGATCGCCGGCCGGAAAGCCCGACTACCGCTGGGCCGCCTCGGTCACCGAGTCCCGCCCCGCCGACGAAGCCGAATAGGCCCGCCGGTCCCAACAACGTCAGGAATATCGATGAAAACCCAGCTCAGCGAACGCTTTGGTATTCAGTACCCGATTTTCGGTTTCACGCCGAGTGAGGATGTCGCGGCGGCCATCAGCCGGGCCGGCGGGCTGGGCGTGCTCGGTTGCGTGCGGTTCAACGAGGCCGACGAGCTCGACGCGGTACTCGAGCGGATGCGCGAACTGACCGAGGGCAAGCCCTTCGGGGTCGACGTCGTGATGCCGGCGAAGATCCCCACCGAGGGGTCGAAGGTCGACTTGGACGCGATGATCCCGCCGGAGCACCGGGCGTTCGTCGAGCGCGTCCTCGACGACCTGGGGGTACCGCCGTTGCCCGACGGCAGCCGCGTCAACACCGGTGTGCTCGGCTGGCTGCACTCGGTGGCGCGCTCGCATGTCGACGTCGCGATGGAGCACGCCCGCAAGTACGGCCAGATCAAGCTGATCGCGAACGCGCTCGGTTCGCCTCCCGACGACGTGATCGCGCTCGCCCACGAGAACGGGGTGGCGGTGGCCGCGCTCGCCGGGGCCAAAGAGCATGCGCTGCACCACGTGCAGGCCGGCGTCGACATCGTGATCGCGCAGGGCTACGAGGGCGGCGGGCACACCGGCGAGGTGACCTCGATGGTGCTGTGGCCGGAGATCGTCGATGCCATGGGCGACACCGCACCGGTCCTCGCCGCAGGCGGCGTGGGCAGCGGACGGCAGATCGCGGCAGCGATCGCCCTTGGCGCCCAAGGGGTTTGGATGGGCACCTATTGGCTGACAGCTGCCGAGTACAAGCTCGGGGCGACCGGCGACGGACCGTCGACGGTGCAGGAGGCGCTGCTCAAGGCGACGTCGCGCGACACGGTCCGCAGGCGCATCTACTCGGGCAAGCCGGCTCGTCTGCTCAAGACGCGTTGGACCGACGCGTGGGATGCCCCGAACGCGCCGGATCCGCTGCCGATGCCGTTGCAGAACCTTCTCGTCGGCGAGGCGCACGCGCGCATCTCCTCGTCCGACGATCCCGAGGTCATCGCGATGCCTGCCGGGCAGATCGTCGGCCGGATGAACGCCATCACCCCGGTGGCCGATCTAATCGCCGATCTCGTCGCGGAGTATGAGGCCGCGGTCGCCCGGATGAACGCCACGCTGTAGGCGCAATCTGCCCACCGGTCGTGGTGATGTGGTCGAATTACCCCAGAAGCAGCGCCGCGGAGACCTCCGCGGGCGCGCACGGCGGAAGGGGAATCCGATGGCATGGTCGATTGACCAGATAGGTGATCAAACCGGACGGACGGTGGTCATCACCGGCGCGAACGGCGGGTTGGGCGAGGTGGCGACGAGGGCTCTGGCCGAGCGCGGAGCGACGGTCATCATGGCCTGTCGCGATACGGCGAAGGCGGAACTCATCGCGGAGGGCATCTCCGGCGACGTCCGGACGAAGCCGCTCGACCTGGCGAATCTGGCCTCGGTCCGCGACTTCGCCGCCCGGATCGGGGACTTCGACGTCCTCGTCAACAACGCGGGCGTGATGAACCTCCCGCTGCGGCGCACGGCCGACGGTTTCGAGATGCAGTTCGGCATCAACCATCTCGGCCACTTCGCGTTGACCGGGCTGCTCCTCAACCAGATCGGCGACCGGGTGGTGACCGTCGCCAGCATCGCGCATCGCCAGACGCCGAAGCTGTGGATCGACGACCTCAACTACGAGAATCGTCGGTACCAGCGAAATCTCGCCTATGCGCAGTCGAAACTCGCGAACCTGATGTTCGCCCGTGAACTGCAGCGCCGCCTCGACGAGGCCGGTTCGCCGCTGCGGTCCTACGCGGTACACCCGGGGGTGTCGGGGACGGATCTGTTCACCCACACCGAAACGCCGGTCGACCTGGTCGGCAAGGGCTTCGCCGCGGTGTGGGGCCACGCGCCGAAGAAGGCCGCGGAGTCGATCCTCTTCGGGGCGACCGAGCCCGACGCCGATCCGCACAAGTACTGGGGACCGACCGGCGGGATCGGCCAGTCCCGCGGACCGGTGCGTTCGGCCCCGTCGTCGAAGCTCTCGCAGAACCGAGAGCTGTGGCGACAGCTCTGGGAGGAATCGGAGCGCATGACCGGCGTTACCTACCGGCTGCCCCGCGCGGTCGACGACGCCGCGCGCTGAGGTCGTCCGATGAGTACGCCGCTCGACGTCGCGACGGCCGGCCACATCCAGATCTGGACGATCAATCAGCCCGAGGTCGGCAACGCGATCACCGGTCTCGACGTGATCGAAGCGATCGAGAACGCGGTCGACGAGGCCAACGCCGACACCGCGATCCGCGCGATCATCCTCACCGGGGCGGGCAAGATTTTCTCCGCGGGCGGCAACGTCAAGGAGATGGCCGACGGCCGGGGCATGTTCGGCGTCGACGAGCGGGCGAAGCGGCGCGCGTACGTCACCGGGATTCAGCGGATCCCGCGCGCGCTGCAACGCCTTGAGGTCCCGATCATCGCGGCGGTCAACGGCGCAGCCATCGGGGCCGGCCTCGACCTGGCGATGATGTGCGACATCCGCATCGCCTCCGACCGCGCGTCCTTCGCCGAGAGTTTCGTGTCGATCGGGCTTATCCCGGGCGACGGCGGGACGTGGTTCCTGCCGCGCGCGATCGGATGGGAGCGGGCGGCGGAGATGACCTTCACCGGCGACCGGATCGACGCCGCGACCGCCTTGGACTGGGGACTGGTCAGCCGCGTCGTACCGCACGAGAATCTGATCGCCGAATCCGATCAGCTCGCCGAACGGATCGCGAAGAACCCGGGCGAGGCGCTCCGCATGGCCAAGCGGTTGCTGCAGGAGTCGCAGGCCGGCTCGCTGGAATCCGTGCTCGGCATGGCCGCCGCGATGCAACCGCTCGCGCATCTGGATCCCGAGCACGAGGCGCGCATCGCCAAGTGGCGGACCGAGTAGTCATGGGCACGGTCGGCGAGATTCTGGGCACGGTCGGCGGGAATGTGGGCACGGTCGGCGGAAAACTGGGCACGGTCGGCGGAAAACTGGGCACGGTCGGCGGGAATGTGGGCACGGTCGCGGGAGTCGTTATTGCTCGTCGGCCGTAGCGGGTGAGACCACGCGGCCGTTCTCAAGGAGGACTGTGCGATCCAGGGCGGCGACGGTCGAGCCCCGATGCGAGACGACCAGCACGGTGACGTCGCGGAACTGATCGGCGATCAGCGATTCGACCTCGGCCGCGGACAACGGATCCATCCCGGCCGTCGGCTCGTCCAGGAGCACGAGACCCGGCGTGCCGGCCAGCGCGCGGGCTATCCCCACCAGGCGCCGAGCGTTGCCCGGGAGTTCGTGCCCGTCGGCCGAGACGACGGTCTCGTAGCCGTCGGGCAGCGCCGCGACGTACCGGTCGAGGCCGCACCGGCCACCGGCTTCGCGGACGCGTTCGGCCGTGATCGCCGAACGCATACAGCGAATGTTCTCGGCGATCGTTCCGGTGAAGATCCACGGTTCCTGAGGTACCACTGCCACCTGCTCGACCAGCTGCTCGCGCGGCATCTCGTCGAGGTTCTGCCCGGACAGACGGATCACGCCGCCGGTGGGCCGGAGCAGCCTCTGCAGCAGGTTGATCAGGGTGCTCTTGCCCGCTCCGGAGGGACCGGTGAGCGCGGTGTGCGAGCCGGCCGGCAGCACGAGCGAGAAGCCGTCCAGCACGGGCACACCGTCGTAGCCGAAGGAGACGTCCTCGAAGGAGACCGTCAGCGGACCTGCCTGCTCGGCAACCGCCGGGTCGCCGGTATCCGCCGCGGGGTCGTCGCCGCAGCGGAGCACCTCGAGGACCCGGCGTGCCGAGGTCATCGCCTGCTGCAGCGAGTAAAGCAGGGCGGTTAGGGTGCCGACCGGCCCGGTGGCCTGGCGGAAGTACTGGATGGACGCCTGCACTTCGCCGACGGTCAGCGACCCGGATGCGATCCGGAAGGCGCCGAGCACGACGATGACGACGAAACCGATGCTGTCGAGGACGGCTGCCGCGGGCCCGACCGCGCCGGAGAGGCGTGCGGCGTGGAAAGCGTTCGCCGAAAGGCGCTCGTCGACGTCGGTCAGCTGTGCGTTCAGCCCGGCCGCGTTGCGGCCGATCCGGTAGGAGTCCCGGCCGCGGTACGCGTCCAGGACGACGCCGGTCAGGTTCCCGTACTCCTGCATCTGGCGCTCGAAGTGAGGGCGGGCGCGCCGGGCCAATACCTGGCCGACGAAAGCCGTCGCGGCGAGCGTGGCGATCGCGATGATAGGGAACCACGGATCGAGCCACAGCATCACGGCGAGCGACCCGACTATCGACACGACGGCGGTCGCGGCCGACGACAGCGATTGCGTCGCCGTCCGGGTGAGGTTGTCCAGGTCGGTGACGCACCGGGAGAGCAGATCTCCCGGCGGTGTCCGGTCGAGGCTCGCCGGGCTCCGGTTGAAGATGTCCACGAGTCTGGCCCGAACCGCGCGGTTCCAGTCTTCGATGAGCCGGAAGAGAATGCGGTCGCGGGTGAAGTTGACGAGGGCGGCGACCAGGGCGATCCCGACGACGGCGCCCAAGACGGTGGCGAGGGGGCCGATGAGAGGGTCGTTCCCGGCTGAGCCGGGAAGGCTGCGGATCACGATGTCGGTCGCCGCTCCGAGCAGATACGGCGTCGCGACGGCCGGCCCGACGAGGCTGACGGACAGCACGAGCACTATCGCGACGCGTCCCCGGATCCCGGCGACGTCGGCGCGCGTCAGGCCGATCAGCGCCCGGACGGTGTGCCTGGTCCCCTTCTCCGATGACCCGTTCATGACTGTGATTCCCTCGCGCCGACGAGAAGCCGGTAGTCGTCATGGCGGTCCAGCAGGTCCCGGTGCGGCGCAACGTCGATCACCGATCCCCGCTCCAGGAACACGACCGAATCGCACCGCGCGAGGATCTCCGCGTCTGTCGTCGCGACGAGGACCGTGCCGTGTTCGCCGTCGAACAGGTCGTCCGCGATCCTCGTGCGCGTGGCCGGATCGACGGCTGAAACCGGCTCGTCCAGCACGACCAGACCCCGGGACTGGTGCAGCGCGGCGGCCAGCGCGAGGCGCTGCCGTTCGCCGCCGGAGAATTCCGCGCCGCCCCCGGTGACGGGAGCGTCGAGACCGCGCTGGTCGACCAGGTGGTCGATCGCGGCGATGCGCAGGGCCTGGCCGGGTTCCGCGATCGCGTCGCCGGGGCACAGGTTGGTCCGGATCGTCCCCGTCGTCAGGTACGGGTCCTGCCCCTGATACCCGCAGATCGTCAACGGCCTGGCGACCTCGCCCGTCGATGCCGCCGTCGCGGTCACCCGGCCGCCGTGCGGCGAGACCAGGCCGGCGATCGTTCGGGCCAGCAGCGATTTCCCGGCGCCCATCGGCCCGGTTATTCCGACGCGGCTGCCTGCGGGAATCTCGAGCGCGGGGATGTCGAGTGCCAGACGTCCGGTCGCCGGATCGACGACGGTCACCTTCTCCAGCGTCAACGCGTGGCCGCGATTCTCGGTCGACGGTGTCTCCCCGGGGGGCTCGTCGTCACCGTCGCCGACTACCCCGTGCACCCGATCGACGCTGGCCAGGTAGATCGGGAGCGACATGATGCTCGCGAGAAGCGCGGAGAGGCCGAAGAGGACCTGGAGGAAGATGGTGATCGACGCCGACAGGTGGCCGACCTGCATGCTGCCGGTGTGTACGGCGGTCGCACCGGCGGCGATGACGGCGACCGCGCCGGCGGCGGTGATGACCGTCGATGTCGGCACGACCAGCGCCAGGACCCTGCCCAGCCCGAGCTCCTCGTCGCGCAGCCGCTTGTTGAGGGAGGTGAAGGGATCGACGACCGGGCCGAACCGCGGCAACACGCGCAGCGTGCGGCTACCCCGGATCCGGTCGGAGAAGGCGGTGTTCACCCGATCGGAGACACCCAGGATGGTTCTCATCCGGGGCGCCATCCGACGCGCGAAGTGGTAGCCGGCGATGGCGAACGCCACCGCGAAGGCGCCGGCCAGGGGCGCGGCTTTCGGGGCGATGAGGAACAGGGTCACCAGCCCGAAGACGCTGAGAGCGGCCGAGGCGTACCAGGAACTGAGCGCTGTGGAGACGAGCGCCTGGATCTGCATCACGTCGCGCGAGGCACGCGTCACCATTCCACCGGCTTCGAGTTCGGCATGGTTCTCGCCGGCGACGATCCCGTCGACGAGTCTGCGGCGCAGGGTCGTGCCGACGGCGATGGTCGCCAGCGCGACCAGCCGGACTGCGCCGTAGGCGACGACCGCCTGGGCGACGACGGCGAGCAGCATCCAGAGACCGATGGTCAACGTGTGCGACGCGTCCCCGACGAGCAGACCCCCGTCGATCAGCCGGCCGTAGAGGACGGGGAGCAGTAGTTCGAACGCGATGGCGGCCGACTGAAGCGCGACGGTCGCCGCGATCAACAGCACCAGGCGGCGGTCGAGGCACAGGCGGACGAGCGCGAGAAGACGACGGTTCCCCCCGGCGCGCTCAGTCGGACGGCTCACCGCCGGTGCAGCCTCGCACCGCGGAACATCTTCTGCCCGTCGACGGTGAACGGCACGCCCGTGCCGTCGACCTCGCAATGCAGGTGCACGTGCGGCTCGGTGGTCCGGCCGGAGTTGCCGCAGCGGCCGATCAGCTGACCGGCGACGACACGATCGCCGACCTGGACGGCGACCGAGTCGCGTTGCAGGTGAGCCAGCAGCACGGTGACGTCGTCACCCGTTCGGATCGACACGAAGTTGCCGCGGGCGTCGGAGAAGGCCGGGGGCGCGTCCAGGTCGAGATTGTCCGGTCGCCCGTCGCCGCACTCGACGACGACCCCGTCGCACGGGGCGTGCACATCCATCCCGTAGATCACGCACTGCTGCGCTTCCGTCGCCACGATCCGCGACGCGCGCCGTCCACCGGGACCGAGCGCCAGCAGGTCGGCCGCCCAGCGCTGCTCGGCCGAGGGCTTGTGATGGTTGCCGAACCGTCCGCCCTGGACCACGATCAGTTCTGCCGCGACCGGGGAGCGCAGGTCCAGCTGGGCTTTCCCGGACGAGCGGAACAGCAGCCAGGCGGTGCTAACGAGCGCGGAGCAGAAGACGGTGACCGCGACGGGTCCGGCTAGGTCGCCGATGTGCTCGACCGACCGGAACCGGATGGCCGACGCCAGCAGGGCGACGATGACGGCGCACCGCAGGGCGATGACGACGCGCGTTCCGAAGAGCCACCCGGGCGGCGACGAGAGGACGGCGAGGAACAGGATGCCGGCGACACCCACCGCCGTCACGCTGAACCATGCGGCGAAATCGGCCGCCGTCCAGGCCCGATAGATCCAGAACGCCGAGAGGATGGCCCACGATCCGGCGTTCAGCGCGACGATCGTGCGCGGTCGGGGAAACTCACCTACGAGCTTGCTGATCATCGGGTCTCCGACTCCGTTCTGTTGAGCTCCGACTCGGTCGCCGCCTTCGGCAGTTCGAACGCGTCCGAGAAGAAGAGGGGCACCACCGTCGGATCGTCGATGCTGGTGTGGGCCTCGACGATCATGAATTCGCGCAGATCCGCCTGCGTCGACAGCCGGGGCAGGCCGCGCACGAACCGCGTCATGACCGCGTAGACGGGGAGTTCGCGGATCGCGGTCAGATCGTTGTCGTACTCCGAATGGGCCCGCCGCATCTCTTGGGTGAGGTCGGAGTAGGCCTTGCGGTCGCGGCTCGGCGGCGGCCAGAAGATGTCGCGGCCGCGAGCGCGGTTCATGTCGACGGTCTTCCACGGCGTCTGCGCATCGCGGTCGGCGGTGAGGTCGCGATAGGCGAGGACCAGATCGGTCGTCGCGGGCACCGGAGCGAAGAACTTCCAGGTGGGCAACGGCAGGCCGCACCGCCGGAACAGGTGGTAGAGCTTGGCCTGATCGCCGGGGAGGTTGTAGACGACGGTCGCGAGAATCCAGGCCAGCAGCGCGCCGCGCGAGAGTGTCTTGACGGAGACGCCGCTCAACCTTCACCGCCTGAGACCGTCGATCCGAGGCCGTTGTCGTGCCGCACGTTCTGTATCACCGCGGCGACGCTGTTCATCGCGGCCGGCGAGGTGAGCATCCCTTTCTGCCGCACCTGGCCGACCTTGACGACCGCCGACTCGGGCAGTGCGAGTTCGCCGGCCAGCGTGTGCTGATAGGCGGCGTAGCCCTCGGGGTCGGGCAGTCCGGATTCGGCGTGAACGACCAGCGTGAGGTCGGGCAGGTCGACGGGTGTCGCCGCCTCGTCGTCGCGGATCACGCGGTTGAACTCGCGTTGCGCCTGGCGCGCGTTGCGCGGGCTGTACCGGAACCTCCTGCAACGGCGCTGGACCGCTTTCGGATAGAAGCGATAGGGGCCGTCGAGCAGCTCGGACAACGGGCCGAGGCCCAGCGCGGTCGAGAACGTGGTGATTTCGAACGAGCGGCGCAGCCTGCCGAGCGCGAACTTGTTCATCCGGACCTCCGAAACCATCTGCGGGGTGACGGCGTCGAGAAGCAGCAGGGCGTCCGGTGAGCGGCCGGCGACGAGCTGGCTGTCGGGGTCGCGGAGCGCGAGCAGTGCGGCGAACGAATGCGCGACGACGACGATGG
>NZ_BAEE01000050.1 GCF_000241265.1 Gordonia araii NBRC 100433
GAAGGTCGAGGGTGACCTGCGCCGCGAGGTGCAGGCCGACATCCGCCGCAAGATCGAGATCGGTTGCTACCAGGGTCTGCGGCATCGTCGCGGCCTCCCGGTCCGCGGTCAGCGCACCAAGACCAACGCCCGCACTCGCAAGGGCCCGAAGAAGACCATCGCCGGGAAGAAGAAGTAATGCCTCCTAAGTCACGTAGCGCTGGCCCCAAGAAGGGCACCCGCCGCCGCGATAAGAAGAACGTCCCGCACGGCCACGCGCACATCAAGTCGACGTTCAACAACACGATCGTTTCGATCTGCGACCCCAACGGCAACGTGATCAGCTGGGCGTCGTCGGGTCACGTGGGCTTCAAGGGCTCGCGCAAGAGCACCCCGTTCGCCGCGCAGCTCGCCGCTGAGAACGCGGCTCGCAAGGCCCAGGAACACGGCGTCAAGAAGGTCGACGTGTTCGTCAAGGGTCCGGGCTCCGGTCGCGAGACCGCGATTCGCTCGCTGCAGGCCGCCGGCCTCGAAGTCGGCACGATCTCCGATGTCACCCCGCAGCCGCACAACGGTTGCCGTCCGCCCAAGCGGCGCCGGGTCTAGCGGGAAGGTAAGGACTAGAAACAATGGCTCGTTATACCGGACCCGCAACCAAGAAGTCGCGCCGTTTGCGCGTCGACCTCGTCGGCGAAGACAAGGCGTTTGAGCGCCGTCCCTACCCGCCCGGCCAGCACGGCCGCGCGCGGATCAAGGAGACCGAGTACCTGCTCCAGCTGCAGGAGAAGCAGAAGGCTCGCTTCACCTACGGCGTGATGGAGAAGCAGTTCCGCCGCTACTACGAAGAGGCGAACCGTCGCACCGGCAAGACCGGCGACGAACTGCTGAAGATCCTCGAGACCCGTCTCGACAACGTGGTCTACCGCGCCGGGCTCGCCCGCACGCGTCGCCAGGCCCGTCAGATGGTCAGCCACGGACACTTCACCGTCAACGGCGTGAAGGTCGACGTCCCCAGCTACCGCGTCAGCGCCTACGACATCATCGATGTCCGTCCGAAGTCGCTGTCGACGGTGCCGTTCCAGATCGCCAAGGAGATCCAGGGCGATCGGCCGGTGCCGGCGTGGCTGCAGGTCGTGCCGTCGACTCTGCGCATCCTCGTGCACAACGTGCCCGAGCGCGCGCAGATCGAGGTGCCGCTGACCGAGCAGCTCATCGTCGAGTACTACTCGAAGTAGCCGCTGATCCGGGGCCGTGCGGCCCCGGATCGGTCCGCCGCCTCCCGGCCATGCCGGGTCGGGGCGGAACGAACGCAAAAGCCAACAGCCACAAGGCTGTTCGGTCCACTTCTAGGCCGTCAAATAGCGGGCGGCCACAAGGAGAGAACAACCAACAATGCTCATTTCACAGCGACCCACCCTGTCCGAAGAGGTCATCGCCGAGAACCGCTCGAAGTTCGTCATCGAACCGCTCGAGCCCGGTTTCGGCTACACCCTGGGCAACTCGCTGCGCCGCACCCTGCTGTCGTCCATCCCGGGCGCCGCAGTCACCAGCGTCCGCATCGACGGTGTCCTGCACGAGTTCACGACCGTCGCCGGGGTCAAGGAAGATGTCACCGAGATCATCCTGAACCTCAAGGGCCTGGTCGTGTCCTCCGAAGAGGACGAGCCGGTCACCATGTACGTCCGCAAGCAGGGTCCCGGCGACGTCACGGGCGCTGACATCGTGCCGCCGACCGGTGTCACCGTGCACAACCCGGATCTGCACATCGCGACCCTCAACGACAAGGGCAAGCTCGAGATCGAGCTGGTCGTCGAGCGGGGCCGCGGCTACGTTCCGGCCGTGCAGAACAAGGCCACCGGCGCCGAGATCGGCCGCATCCCGGTCGACTCGATCTACTCGCCGGTCCTCAAGGTGACCTACAAGGTCGAGGCCACCCGTGTCGAGCAGCGCACCGACTTCGACCGCCTGGTGCTCGACGTCGAGACCAAGAACTCGATCACCCCGCGCGACGCGTTGGCGTCGGCCGGTACGACCCTGGTCGAGCTGTTCGGCCTGGCGCGCGAGCTCAACGTCGAGGCCGAGGGCATCGAGATCGGCCCGTCGCCGATCGAGGCCGACCACATGGCGTCGTTCAACCTGCCGATCGAGGACCTGGAGCTGACCGTGCGCAGCTACAACTGCCTCAAGCGCGAGGGTGTGCACACCGTGGGCGAGTTGGTTGCCCGGACCGAGTCGGATCTGCTCGACATCCGCAACTTCGGCCAGAAGTCGATCGACGAGGTCAAGGTGAAGCTGCACGCCATGGGCCTGTCCCTCAAGGACAGCCCGGCCAGCTTCGACCCGTCGCAGGTCGCGGGTTACGACCCGGCCACCGGCACCTGGTCCGACGATGCGGGCCTCGATGACGGCGGCGAGGATTTCGCTGAGACCGAGCAACTGTAAGCGGCTGTACCAAAACCCCGACCCACTCGTGAGAGTCGGTCACCTCTGAGGAGAAGACAATGCCCAAGCCCACCAAGGGTGCCCGCCTCGGCGGGTCGGCCAGCCACCAGAAGGCGATCCTGGCGAACCTCGCCACCTCGCTGTTCGAGCACGGCCGCATCACCACCACCGAGGCCAAGGCCAAGCGCCTGCGCCCGTACGCCGAGAAGCTCATCACCCACGCGAAGGCCGGCACGCTCGCCGATCGCCGCCAGGTGCTGAAGTTCATCCGCGACAAGGACATCGTGCACGTCCTGTTCGCCGAGATCGGCCCGTCCTTTGCCGAGCGTCCGGGCGGCTACACCCGCATCATCAAGACGCTTCCGCGCAAGGGTGACAACGCCCCGATGGCCGTGATCGAGCTCGTTCGCGAGTCGACCGTGACCACCGAGGCCAACCGCGCGAACCGGGTCGCCGCGTCGAAGAAGGCCGACGACAAGCCGGCCAAGGCTGACGAGGCGAAGGCCGACGAGAAGCCGGCCAAGGCCGCGAAGGCGAAGGCCGATGACGAGCAGGCCGCTGAGGCGGACGCCAAGCCCGCGAAGGCCGTCGAGACCGAAGCCGCGGCCGACGAGCTGCCGGCCGGCGCGCACGCGCCGCTGGCCGACGGCGGGGAGCCCGAGGGCTTCCCGATCAAGGGCAACGCTTCGTCGAAGCTGTACCACCGTCCCGGCACCCGCTTCTACGAGAGCACCGAGGCCGAGATCTGGTTCGCGACCGACGCTGACGCCGAGGCCGCCGGTTACCAGCTGCCCCCGTCGCAGCGCGACGAGGACTAGTCTCGCGACGATCGTCAGATCGTCGTGCCTGATCAGATGACGTCGAACCCCGCTACCGATTCCGGTGGCGGGGTTTGTCGTCTGCGGTTAGACGTCGGCTACGACGGCACCGACTTCCACGGCTGGGCGGCGCAGCCGGGCCGCCGCACCGTGGAGGGCGTCCTCACCGATGCACTGGGCACCGTGCTGCGCGAGTCCGTCAACCTCACCGTCGCCGGCCGCACCGACGCCGGGGTTCACGCGACGGGGCAGGTGGCCCACTTCGACGTGCCGCGCGCGGCGCTGGACACCCGGTCGATCCACGGCGACCCGTCCACGCTGGTCCGGCGTCTGGCCAAGATGCTGCCCGACGACGTACGGGTCAAGGCGGTGGAGGACGTCTCCACGGATTTCGATGCCCGGTTCGCCGCGTTGCGCAGGCACTACGTCTACCGGCTGTCCGACGCGTCGTGGGGAGCGGAGCCGGTGGCAGCGCGCACGACCGCCGACTGGACGCGACCGATCGACCTCGAACTGCTCAACGCCGCGTCGGCGACTCTCGTCGGTCTGCACGACTTCGCCGCCTTCTGCCGGTTCCGTCCGGGGTCCACGACGATCCGCGACCTACAGGCCTTCGAGTGGCGCCGCGACGGCGACGGGGTGCTGGTCGGGCGGGTCACCGCGGATGCCTTCTGCTGGTCGATGGTCCGCTCCCTGGTCGGGGCGGTCGCGACGGTCGGCGAGGGTCGCCGCGACGTCGATTGGTGTGCGGGGCTGCTCGCCCAGACGAGTCGCAGCGCAGAGGTCCCGGTGGCCCAGGCGCGGGGTCTGTGCCTGACCGGCGTCGACTATCCGTCGCCGGACCAGTGGGCGGCGCGAGCCGAGAAGACCCGCGACCTACGGGATCCCGGGCAGGTAGACGGGGACGTCGGGCAGGTGTCCGTGCAGGTGGACCAGGACTCCGGGCAGGTCGACCAGGACTCCGGGCAGGTCGACCGGGATTCCGGTGGAACGGGTTGTTGCGGCGGCTAGCGAAACCTCCGCCGACCGTGCCCAGATTTCCGCCGACCGTGCCCACAATCCCGCCGACCGTGCCCACAATTTCGCCGATCGTGCCCACAATTCCGCCGACTGGGCGTCGGCGCGACGCGATTGCCGCGCTGTCTCAGGCGGCCGCGAGCGACCGGGCGTAGGCGACGCGGTTGCTGATGTCGGCCATCGACGCCGGGCTGACGGCCGGAATGTTGCTGACATGCGTGCGAGTGCCGTCGGTGACGACGACCTGGATGTAACCGGAGGTGACCTGGTCCTTCATCAACAAGAACAGCAAGCTCAGCGCGCAGATGAGGACGAAGCCGACCAGCGCGAGAATCAGGCCGGTCTGCGAGATCTGCTCGGTCGTCACCGACATGTCGGTCACCGACCACTGAGTGTTCGCGATGGGGAAGGTGCCCGTCGGGGTGATTACGTGCGTCTGGGTGACGGTGATGTCGCCGATGACGACCAGGGGCTGGCCGTACCCGCCATCGGGTGCCGGAGTCGGAGCGTTCGCGAACCCGGGCTGCGCGCCCGGAGCCGGGTACGTCGGGTACCCGGGCGGCGTCGGCATCGGCTCGTAGGGCCCGTTCGGTTGCTGCTGGGGGTCGGTCACCGGCCCATCGTGCCACATCACGGGCCTGCTGTGTCCACTACGTAGCGCTGCGCTCGATCGCCATCGCCTCGTAGACGTCGCTGCGGGTTTCGGCGCTGAGCGCGCCGGTGCTGTCCTGCTCGACCGGGTCAGCGCCGTCGAGGAGCATGGTGCGCCAGGCCCGCGGGTCGAAGGTGCCGGGGCTGCTCGTCGCGATGAAATCGTCGACGAGGCGGGCGAACCTGTCGGGCTCGTCGCGGAACGGGAAGTGGCCGCAGCCGTCGAAGGTCGCGAGCCGTGCGCCAGGAATGGCGGCGTGGGCGAGTTCGGCGTGCCGGTACGGAATCACGGCGTCGTCGGTGCCCCATGCGACCAGCACCGGGATGTTCGCCGTCAGGTAGCTGCGATCGAGCATGGACACGTGCTGGCCGCGCCAGTCGACGACCGCCCGCAGGGTCCGGCCGAAAGCGGCGCGCGCATCAGGCGGGCTCAGGTCGCGCAGGATGCGCATGAGGTCGGCCCGGTCGATCAGGTGGCGACTAGGTGAGAGCGGCTTGGCCGGGCCGGGCAGCAGCGGGGAGGCGGCCAGCGCGCGGGCCGCGGTGTCGAGCGCCGTCATGACTCCGGGAACACGCAGGAGTGCCAATGCCTGACTCGTCCCCGGCAGCGTCGCCAAACGTAGTGCGGGCGACACGTCGCGGGTGACGCCGCCGGCCGAGACGAGTACCAGTCGCGACACCATCGACGGGTACTGGTAGCTGAACTGCATCGCCACGCCACCGCCGAGCGAGTGGCCGACCAGGGTCACCCGCTCGTGGCCGAGAACCCACAGCAGGTCGCGGACGCCGTTGGCGAATGCCGCGACCGAGTAGTCCGCACGCGGCTTGTCGGAGAAGCCGTGGCCGAGCAGATCGGGAGCGATGACGGTGTAGCGCGCCGCGAGCCTGGTCATGATCGGCTCCCACGTCGACGAGTTGTCGCCGATACCGTGGATCAATACGACGACCGGCCCGCTGCCCACGATGCGATAGGCGCGTCGATAGCCGTGAATCGTCCGGTAGCGAAGGCGGATTCGGGGCCGGCCGACGGCAGGTGTGCTGCCGACGTGAATCGCGTCGATGGTCATGACGACCTCCTTGCTTCGACGTGGTACCCCGAGTCAACCGCACAGCGGACGGTCGTGCGCGTCGGCAGCACCGATGTAGCAAGGTTTTTACATTCGCCCCGTCGACCGGGAAGCAACGGAAGTCCGGTTTCCTTGTGCCGTGCCGACCGGTCTTGTGTACTGACGACCATGTCTTCCACCCGATCGTCGGAGATCACGCTGCCCTCGTTGCTCGGCGGCGCCTGGAAGTTGTCCCGCGACCTGCCCCGGATGGCCGGACAGCTTCCATCGCTGATCAATCTCAGTCCCAGTCGCAAATGGACCATCGGCAAAGCGTTCGCGAAAGCGGCCGCCGCCCACCCGGATCGACCGTTTCTGCGCATGGGTTCGTCGATACACACCTACGGCGAGTGCAACCGCCGGGCGAACCGGTGGGCGGCGGTCCTCGCCGACAACGGGGTCGGCAGGGGCGACGTCGTCGCCGTCATGGCCCGCAACAGTGTCGAGGTCGTGATCGCGGTGCTGGCGACGGTGAAGCTCGGGGCCATCGCCGGCATGGTCAACTACAACCAGACCGGCGAGGTTCTCGATCACAGCCTCGGGCTGTTGGCGCCGCCCGGTGAAACGCGCCGAGGTGCCCGTGTATTGATTACCGACGGCACGTGCGACGGCAACCTCGCGACCGCGTCGGCCCAAGCGGTGCCCCCGACGCGGTTGACGTTCGCCGACCTCGACGCGACCGGGAATGATCTGGCAGTCGCCGATCCGGCCGTCAACGCGAATCCCGCGGTCACCGCGGCGCTGCCCGCCGACATTCCGGCGTTCTACATCTTCACCTCCGGTACGACGGGTTACCCGAAGGCCTCGATCATGAGTCACTCCCGGTGGCATTTCGTGATGGCTGGAATGGGTGCCGCGATCCGGTTGCGCAGCGACGACGTCATGTACTGCGCCTTGCCGCTGTACCACAACAACGCCTTGACGGTCTCGTTCGGCGCCGTGCTGGGGGCGGGGGCCTGTTTGGCGATCGGCGAGAAGTTCTCGGCGTCGCGCTTCTTCGACGACATCATCGCCAACGATGCGACCGCCTTCTGCTACATCGGTGAACTGTGCCGCTACCTGCTCGCCGTCGAGCCCAAGCCCACCGACCGGGCCCACCGCGTGCGGCTGGCCGCGGGCAATGGTCTGCGCCCGGACATCTGGGACGAGTTCCAGCAGCGGTTCGGGATCGAGCGCATCATGGAGTTCTACGGGGCCAGCGAATCCAACATCGGATTCGTGAACCTGTTCGGCCAGCGCAAGACGGTGGGCTTCTCGCCGTTGCCGCATGCCATCGTCGAGGTGGACGTGACCACCGGCGAGCCGTTGCGCGACGCACGCGGTCGTTGTCGGCGCGTGAAGAAGGGCGAGCCCGGCCTGTTGCTGGGCCGCATCTTGCCGGTGGCGCGACTCGACGGCTACACCGATCCGGCGGCGACCGAGAAGAAGATCGTGCGCGACGTGTTTCGTCGCGGCGACGCCTACTTCAACACGGGCGACCTGGTGTATTCGCAGGGCTACGGACATATCGGGTTCGCCGACCGGCTCGGCGACACCTTCCGGTGGAAGGGGGAGAACGTAGCCACGACCGAGGTCGAGAACGTTCTCAACGGTGTGGACGGCATCGCGGAGTCCGTCGTATACGGGGTCGCGGTGCCCGGTGCCGACGGTCGCGCCGGGATGGCCGCGGTCGTCGTCGGCGACGACCTCGACTGGGAGGGGCTGGCGCGCGCGGTGCGGGCGAAGCTCCCCTCCTACGCGGTGCCGTTGTTCGTGCGCGTCGTGCCTGAGCTCGAGCACACCTCCACGTTCAAGGCGCGTCGTGTCGAACTGCGCGAGGAAGGGTATTCGCGAATCGGCGACGACGAGGTTCGCGTCCTCGACGGCGATGCCGGCTACGTGCCGTTCTACCCGGAGTTCGTGTCGAACCTGACCGCGGGGAGAAGGTAGGAACCACTGCTTGCTGCGAAAGCAGGTCTATGCAATCGCGCGATGAATGATAGTATGTCTACTACATTCAGTCCTACTGTGAATACGAAGGAGTGCGATGAGATCAACGGACGAGGATCTAGACGGCGAGGTGGCGGTCGACGTCGACGGCCTGCGCATGCGATACGGATCGACCGACGTCCTGCACGATGTTTCGTTCCGGGCACGACGGGGCGAGGTGCTGGTGATGCTGGGTCCGAATGGAGCCGGCAAGACGACGACCGTCGAGATCCTCGAGGGGTTCCGCGGGCGCTCGGCGGGCCGAGTGGTCGTCCTGGGAACCGATCCCGAACACGGCGACGAGAGGTGGCGCTCGCAGATCGGCGTCGTGCTGCAATCGTGGCGCGACCATGCGAAGTGGCGCGTCCGCGAACTCATCAACCACCTCGGCTCGTTCTATCGTCCGTATTCCACCGACACCATCGGCAGGCCGCGCGACAGTGACGAGCTCATCGAACTCGTCGGTCTCACCGACCAGCGCGACGCCAAGGTTTCGACGTTGTCCGGCGGTCAGCGGCGCAGGCTCGACGTGGCGATCGCCATCGTGGGCAAGCCGCAGCTCTTGTTCATGGACGAGCCGACCGCGGGACTGGATCCGGCCGCCCGCCGCGATTTCCACGACCTCGTTCATCGGCTGGCGGACCTCGAAGACACGACGATTCTCCTGACCACCCATGATCTGGACGAAGCGGAGAAGGTCGCCGACCGCATTCTCATTCTGGCCGGCGGCCGGATCATCGCCGATGGTTCGGCCGACGAGTTGTCCCGCCTCATCGCCGGGGAGGCCGAGGTTCGCTGGACCGCCGACGACCAGCGGTTCGTTCACACGACGACCGAGTCGACCAAGTTCGTACACGAACTCTTCAAACAGCACGGCGACGGCATCGGCGAACTCGAGGTCCGGCGCGCCAGTCTTGAGGACACCTACATGACGTTGGTCCGCCGCCACGAATCCGGCGAGTCCCTCGGCGAGCGATTCGCCCCTCGTTCAAACCTCGTGGAGGTAACCCGATGAACCCCACCAGCAACGCCGTTCGGGCCGGTTTCGTCCGCGGCGGCGTAGAACTCCGGCAGGTGTTCACGCACGCGCCCGACCTGATCGGTCAATTCCTGACACCCGCGATCACCCTCGCCGTGCTGTACCTCCTGCGCGACCGTCAGTACGCGGACAGCGATCTCTCCATCGCGCAACTCGCGCTCCCCGGCCTGATCGCCACCATCGTCGTGTTCAACGGGCTGTTCGCCGTCACGAACGTCCTGGTCCTCGACCGCGAGGACGGAACCCTGCTCCGGGCGAAGACGGCGCCGAACGGGATGGTCGGCTACTTCGTCGGCAAGGTCGTCACGGCGACCGGTTCGGTGCTCCTCCAGGTGGCGGTCGTGCTGCTGGCGGGAATGGCGATCATCGGCGGGTCGTCGTTCGACGGTGCCGGTGCGTGGGCGACGTTCCTGTGGGTCGTGCTCCTCAGCCTGCTCGCGGCGCTGCCGGTCGGCGCCATACTGGGGAGCATGCTCGACGGACCCCGCGCGACTTTCCTGTTGACCATGCCGCTGATGGGCCTGGTCGGCATCTCCGGGATCTTCTACCCGCTGTCCGCGCTCCCCGGTTGGCTGCAGGGCGTCGCGCAGGTGTTCCCGATGTACTGGAGCGGGCTCGGTATGCGGTCGGCTTTGCTGCCGCCCGAGGCGGCCTCGGTCGAACTCGGCGAATCTTGGCGCCACGTCGAGACCGCCGCGGTCCTGGGTGTGTGGGCTGTGGTCGGATTCGCGGTCGCGCCCGTCGTGTTGCGACGAATGGCGAGTCGCGAATCGGGGTCGAGCGTCGCGGCGCGGCATGAGAAGGCGATCCAGCGTGCCTTCTGAAGTCATCTACAACCGCATCGCGATGTTGCGGGCCGAGCGCGGGATCTCGCGACGAGAGCTGGCGCAAGCTCTCGGCGTCCACTATCAGACCGTCGGCTACCTGGAGCGCGGCGAGTACAGCCCGAGCCTGCACCTGGCACTGCGCATCGCGGCCTACTTCGAGGTGGCGGTGGAGGTGGTCTTCTCGACGGAACCGTTCCCACGGCTGGGTTCGGCAACCGGGACGGCATAAGCCCGGGCGGGAAGGCTGCCGGTTGCGCCCGCCCGATCATCCGATGGAACCGTTCGGCCCTCCGGTGCGTCTAATCCCATATGCGGCGAGACGCGCCGCGAGGGGGAGGGGCAATGACGACCGGTGCGATATCCACCGCGCACGAATGGGTTGACTCGCGGACCACGACGCAATCGCGATCCGGTGCCGTCACGGTGACGACCACCGCTCAGGGGCTGCCCGTGGCCATCCGCCTCGCCGATTCGGCGATGAGGCTTGGCGCCGATGCGCTCGCCTCGCAGGTACTGGCACTGTGCGAGCAGGGCCGGATCGCGGCCAGCGTGCGGCTACGCGAACTTCTGGCCGCGGACGGGGTCGACGACGAGGTGCTCGCGACGATGTCGCTGGCCACGACGGATGACTTGGCCAGGGTCCAAGCCGTCGACGACGAGCAGGCGTGTGCGCCGCGGACCTGGTTTCGGTGACGCGATGGCTAATCCGCAACTCGACGAACTCCTCGCCCAAGCCACGGTCGCGGCCGGGCGAATGGCCGACCTCGCCGATGGCTACGCCGCGCTCGTCGGTGAGGCGAGCGACGCGAACAAGCTGGTCGTCGCACGGGTCGACGGATCGGGTGCGCTCGTCGGACTCGATCTCGACTCGGCCGCCATGCGGCTGGGTTCTGCGGACCTGGGTGAGCTGATCGTGTCGACGGCGATGGTCGCCGCGCAGCGGGCCTATGCGCAACGGGCGGCGCTCACCGACGATTTCAATCGCGAGTTCGGCGAACTCGCTTCATACGATCCGGCGAATCAGGGGGAACGTCGATGAGTTCGGTGACGGTGTTCGGCGGAGCACTGGAGGGTTTGGCGGCCACCTCCGGAGCCATGGGGACGGCTCTCGCGACGGGCGGAGGGGTCAACGCGGCGGCCAACACCGCAGCGATGGCCGCGGTGTTCGGCGTGATCGGCCAGGAGTTCGTCGCGGCCTTCGTCGCAGCCCAGGCGGCGCATCTCGCGGCGGTCGGAAACATCGCGGCCGTACACGCCGGGACGGCCGCGTCGCTGTTGGCCGGGTCCGTCGAGTTCTCCGCAGCCGATGCGGCCGGTGCCGCCATGGTTCGGTGAACAGCGTTCCCGGCCCGGCCGCGGGCACGTCGACGGGGGAGCTGACAGTGGAGGGAGCGTTGCGCTCCGCTGGGTTGGGGCCGGTCCTCGACGCGCCGGTGTCGCAGGTGCTGAGGTCGCTCGGACTGCCGTCGTTGCCCGCCGTGCCTCCCTTGCCGCCGCTGCCCGGATTGCCGCCGCTGCCGGTGCTCGACCTGACCGCTCTGCTGAAGCCGCTCACCGACCTGCTCGGGGCGTTCGGAACCGCCGACCTCGCCGGTGCCGGTGACCCGAGCAAGATCTTCAGCGGCCTGTCCACCCTGCTCGATCTCACGGTGCAGGGGACCACCGCCGCCCTCCGCGCGGTCGACCAGGTGTGGACCGGTGCGGCGTCGACCACGGCTGCCGCGAAGATGGGGAAGACGGCGGCGGAGACCGCGATGGTGTCGCGGCAGGGCAGCGCGATGTCGGTCGACATCACCGCGGCCGGAGGCATCGTGGCGACGGGACTCGCCGCGTTGCAGGCGGTTATCGTCAAGACCGTCGGTTTGGTGGCAGCGACGATGCCGGTCATCTGGACCCCACCGGGCCAGGCTGCCGCGCTCGCCGCCATCGGCGCGGGGCTCGCCGAGGCGACCGCGGTGGTCACCGCGACCAAGGTCCAGCTGCTCGCGCCGACCGCCACGATGGCGGCCAACGGTGCGCCCGTCGCGGTCGGCGGCGCTCCGGCAGCGGGAAGCTCGCCCTTCGGAATCGCCGCGACGGTCCTCGACTCGGTGGCCGGGCCGTTGAAGGCCGCGACCGGGGTGCTCGGCTCGGCACTGGCGGCCGGTGCCCGCGGCACCGTCGGGGCGAAGGCGGTGAAATCGGCGGCCGACCGGACGGGTACCCGAGCTGAGAAAGACAAGTCTGGAAACTGTCGAACCGACGGGCAGCGCGACGGCGCCACCGGGCTCGCCGGTGTGCGGGGATCCGCGGTTTCCGGGATGGGCGGCGGTGGGCGTGCCAGCGGCCTCGGCGTCGCCCGGGAGGTGACGGCCGAATACAGCGCCCGCACCCCGGTGCCGGGAGGCACGGAGCCGGCGGCGGTATCCGTCGCGCCTCATGCGACGCCGGGTGCGACGGCGACCGCGGGATCGGGGGCAGCGGTCGCACCGATGGGAGCGGCCGGTGCGCTCGGTGCCCATGCGATGGGACGAGTCGTCGGCGGTGCGGCGATCGTTCCCCGATCCGACGAGGCCGTCGCCGACTGCGACCAGACCTGGGCGCCTGCCGTGTTCGGGGACGATCAGCGTCCGCCATCCGATCCCGCGGCAGATGTCGATACGACGAGCGAAAGGCTCGCGGCACTCAAGGAGGAGTTGTTGTCATGACGTCGAATCTGACCGCCGACCTGTCGGCCATGGCCGATGTTGCCAAGGCACTCGACGACGTCGCGTCGTGTCTCGACACCTTGGTCGCTGACCGCGCCGCCGGGTTCGCTCCGTCGTCCGCCGGCGACGACGAAGTCAGCCGGGCGGTAGCAGGGGCATTGCGCAGCGCGGGAGAGCGCCTGGGTGTCGACGCTGCCGACGGAGCCGCGCAGCTCCGGGCCTTCGCCGTCGCCTTGCGCTCCCAGGCCGAGGCCATGAGGGCGGCCGACGCCGCCGAGGTCTGACCCGTGGACCCGCGGACCGGTTTCACCGGCGTTGATTGGTCGGCACGCCCGGCCGAGCGACTGCGCGCTGATTTGATGGCCGGGGCCGGGCCGATTCCGCTCGGTGACTGCGCACAGGCCTGGGCGAGCGCGGCCGACGACCTGGCCGCGCTGGTGATCCGCACCCGCCGGGCCGCCGCGGCGATATCGGCGCATTGGGACTCTCCGGGCGCGAGCCAGGCGGTGACGGTGCTCGGCCGGTTGCCGGGGTGGCTCGACGCGCTTGCGCGCCGGGCCCAGCAGGAACGCGACCTCGCTCGTGCGGCGATGAGTGCGGTCGAGGCGGCCAGGTTGTCGATGCCGGCCGCCGCGGTGCTCGACGATGCTCGTGCTCGCGTCGTGGCGCTCGGCAACACGATCGGATTCGCCGCCATGATGACCGGTGGTGTGGCCCGCTCCGAACGTGCGCTGGCGGAATCGGCTGCTGCCGCCGCCAGGGTGATGGCCGACTACGAACGCTCGTCGACCGAGGCGGCGACCACTCCGCGCCCACCGCTGCCCGCCCCGGTGCTTACGCGTGCGGACGGCGCGAGTGCGCCGGCAACCGCTAGCCGTGGGGCCTCCGGGGGTGCTGGCGGAGCCGTCGCCGCATCGGTACCCCGGGTCCTCGGCGCCTTTTCCGCACCCCGATTCGCCGGCGGCCGTGTGGTGGGTGACGCCCGGAGTGGGGACGGGCAACGTCAGTCGCAGACCGCGGCGGGTGACCCCGCGCACCGCGTCGGCGGGGTGGGGCCAGTGGCGCCGCCCGCGGGGACTGCTGGCTCGTCGCGCGGTGCCTCCGCGTCGACGGATACCGCGTTCACCGTGCCGCTCGCCGCCGTCGACGACGCTTCCGACGAACCACTGACCTGGGCGGAGTTGACCACCCACGACCAGGTGCGGGTGTGCGGGGAGCCGACGAAAGACTCGGATCGCACAACCGTGTGATCCGGACCGAGAAAGAAGGGGGAACACCATGCCCGGATCAGGGCTCAACCTCGACGTCGCGGCGTCGATGGCGTCGACCAAGTCGGTCGCCGGGATCGTCGATGAAATGCAGCAGGTGATTCGCGCCATCCAGCAGGCGTCGCAGAACGCCGCGACCACCTGGAAGGGGAGGGCGTCGGGGGCGTATGACACGACGCATGCCGACTGGAGCGCGAGTGCCACCAAGCTGAACGTCGCGCTTGAGGACATCAAGGCCAAACTGACCTCGTCGTTCGCCGGCTACGGCGACGAAGACGACTCGGGTGCGGCGACCATCACCGGTTCGTTGGCCGTCTGAGACGGCGGGGAGGGGAGAACCATGAGTGTCATCCAGTACGACTTCGGCGCGCTCGACGCGTTGACCAGCGACCTGAACCGTAACTTCGCCCGACTCGAACAGTTGTCGGGCCAGTTGCGCACCCAGGTGAACGCCTTGGCCTCGCACTGGCAGTCCGTGCAGGGCGCGCAGGCCTACCAGGAGGCTCAAGCCCACTGGGATCGCGTTTTCGACGAGTCACGCGGTCGCCTGAACAACCTGAGCAATGCGGTCTCCAAAGCGTCTTCGACGATGGGGAACACCGACATGCGGGTGGGTCGCACCTTCGCGGTCTGATTCGTCGGGGGCCGCCGCCACCCACGCGGGTGGCGGCGGTCGTTCCGGCGTCGCCACGAGGGGAATCGGCCGGGCGTCGCGCGTCCGCATCGGCGTGCGCCTAAGCTTCGTGGGGTCTGTCCCACAACGAAAGGTCCGCACCGATGGCCGGAGGACTCGCGGCGCTCCTCGACGATGTCGCAATGCTGGTGAAGCTGACCGCCGCCTCCATCGACGACGTCGGTGCTGCCGCCGGCAAGGCGAGCACGAAGGCGGTGGGCGTCATCGTCGACGACGCTGCCGTCACCCCGCGCTACGTGCAGGGCATCTCGCCCAAGCGCGAGCTGACGATCATCGGGAAGATCGCGCGTGGCTCGATCCGCAACAAGCTCGTCTTCATCCTCCCGGCGATCATGCTGCTCAGCCAATTCGCGCCATGGGCGCTGACGCCGCTGCTCATGATCGGTGGAACGTACCTCTGCTTCGAGGGCGCCGAGAAGATCTGGGAGAAGATCACCGGCCATCACTCGGAGGTGCAGACGCCCGCCGCGCAGGCGGGGCCCGATCAGGAGAAGACCCTGGTCGGCGGAGCCGTCCGCACCGACTTCATCCTTTCCGCCGAGATCATGGTCATCGCCCTGAGCGAAGTGGCCGACGAGAGCTTCTGGATGCGTCTCGGCGCCCTGGTCGTCGTCGCCTTCTTCATCACCGCCCTCGTCTACGGGGTCGTCGCGGTGATCGTGAAGATGGACGACGTCGGGCTGGCGATGGTGCGGCGACGCAGCAAGCTGGCGAGGCGCACCGGTCGGTACCTGGTGCGCGCGATGCCCGTCCTCATGGCTGTGCTGTCCTACGTCGGTGTCATCGCCATGTTGTGGGTCGGCGGTCACATTGTGCTCAACGGGATTCATGAGCTCGGCTGGGACCCGCTCTACGACTTCGTGCACCACCTCCAGGAGAAGGCGGCCCACGCCGCGCCGTTCTTCGGCGGCTTCGTCGGCTGGCTGGTGAATACCTTCTTCTCCGCCATCCTCGGCTTCGTCGTCGGCTCCGTGGTGGCGGGAATCGTGCACGTGGTCAAGCCGCACAAGCCCGCGCCCTCCGAGCAACCTGCGCCGGGCGAGGCCCAGACGTAACACGACTGTCACAGCATCAGCCGGTGCCGGCGGTTTCAGTGCGCTAGCGTCTACGGGCAACCGAAGTACGACGCCGTTGACCACCGAATCCCGGGAGCGCGATGAGCAACCCACTGCTGCGCACGAAGTCCATCGAGCAGTCGATCGCCGACACCGACGAGCCGGGTCGTCGGCTCCGGCGAAATCTCAGCGCATGGAACCTCGTCGTATTTGGCGTTTCGGTCGTCATCGGGGCGGGGATCTTCGCGGTCGCCGCGCAGATGGCGGGCGACAAGGCCGGGCCGGCGATCTCGCTGTCCTTCGTGATGGCCGCCGTCGCGTGCGCGCTGGCCGCGCTCTGTTACGCGGAATTCGCGTCTACCGTGCCGGTCGCGGGCAGCGCCTACACCTTCGGCTATGCCACCTTCGGCGAGTTTCTTGCTTGGGTCCTCGGTTGGGATCTTGTGTTGGAGTTCGCGGTCGGCTCGGCGGTGCTGGCCAAGGCTTGGTCGTCCTACCTCGACAACGTCATCGGCGTGTCGGGGACCGCTGCCGTCTCAATCGGGTCGAGCCAGCTGTCGGTCGACTGGGGGGCGTTGTTGGTCATCGCGGCGATGGCGACGCTGCTGGCCATCGGGACCCGGATGTCGTCGTTGTTCACCGCTGTCGTCACGGTCATCAAGGTGTCCGTCGTGCTGTTCTTCATCGTCGCCGGCATCTTTTTCATCGAGAAGAAGAACTACACGCCGTTCGTGCCGCAGAGTGTGCCGGGTGATCATGAGCCCGGTGTCGACTCGACGCTGTTCTCGCTGATCACCGGCGGCGGAGGATCGGCGTACGGTTGGTACGGGGTTCTCGCGGCCGCGTCGATCGTCTTCTTCGCCTTCATTGGCTTCGACGTCGTCGCGACGACCGCGGAGGAAACGCGCAATCCCAGTCGCGACATCCCGCGTGGAATCATCGGCTCGCTGGTCATCGTGACGGTCCTTTATGTGGCGGTCTCGATCGTCGTCACGGGCATGGCGCCCTACAAGGATCTCAAGACCACCGTGAACCCGGACGGCACGAAGGACCACAAGACGCTGGCCGACGCCTTTGCGCTCCACGGTGCCGACTGGGCGGAGAAGCTGGTCGGCATCGGCGCGCTGATCGGCCTGACGACAGTGGTCATGGTGCTGTTGCTCGGCCAGATCCGGGTCCTATTCGCGATGAGTCGCGATGGACTGATTCCCCGGTCAGCGTCGGTCACGAGTGCGCGGTTCGGCACCCCGCTACGGCTGACGGTGATCGTCGCGGTCGGCGTGGCATTGTTGGCCGCGGTCTTTCCGATGGATCGCCTCGAGGAGATGGTCAACGTCGGAACGTTGTTCGCCTTCGTGGTGGTGGCGGCCGGGGTTCTCGCGCTGCGGCGGATGAGGCCCGACCTGAAACGTGGGTTCACGGTGCCCGGTGGCCCGGTGATCCCCGTCCTGGCGATCGTCGCCTGTCTGTGGCTGATGCTCAACCTCACCGCGCTGACCTGGATTCGGTTTGTCGCGTGGATGGCGCTCGGTGTCGTCGTGTACTTCGCCTACAGCATGCGTCATTCGATGGTCGGTCGTCGGGAACGCGGTGAGCTGCCCGCCGCGGGCGGCGACTGACCCGACACGATAGCCTGGTCTGCGACCGTGCACCGCCCGCCGACGACGCGCGTCCGGGGGCATCTGAGTAGGGGAGCGAATGAGCCTCGTGTCCAAGTCCAAGTTGAGCGCCGACAACCGGAACGGAATCGACTTCAAGGTCGCCGACCTGGACGAAGCAGCCTTCGGCCGCAAAGAGATCGACCTCGCCGAGCACGAGATGCCGGGTTTGATGGAACTGCGCCGCGAGTACGCCGACGTGCAACCGCTGAAAGGTGCGCGGATCTCCGGTTCGTTGCACATGACGGTGCAGACGGCTGTTCTGATCGAGACCCTCGTCGCCCTGGGCGCGCAGGTCCGTTGGGCGTCGTGCAACATCTTCTCCACCCAGGACCATGCGGCCGCCGCCGTCGTCGTCGGGCCGCACGGCACGGTCGACGAGCCGAAGGGTGTGCCGGTCTTCGCCTGGAAGGGCGAGACCCTCGAGGAGTACTGGTGGTGCGCCGAGCAGATGCTCACCTGGCCCGACGATTCCGAGGGCAATCCGGCGCCGGCCAATATGATCCTCGACGACGGCGGGGACGCGACGATGCTCGTGCTGCGCGGCGCCGAGTTCGAGAAGGCCGGTGTCGTGCCGCCGGCCGACGACGACCACTCGGCCGAGTACAAGGTCTTCCTCAACCTGCTGCGCGACCGCTTCGAGGTCGACAAGGGCAAGTGGACGGCCATCGCCGAGTCGGTCAAGGGCGTCACCGAGGAGACCACCACCGGCGTCCTGCGGCTCTACCAGTTCGCGGCCGCCGGCGACCTGGCCTTCCCTGCGATCAACGTCAACGACTCGGTCACCAAGTCCAAGTTCGACAACAAGTACGGCACCCGCCACTCGCTGATCGACGGCATCAACCGCGGCACCGACGTCCTCATCGGCGGCAAGAAGGTGCTGATCTGCGGCTACGGCGACGTCGGCAAGGGATGCGCTGAATCTCTCGCCGGGCAGGGCGCCCGGGTGCAGGTCACCGAGATCGACCCGATCAACGCGCTCCAGGCACTGATGGACGGCTTCGACGTCGTCACCGTGGAGCAGGCCATCGCCGATGCCGACATCGTCATCACCTCGACCGGCAACCTGGGCATCATCACCTTCGAGCACATGCAGAAGATGAAGAACCAGGCGATTCTCGGCAACATCGGCCACTTCGACAACGAGATCGACATGGCCGGTCTCGAATCCGCCGACGGTATGCGCCGGATCAATATCAAACCGCAGGTCGACCAGTGGATCTTCCCCGACGGCCACTGCATCATCGTGCTGAGCGAGGGGCGGTTGGTGAATCTGGGCAACGCCACCGGCCACCCGTCGTTCGTCATGAGCAACAGCTTCTCCAACCAGGTGATCGCACAGATCGAACTGTGGACGAAGAACGACGAGTACGACAACGAGGTGTACCGCTTGCCCAAGCACCTCGACGAGAAGGTCGCGCGCATCCACGTCGAGGCCCTGGGCGGTTCGTTGACGAAGCTCACCAAGGAGCAGGCCGAGTACATCGGCGTCGACGTCGAGGGGCCCTACAAGCCCGAGCATTACCGCTACTGATTTGCCGGGTCAGGCGAGGAGGTCGGCGGCCAGTCCCGGCTCCGGGTCGCCGCTCAGCACCCGCCACGGCGACACCCACTGTGCCGCGGCCAGCCCGCGATAGGCCTCGTCGACGCGTTCCTGCAGCGCGGCATCGCGTTCGTAGCGGTCGCGATCGCGACTGGCATCGTGCTCCGCGCGCGAGACGGCGCGCTGCGCTGCCACCTCGACCGGCACGCCCAGGAAGAGCTGCCAATCGGGGACGGGCAACCCGAAGCGCTCGAACTCCAGGGTGCGCACCCATTCGGTCGCGGCGACGGCGCCGCTCACCGATTCTTCGGCCAGCCGCGCCGACGTGTACGCCGCATTCGACGCGACGTAGCGATCGGCGATCACGACGTCGTGCCCGGCGATCAGCTCGCGCAACGCGGGGGCCGCTTCGCGACGGTCGAGGGCGAACAGCAGCGCCATCGCGTAGGCGCTGTCGGTGACGTCGCCGTGCTCGCCGCGCAAGGCCTCCGCCGCGAGGTCGGCGTGCACTGACTCGCCATAGCGCGGAAAGGCGATCGTCGTGACGCGCACGCTGTCGGCCTCCCATTGCCGTCGCAAACCGTCGACGAGAGTGCGCTTCCCCGCGCCGTCGAGCCCTTCGACGGTGATGAACGTTGACACGATCCACGACACTACCGATCGATCTCCCATTTGCTTCGCCCGACCGCACGTCCGCGCTATCGGCGCGTCAATCCGAACAAAAGATCACAGCAGTGTCACTATGGAGCGCATGAAGCCACGTGTCCTCGTCGTCGATGACGACGCCGCCCTCGCGGAGATGCTGACCATCGTGCTTCGCGGCGAAGGGTTCGAGCCCTTCCATGTGGCCGATGGGACCCAAGCGTTGACCGCTGTGCGCGAGATCCGCCCCGACCTCGTGCTCCTCGACCTGATGTTGCCGGGCATGAACGGCATCGACGTCTGCCGAGTTCTGCGGCAGGATTCGGGTGTGCCGATCGTCATGCTGACCGCGAAGTCCGACACCGTCGACGTCGTCCTCGGCCTGGAATCGGGCGCCGACGACTACATGGTCAAGCCCTTCAAGCCGAAGGAGCTCGTCGCTCGCATCCGGGCGCGTCTGCGTCGCACCGATGACGAGCCGGCCGAGATGTTGTCGATCGGTCCGGTGGAGATCGATGTCCCCGCACACAAGGTGACCCGCGACGGCGAGCCGATCTCCCTGACCCCGCTGGAGTTCGACCTTCTCGTCGCGCTCGCCCGCAAGCCCCGTCAGGTGTTCACCCGTGACGTGTTGCTGGAGCAGGTGTGGGGCTATCGCCACCCTGCTGACACGCGTCTGGTCAACGTGCACGTGCAACGCCTGCGCGCGAAGGTGGAGACGGATCCGGAGAACCCGGAGATCGTCCTGACCGTGAGGGGTGTCGGCTACAAAGCCGGTCCGCCGTGAGCGAGCGTGGAGGGCGGACCCGAACTCCCCGCCCGCGCCGCCCCAACAGTGCCACCGCCCGACTGCGTCAGACACTGGCCCGGCTCGGGCACAGTTTCGGCAGCATCTGGCGGCGGTCTCTGCAATTGCGCGTCGTCGTATCGACGCTGGCGCTGTCGTTGGTGGTGCTCCTTATCCTGGGATTCGTCCTCATGTCCCAGATCACCAACAGTCTTCTCGACGCCAAGCTGGTCGCGGCCGGCGAGGAGATCGACCGTGCGCGGGCCGTCGTCGAGCGGGACATGGCGAGCCCCGACCCGTCGACTCCGATCATCACCCGGCTGCGCCAGACGCGTGCCCTGCTGACCGAGCGCGACGCCGCCGAGTCGGGGCCGGGATCGCGGGCCGTGGGCGCGTTCGACACGGTGTTGCTGGTGCGCGGGCCGGGCAACGAATCCGCCGACACCGGTGTCGGACCGGTCGCCGCGATCCCGCAGAACTTGCGGACCATGGTGCAGAGCGGCCAGGTCGCCTACCAGTATTCGACGGTGGAGACGACCGGCGGCGCGAACACCGCCGCACTGCTGGTCGGCACGCCGACGAACTCGGCCGTCCCCGGGCTGGAGCTGTATCTGGTGTTCCCGCTCACCGCCGAGCAGGACACCGTCAACCTGGTGTTCCGCACTCTGCTGACCGGCGGCATCGTGCTGCTCGGTCTGCTCGCCGCGATCGCGTGGCTGGTGTCGCGCCAGGTCGTGCTGCCGGTGCGGTCGGCGGCACGGGTCGCCGTCCGCTTCGCCGGCGGGCGCCTGTCCGAGCGCATGCCCGTGCGCGGCGAGGACGACATGGCAAGGCTGGCGATGTCGTTCAACGACATGGCCGAGAGCCTGCAGCGGCAGATCACCCACCTGGAGGAATTCGGCGGTCTGCAACGCCAGTTCACCTCGGATGTCTCCCACGAGCTGCGCACCCCGCTGACGACGGTGCGGATGGCGTCGGATCTGCTGTACGAGGGGCGCGACGACCTCGATCCGGTGCGGAAACGTTCCGTCGAACTGCTCGACAAGGAACTCGACCGCTTCGAGACGCTGCTCAACGAACTGCTGGAGATCTCCCGCCACGACGCCGGCATGGCCGAATTGGCCGCCGAGCAGATGCCGATGTCCATCCCGATCGAAGCGGCGCTGTCGACGGTGCGCCACCTGGCCGACGAGACCGGGACGGAGCTGATCATCGATCTGCCCGCCGAGCCGGTCATCGCCGAGATCGACCCGCGCCGCGTCGAACGGATTCTGCGCAATCTCCTCGCCAACGCGATCGACCACTCCGAGCAGCGGCCGGTCACACTCACCATGCGTACCGACGGTGACGCCGTCGCGGTGACCGTTCGCGATCAAGGCGTCGGCTTGCGCCCGGGGGAGGAGAAGCTGGTGTTCAACCGATTCTGGCGCTCCGATCCGTCGCGGTACCGGCGTTCTGGCGGCACCGGCCTCGGGTTGGCGATTAGCGTCGAGGATGCCCACCTGCACGCGGGCCGCCTGGAGGCCTGGGGAGAACCCGGGCGAGGTGCGAACTTCCGGCTGACGCTGCCGCTCAAGCGCGGTCACAAGGTCCTGGGCAGCCCGCTGCCGCTGCGCCCGTTCGATGTGCGCGGTGGATCCTCGTCGACCGGAGGTGCCCGATGATGACCCGTGTCGCACGGCCCCGCCGGCGTGCGGCGATGATGGCTGTCCTCGCCGTCGTGGCCGTCATGGCGACGGGTTGCGTGGCGATTCCGACCGACTCGTCGCCGCAGCCGCTGAAGAGTTTCGAACGACAGCCGGCCGCGCAGCCGCTGCCCAAACCCGACTCGGCGACCGATCCGGAATCGCTGGTGCACGGATTCTTGCAGGCCACCGCCGATCCGACCGCCGCCCATTCGGCCGCTCGCGCCTACCTCACCCAGGCCAACGGCGCCCGCTGGGACGATCGCGGCGACACGGCGGTCCTCAGCAACATCAACGTGCTCGTCGACTCGCGGACCGACGACGAGGCGACCGTGCGGGTGATCGGGGACAACACAGCTTCGTTGAAGGTCAACGGGCAGTTGCTCCCCGCGACCGGCCGCGTGGAGGCGCGGCTGCGCCTCGCGCACACGCCGACCGGGTGGCGCATCGACGGCCCGCTGCCGGCGGGCGTGCTGCTCGATCGCGCTCAGTTCGAGTCCACCTATCGCCTGGTCACGCTGTACTTCACCGACCGCGACCACCAGCGGCTGGTCGGTGATCCGCGGTGGTTCTACGTCGGGCAGACCGGCCCGTCGTCGGTCATGGCGCGGCTGCTCGCCGGCCCCAGCCTCGACCTGGTGCGCGCCACCGCTTCGTCGATTCCGCTCAAGACGGAACTCGGCGAGGTGGCCCCGCGCGACGAAGGCGGCGTGCGGGTCGATCTGAAGGGGACGACCTCGCCGTCGGAGGCCGAGCGCACGCTGATCGCCGCGCAGACGGTGTGGACGCTGAGCAGCGCCGACGCGCCCGCGCCCTACGCCATCACGTGGAACGGGGCCCCGCTCCTGCCGCAGCACCCCGACGGCATCAGGGTGAGCGACGTGCAGCGGTTCTCGCCGACGGGCGTCTCGGGTGAAGAGGACCGGCTCGACGTGATCAGCCGCGGAGAGCTGTTCAACGTCGCCGACGGCCAGCTCAAGCCGGTCGCGGGCAACCTCAACGACGGCAAGCAGGTCGAGTCGGCGAGTTTGAGCAGCGACCGCGCGCGCATCGCCGCGGTCCGGACCGCCAGACCGGCGCAGCCCGCTCAGCAGGCGTCGCCGCCTGCGCCAGGCGCGCCGTCGACGCCGACGTCGGCTCCGCCCGGACCGTCCGGCCCGGCGCGCGCGACCCTGGTGACGGGCCTGTACGGCGGTGCGGTGCAACCGTTGTCCGCTGGTACCTCGATCACGCGACCGTCGTTCGGGATGAAGAACGACGTGTGGGCCGTGGTCGACGGTAAGCCGACGCGATGGACGGCCGCCGAAGGCGCCATGCGCACGTCGGTCGCCGACACCGCGGCGCTGACCGAGCTGGCTCACGGGCCGATCAGCGAGTTGCAGGTCTCGCCCGACGGGGTCCGGGTCGCCGTCATCGTCGCCGGCCAGGTGCTGTTCGCCGTGATCGAAGAGCGACCGGACGGGCAACTGGCATTGGCCCATCCGCGATTCGCGGCCTACAACATCGGCAACCGCGCGGTCGCCCTGGACTGGGCTTCGCAGACGACGCTGGTGGTGGCGCGCGACGCCACCGAGGCGCCGGTGACCCAGGTGCCGTTGTCGGGACTGCCCGCCGCCGGGCTGGTTTCGGGCAATCTCGCGCCGCCCGTCCACGCCGTCGCGGCCAACCTGTCCTCGACCTACGTGGCCGACACCCGCGGGGTCCTGGTGCTGTCGAGCAGTACGGGCAACCGCGACCAGACGTGGGTGGACGTGCCCGCTGCGAAAGGCGCCGGCCTCATCCCGGTGCTGCCGTAGGCCGCGCAGGACACGCCGCACCGCGATCGGATCATTCGGCGGCGGCCAGGACGACGACGGCATCGACGTCGATGTCGTGTGCGGCCAGCACGCGGATCGATTCGGCCGCGGTTGCCCCGGTGGTGACGACGTCGTCGACGAGGACGACCGCGCTGCGCCGCGGTACCGCGAGGGCCGCCGATGCACGCGGGCGCATTCGTATCGCGCCGCGCAGATTGGCGCTGCGGGCCCCGGCGGACAGGCCGGCGGAATCGCGTACCCACGCCGCCGTGCGCAGCGCTGGCGCCACCTGCACCGACCGGCCGAGATGAGCGGCGGCCGCCCGGCAGATCGCCTCGACCGGGTCGCCGCCGCGACGACGGGCGGCCGCGGCACGCGTGGGCGCGGGAACGAGCACGAGGTGTTCGGCGTCGGGGATCTCGCCCCACCGGGCCAGGGTGACGACCGCGCGGGCGTGGGCGGCGCCGAGCGGCTCGACGAGGTCGCGGCGCCCCCGCTCCTTGAGTCGGATGACCGCGCTCCGCAACGGGTCCCGGTAGGCGCCCAGCGCCCACACGGGCACACCGACGCCGACCCGGGGCGTGACCAGGCGCGGCGCGTCGGAAATCCGGCGATCGCATCGCCCGCACCACGGCACACCCGGCGCCCCACAACCACCGCAGGTCAGGGGGAGTACGAGGTCGACGAGTGCCCGCGCCAACGATCCCGGCGCGAATCGGCGCGCAGCTTCCCCCATTCGAGCCCCCGGTTCTCGTCTGCTCCGTGCGGCCGGCCGCATCGGGCGTGCCCAGCTAAACACGCGCGACGCGCACGGGGGTTCAAAACCTGGCAGCGAACTGCAACTGCGACTACGGTCGAGTTCAACATCCCGCACCGTTCGCGGTAGCGACAACGACGGTCCGCTCGCGTCAGCGAGACCGGCGGCGACAGGGAGGTGAGGCCGCTGCCACTGAGTGTCAGCCGTCCGGCTGGCATGCCTCGCTTCGAGTTGTTCCGCCAGTAGGAGGAAGTTGTATGTCGTCCGTCATTCACCGCAAGGGTCACCGCGAGTCCAAGGTCAGCCGGCCGCGCGAGGCGGAGCCGTTCGACGCAAAGGCCGCATTCACCAGGCCGGCGGGCACCGTCGTTTCGGAGAACCCGGTCGAGCCGAACGCCTCGGTCAACTTCTCCGGCCGCAACGTCGAGATCCCCGACCACTACCGCGTGTACGTGTCGGACAAGCTCGCTCGCCTCGAGCGCCTGGACCCGTCGATCTTCCGATTCGACGTGCAGCTCTACCACGAGAACAACCGCAGGCAGCTGAAGGCATGCCAGCAGGTGGAGATCACCGCGATCGGCAAGGGCCCGGTGGTGCGCGCCCAGGCGGGCGGCGAGAACTTCTACGCCGCGTTGGAGTTGGCGCTGGACCGCATGGACTCCCGGTTGCGCAGGGTCAAGTCCCGGCGCGAGATCCACTACGGTCTGCGGACCCCGACGTCGCTGGCCGAGGCGACCGCCAACGGCCTGGGCGACCTGGCGGGCAGTGCCGAGGCGACGAAGTCGGCGGCGGCGGCCGATCAGGAGCCGGCGGACAAGTACGCGGTCGACCACTACGAGCCCGGACAGGTCGTCCGCGTCAAGGAGCATCCGGCCGTGCCGATGACCGTTGACGACGCGCTCTACGAGATGGAACTCGTCGGACACGACTTCTTCCTGTTCCACGACAAGGAGACGGATCGGCCCTCGGTCGTCTACCGCAGGCACGCGTTCGACTACGGACTGATCCGGCTGACCTGAGTCCGCGCATCCTTCGCCGACGCGCTGGAGCGCGACGTGCTGCGGCACGTCGACCCGTCGTTCCGTACCATGTCAAAGGGCTTGCTCTGCGGCCTCCGCGTAGGGGGACGCAGATCGACCGAGACATTCACGGTTACACAACAAGGGATTGCCAGTGCTGAACAAGCTTCTTCGCGTCGGCGAGGGCCGGATGGTCAAGCGACTCGACGTGATCGCCGGTCACGTCGAGGCGCTCGAGGATGAGACGGCCGCTCTCACCGACGCCGAATTGCGGGCCAAGACCGACGAGTTCAAGGAGCGCGTCGCCGACGGGGAGACCCTCGACGAGCTGTTGCCCGAAGCGTTCGCGGTCGCCCGCGAGGCGGCTTGGCGAGTGCTGGACCAGAAGCACTTCCACGTCCAGATCATGGGTGGCGCCGCCCTGCACTTCGGCAACATCGCCGAGATGAAGACCGGTGAGGGCAAGACTCTCACCTGTGTGCTGCCCGCCTACCTCAACGCGTTGGCCGGCAAGGGCGTGCACGTCGTGACCGTCAACGACTACCTCGCCAAGCGCGACGCGGAGTGGATGGGCCGCGTTCACCGCTTCCTCGGGCTGGAAACCGACGTGATCCTCTCGGCGATGTCGTCGGAGGCGCGCAAAGAGGCATACGACGCCGACATCACCTACGGCACGAACAACGAGTTCGGGTTCGACTACCTGCGCGACAACATGGCGCACTCGCTCGATCAGCAGGTCCAGCGAGGTCACAACTTCGCGATCGTCGACGAGGTCGACTCGATCCTCATCGACGAGGCCCGTACGCCGCTGATCATCTCCGGACCGGCCGACTCGTCGAGCAAGTGGTACGTCGAGTTCGCGCGCCTGGCGCCGCTGATGAAGAAGGACGTGCACTACGAGGTCGACATCAAGAAGAAGACCGTCGGCGTGCATGAAGAGGGCGTCAATCTCGTCGAGGACCAGCTCGGTATCGACAATCTCTACGACGCCGCGAACTCGCAGCTGGTCGGCTACCTGAACAACGCCATCAAGGTCAAGGAGCTCTTCCACCGCGACAAGGACTACATCGTCCGCAACGGCGAAGTCGTCATCGTCGACGAGTTCACCGGGCGCGTGCTCGACGGACGCCGCTTCAACGAGGGGCTCCACCAGGCGATCGAGGCCAAAGAAGGCGTGGAGATCCAGGCGGAGAACCAGACGCTCGCCACCATCACGCTGCAGAACTACTTCCGCATGTACGACAAGCTCGCGGGCATGACGGGTACGGCCGAGACTGAGGCTGCCGAGTTCGACCAGATCTACAAGCTGGGCGTGCTGCCGATCCCGACCAACAAGCCGATGATCCGCAAGGACCAGACGGACCTGATCTACAAGACCGAAGAGGCGAAGTTCGACGCCGTCGTCGACGACATCGCCGAACGGCACGAGAAGGGCCAGCCGGTGCTGATCGGCACCACGAGTGTCGAGCGGTCGGAGTACCTGTCGCGACAGCTGCAGCGCCGCAACGTCCCGCACAGTGTGCTCAACGCGAAGTTCCACGAGCAGGAAGCGCAGATCATCGCCGAGGCCGGCCGGGTCGGCGCCGTCACGGTCGCGACCAACATGGCCGGGCGCGGTACCGACGTCGTGCTCGGCGGCAACGCCGACATCATCGCCGACACGCGGCTGCGCAAGGCCGGGCTCGACCCGGTGCACACGCCCGAGGAGTACGAGGCGGCGTGGGACGAGGCGATCACGATCGCCCGCGAGAACGCCGAAGCCGAGGCCGACGAGGTGCGCGAAGCCGGTGGGCTGTACGTGCTCGGTACCGAGCGCCACGAGTCGCGCCGCATCGACAACCAGCTGCGCGGCCGTTCCGGTCGTCAGGGCGACCCGGGCGAGTCCCGGTTCTACCTGTCGCTGGGCGACGAGCTCATGCGACGGTTCAACGGCGCCGCGCTCGAGACGATCATGAACCGGGTCAACCTGCCCGACGACGTGCCGATCGAGGCGAAGATGGTCACCAAGGCCATCCGCTCGGCTCAGACGCAGGTCGAGCAGCAGAACTTCGAGGTCCGCAAGAACGTCCTCAAGTACGACGAGGTCATGAACGAGCAGCGCAAGGTCATCTACCGCGAGCGCACTACCATCCTCGCGGGAGAGGACCACAGCGAGCAGGTCCAGCAGTTCATCGACGACGTCGTCGGCGCGTACGTCGACGGTGCGACGGCCGAGGGCTATGCCGAGGACTGGGACGTCGACGAGCTGTGGACCGCGTTGCGGTCGCTGTATCCGACCACTCTCACCCCGCGTGAAGTGCTGGGCGAGAACGAGTTCGGCGAGCGCGACGACATCGCGCCCGAGGAACTGCGCGAGATCCTCGTCGCCGACGCGCACAAGGCCTACGAGAAGCGCGAGGCCGAGATCGACGCCATGGCCGGCGAAGGCGCGATGCGCCAGCTCGAGCGCAGCATCCTGCTCTCGGTCATCGACCGCAAGTGGCGCGACCACCTGTACGAGATGGACTACCTGCGCGAAGGCATCTACCTGCGTTCGATGGCCCAGGCCGACCCGGTCGTCGAATACCAGCGCGAGGGCTTCGACATGTTCCACGGCATGCTCGAGGGCATCAAGGAGGAGACCCTCGGGTTCCTGTACAACGCCCAGGTCGAGACCGAGCCCGTCGCCGAGCCGGGCCCCGCGCTCCCGACCGGGCCGGTCGCCGACTCGGCCGACCAGTCCAAGGTCCCCGCGGCGCTGCGTGCGCGGGGAGTGCCCGCCGAACCCGCCGAAGTGCCGATGACCTTCATCGGCCCCGACGAGAGCGGCGACGCCGCCGCTTTCGAGGAGGATGCGCAGGACGAGTCGGTCGACGCCGGGGTGAGCGATCCGGCAGCGGTGTCGGCGGCACGGCGGAATCGTCGGGCCAAGCGCGGCAAGCCGGCGGCGAAGAAGAACAAACGCCGCCGCTGACCACAGCGGAATCATCCGGTCACGGATGGCGCTATCACTTCAGTCGAATAGGCATCTGATATGTGTGGACCGAATTGGCTGACTGGGATGAGCTAGCAGGCGCCGCGAAGCGACTTATTTGGACGTATCTGTTCGTCGGCTCAATGATCGCTCTTTGGGTGTACCAGGGCCGGTCGCCCGACAACTCGGTGGAAGCGCCCATCGATGTGTACGCCACCGGTGCTGCTCCGTTGCTCGCGCTCCTGCGCTTTTATCTCGATCACCCCGAGGCACGCGACGAGCTGGACGACGGACGAGCCCACAGGCGACTCCGCGACGGCGAGATCTAGCCTCACCCCCGAGAGTGCCGAGCGGATGTGTCGCTATACGGTCCGAGGGCTCGGCGCTTTTGGTCGACCAGCGCTTTCACCGGCGCCCGATTTCGGTTTCGATGGAACCGATCGGGTCTGCGCTGCGTCCCATGTATATGGAGACCAGCCACGTCGTGCTACGCCCGGCCCCGCCGTTCGAACATCCCGGACGGTGGGCCGAGCCGTGTGACTGCGCCACGGGAGGTCCGCCACAGCGCCGGCCGGAGCGGGTCCTGCGGTCGGTGCCGCTCACCACGTCTGCGGACCAGCGGCCGTCCGATCAGATTGCGATCTCGGCGCGCGAGTTCGCCATCGCCGCGATGACCGTCGTGCTCGAAGTCGTCGATGGCCGGCGACCGGTCACCGCTCTGCGTCCCCTGGCCGCGCAGCCGGTCATCGACCATGTCGTCACGAAGGGCCGGGCCCGATTCGGCTCCGGCGCAGCCACGCGACCGGGAACGGCCGGAATGCGCCTGCGGCGCGTGCACATCCAGCTCACCGATGACGGGCAGGCCGAGTTCTACGGCAGCTACTCCTGTGGCGAGCGCGTCCGCGCCTTCGCGGGCCGGATCGTCACCGCGAAGCCGTCGGGGAGGGGCACCGTGGCCGACGCCTCGGAGCGTGCCAAGCCGCGCTGGCGGGTTCAGGGGCTGATGCTGGACTGAGGGTCGCCACTTCCGAGGGCGAGCCGACCCGCACGGCCGCACCTGCCGATAGGATCGCGTCATCATGGTGAATAGGCTGACCCCGCGCGAAGCGATGTACTACTTCCTCGATGAGGGTGGCTCCACCGTGCACGTCGGGACGCTGATCGTGGTGGATCCGGCCGCCGCGGCGAAGGGCGGGGGCCTGGACTACCAGTCGCTGGTCGCGCTGGTCGAAGGACGGATCCAGTTCGCCCCCCGCTACCGGCAGATGGTCAAGCCGGTGGTGCTGGGACTCGCGCGCCCGGTCTGGGTCGACGACGCCGATTTCGACATCAACTTCCACATCCGCCGGGCCGGTCTGCCGCAGCCCGGGGGTGCCGAGCAACTTCAAGACCTCGTGGGCCGGGTGCTGTCCCGGCCGCTGGATCGCAAGCGACCGTTGTGGGAGATGTATCTGATCGAAGGGCTGGCCGACGGCGGCCTGGCGGTGCTGACGAAGACGCATCGTTGCATGGTCGGACCGGATTCGGTGGAACTCAGCCAGATCCTGCTCGACGGCCAGCCCGATGCGGCTGACGCGACCGAGGACCTGTGGATGCCCAGGATCGCGCCGAGCAGTGCCCAGTTGGCGATGGGGGCGATCACCGAAGGACTGGCGCGACCGGGAGAAATGGTCGAGAACATCGTCGGAGGCAACGGTCCGGTGGCCGGATTGCGTTCGCTCGCGCAATCGTCGGTCGCCCAAGTCACCGAGGCCATTTCGCAGGTAGCCAACGCCGCGCCGCACAGCCCCCTGAATCATTCGACGTCCTCGACCCGGACGTTCGCGGTCGCGTCGGTGTCATCGACCGAGGCGGCGCGGATCGCCGAGCACCACGGATGTTCCTTGGGCGACGTCGAGTTGGCGATCCTCACCGGTGTGCTGCGCCGCTGGATGCTCTCCTACACCGACACGCTCGCCGCGGGCGACACGGTCCGCGTCGTGCTGCCGCTCGACGGGCGCGCAGCGGATGACGAAGCCGAAGCGCCGTCCGCCGGTGCGGACGACGACAGTTGGGTTGGCGGCGACGGGCCGGGTTTCGTCACCGATCTCCCGGTGGGCGAAGCCAATCCGTCCGTCGTCATCGCCCAGGTGGCCGGGTTCGCCGCGCGGAACGCGCACTCGGCCGCCCGCAAGTCGGGCCGCGTGACTCCGATGCTCTCGGATCTGGGCGTCGTGCCGTTCGGCGATCTCGCATCGCGCTTCTTCACCAGCTGGAACCGCCACACCTACAACCTGCCCATCTCGGTCGCTCCGGCGCCGATCGGTCAGCGCTGGTTGCGCGGTGTGCCGGTACGGGACCTGTTCGCCGTGCCCTCGTTGATGGCGGACCGTGCGCTGGCTATCTCGGTGCTGACGTACACGGACCGAGTCGAGTTCGCCTTCCTCGGCGACCGCGACGTCCTCGTCGATTTGCCCGCGATGGTCGACTACACCCATGATGCTTTCGACGAGCTGCGCCCCGAGCGCGGAACAGACGACGGGGGACAGTGATGCGGGTCTACATCCCGGCGACGCTGGCGATGCTCCAAACATTGAATTCCACTGGCGAGCTGGTGCCGGTCGGAGGCACGGCATTCGCGTTGACGCCCGCGCTGCGCGAGGCGTACACGGCCGGTGACGACGAGGAACTGGCCGAGGCGGCGATGCGCGAAGCGGCGCGCGCCAGCCTGCGCCTCCTCGACGGCGACGTGAGCGAGCCCGAGGCGTCCGAGCCTCAGACGGCTCTCCCGCCCCGTCGCGTCGTGGTCGCCGCCGACGTCGACGATGCCACCCTGCGTCCCGATCTCGACGCGGCGGTCGTACGGCTGGCCGGTCCGGTCCCACGGGCGAGTATCGCGGCCGTCCACGTGGACGGCGCCGACGCCGAAGCGGCGGTGCGCGCGGCGGTTGCCGCCGTCGATGCGGCGGATCTCGGCGACCTCGACGCCGAACTCGCCATCGGGGACGTCGAAGACTACGACCTCGGCTGGTACGCGACGCAGGAGCTGCCGTTCCTGCTCGAGTTGCTCTGAGCGCTCCGCGCGAGGGACTCAGACGTCGAGCGAGCAGTCACCCGCGGCGGCGCTGACGCAGGTTTGAATGCGTTCGCCCGCAACATGTTCGACGCCCGTGCGCAGATCGCGGACCACCCCGGCCTCGACGGGGACGACGCAGCTCTGGCAGATCCCCATCCGGCAGCCGAACGGCATGAGCACACCCGAGGCCTCACCGGCCTCCAGCAGGGTCGTCGCGCCGTCCACGGTCGTCGTCTTGCCGCTGCGAGTGAACGTCACCTCGCCGCCCTGGTCGCCGGCGGCTCCGCGCTCGAGCGCGAATCGTTCCAGGTGCAGGTGCTCGGCGGCACCGGCCCGGTCGAACATGCCCGACATCAGGTCGAGGAACCCGGCCGGCCCGCACGCCCACGTCTCCCGCTGTGCCCAGTCCGCGCAGATCGTCTCGACGTCGACCTCGGTGAGACGCCCCGAGTCGACCGTGTGGTGGAGGTGGACATCGACGAGCCCGCTCTCGGCGTAGCCGGCGAGTTCGTCGCCGAACAGGACGTCGTCGGGGCTCGGTGCCGAGTGGATCAGCACGATGTCGGTGCGCTGCTTGCGATGAGCGACGGTCCTCAGCATCGAGATGATGGGCGTCACACCGCTGCCGGCAGTGAGGAACAGCAGCTTCTCCGGTAGTGGTTCGGGAAGCACGAACTCGCCGGCCGGAGCCGCCAGCCGCACGATCGTGCCCGGCTTGAGGCCTTTGACCAGGTGGGAGGAGAGGAATCCCTCGGGCATCGCCTTGACCGTGATCGACACGGTCTGCGTCCGTTCCGCGCGCTCGGGGGCAGACGTCAGCGAGTACGAGCGCCAGATCCAGCGACCGCCGACGTCGACGCCGATACCGAGGTACTGGCCGGGTTGATAGTCGAAGGAGAACCCCCAGCCGGGCTTGATCTCGATCGTCGCGGAGTCGGCGGTCTCGCGTCGGACGGAGACGACGCGACCGCGCAGCTCGCGGGCCGACCACAACGGGTTGGCGAGGTGCAGATAGTCGTCGGGCAGCAGCGGCGTCGTGATTCGCGCGACTGCCGCGCGCACCCAGTTCGTGCCACGGTGGCGTGCGGCGACATCGCGTACCGGCGCCTCGAAGCGCTCGCGCCAACTCACCTGCCGTCTCCTTTCCGGGGACTTTTCGATCGATTATCGGGGGGCTGGACAACCTCCGCTAGCGTAACCTACGCTTGCGTAAGTTACGAAACCGTAGGTTAGGACGAAGATGGCGATCTCCGACATCCCCGAGTATGCCCACCTCACTGACGCCGACGTCGAAGCGCTGGCAGCCGAGCTCGATCAGATCCGCGCCGATATCGAATCCGATCGCGGCGAGCGCGACGCCCGCTACATCCGCAACACCATCCGGTTGCAGCGCGGACTCGACCTCGCCGGTCGCGTGATGATCGCCGGCGGCCGCCGCCGCGGCCTGTGGTGGGCCGGTGCCACGACCCTCGGCGCCGCGAAGATCATCGAGAACATGGAACTCGGCCACAACGTCATGCACGGCCAGTGGGATTGGATGAACGATCCCGAGGTGCACTCGACGACGTGGGAGTGGGACAACACCGGTCCGTCGGCGCACTGGAAGCACACCCACAACTACATCCACCACAAGTACACCAACGTGCTCGGGATGGACGACGACGTGGGCTACGGACTGCTGCGCGTCACCCGTGACCAGCGGTGGCGGCCCTTCTACCTGGGCAACCTCGTCTACAACACCTTCCTGGCGATGTTCTTCGAATACGGCGTCGCCGCCCAGCACCTCGAACTCGGCCGCAAGCGCAAGACGCCCGAGCAGAAGGCGGAGTTTCGGGCCGACCTGCGCGACGTCGGCGCCAAGATCGGTCGCCAGGTCGGCAAGGATTACGCCCTCTACCCGGCGATCGTCGGCGCGGTGACGCGCTCGCCGGAGGCGGCCCGCAAGACGGCCAGCGCGAACCTGCTGGCCAACATCATCCGCAACCTGTGGACCAACGCGGTGATTTTCTGCGGACACTTCCCCGACGGTGCGGAGAAGTTCACCAAGAAGGACATGGATAGCGAGACACAGGGGGAGTGGTACCTGCGGCAGATGCTGGGCAGCGCGAACTTCCACTCCGGACCGGTTCTCGGGTTCATGTCGGGCAATCTCTCGTACCAGATCGAGCACCATCTGTTCCCGGATCTGCCCAGCAACCGTCTCCCGGAGATCTCCCGGCGCGTGCAGGCGCTCGCCGAGAAGTATGACCTTCCCTACACGACCGGCTCGCTGCCGCTGCAGTACCTCAAAGCGTGGCGCACGATCGCCAAGCTCTCGTTGCCGGACCGGTTCCTGCTCGCCACGGCCGACGATGCGCCCGAGACCGCGTCCGAACTGCGGTTCAAGGCAGAGGATCCGTCGAAACGCCTGGTGGGGACCGTCGACCCGGTCACCGGTCGTCGTCGCGGATTGCGCTCGGCGCTCGTCGGGCTGCGACGCAGGCGCCGGGCACGCAAGAACGTGCGAGCCCTGGCCGCGTCGGACGCCTCCGGGCAGCGGCGACCGGCCGCCGCGGCCTGATCCGGCCCTGCCCCGCCACAGTGTGTGAACATTCACCGAACGCGCAATAATGGACCACGATGGCTATCACCGATATCCGCGAGTACGCGCACCTGAGTGACGCCGACGTCGAGGCGCTCGGCGCCGAGCTCGACTCGTTGCGCCGCGAGATCGAATCCGATCTCGGGGCGCGCGACGTCGCCTACCTGCGCCGCACCATCCGGGCGCAGCGAGCGCTGGAGATCGTCGGTCGAGCCGCGCTGCTGGGCAGCCACAAACGCGGCCTGTGGTGGTTGGGCACCGGCTCGTTGGCGTTGGCGAAAATCATCGAGAACATGGAACTCGGCCACAACGTCATGCACGGGCAGTGGGATTGGATGAACGATCCCGAGGTGCACTCGACGACGTGGGAGTGGGACATGGTGTGCGCGGCGCCGCACTGGAAGCACTCGCACAATTTCATCCACCACAAGTACACGAACGTGGTGGGGATGGACCACGACGTCGGCTATAAGACTTTGCGGGTGACGCGTGACGAGCCGTGGCGGCCGCGCTGGCTGCTGCAGCCCTTCTCCAACTTGTTGCTCGCCGCCACTTTCGAGTGGGGGATCGCGCTGCACGATCTCGAACTCGGCGAGGTCGCGAAGGGGACTAAGTCCAAAGAAGAGGCGATTCCGCAGATCAAGGAATTCGTCCGCAAGGCCGCGCGTCAGCTCGGCAAGGACTACGTCCTGTTCCCCGCGCTGAGCGGACCCAACTTCAAGCACACCCTGACCGCCAATCTCACGGCGAACCTCATCCGCAACGTGTGGGCATATCTGGTCATCTTCTGCGGACACTTCCCCGACGGCGCCGAGAAGTTCACCGCCGACTCCCTGGAAGACGAGACGCGCGGCGCCTGGTACCTGCGGCAGATGCTGGGGACCGCGAACTTCAACACCGGGCCGACACTGGCGTTCCTGAGCGGCAATCTGAGCTATCAGATCGAGCACCACCTGTACCCGGACCTGCCGAGCAACCGTCTGGCCGAGATCTCGGTCCGGGTGCGCGAACTCTGCGACAAATACGACCTGCCCTACACGACGGGATCGATGGCATCCCAGTATTGGCAGTCGCTGCGCACCATCAACAAGCTGGCTTTCCCCGATCAGTTCCTGCGCTACACGGCCGACGACGCGCCGGAGACCGCGTCGGAGCGCCGCTTCGACGGCATGGTGCCACGTTCCCGCGGACTCAAGACGGCGTTGCGCAGGCTGAAGGAGAACCGTCGGGCACGTCGCGCGGGGTGACGCGCGCCTACGGTGGCGTGACGATCGTGCACCGGGGGCCGTCGGCCGGCAACTCAAGGCGTGATCGTGCCGTCGGTCTGATCTGCGGGCGCCGTGTCGGAGTCCCCGGTGCGCAGTGCGACGAGGATGTTGCGAACGGCCAGCGCGCGACGCGACGCCGCACCGTCGAGCCGGTCCAGCGCACACTCCGGGTCGGCGGGCGGGCCGAGGTGGGTGCATCCGCGCGGGCAGTCGTCGATCGCCTCGCGGAGGTCGGCGAACGCGTTCACGACGTCGTCGGGGGCGACGTGGGCCAGGCCGAACGAGCGGATTCCCGGGGTGTCGACCACCCAGGTTCCGGGTGAGTCCGGGACCGGTAACGCCACCGACTGGGTGGACGTGTGACGGCCCTTGCCGACACCGGACACCGCGCCCGTTGCCCGATCCGCTTGCGGCACAAGGCGATTCACCAGGGTCGACTTCCCGACGCCGGAGTGCCCGACGAGAGCCGTGAGTTTGCCGTCGAGCAGTGCCCGCAGCTCGGTGAGGTCGTCGTCGCGGCCGACGGCGACGATCGAGAGATCGAGTCCGTCGAAGGCGGCGCGGAAGTGTGCGCCGTCGGCGAGATCGGATTTGGTCAGGGCGAGCACCGGGGACAGACCGCCGACGTAGGCGGCGGCCAGGGCGCGTTCGACGAAACCCGTGCGGGGCGGCGGGTCGGCCAGTGCGGTGACGATCAGCAGCTGATCGGCGTTGGCGACGACGATCCGCTCGAAGGGATCGGTGTCGTCGGCTGTGCGCCGAAGCACCGAGGACCGGTCGTCGACGCGCACGATCCGCGCGAGGGTGTCCTTCGTGCCCGACACGTCGCCGACCACGCCGACGCGGTCACCGACGACCACGGGCGTCCGTCCCAGTTCCCGGGCCCGCATCGCGACGACGATCCGGTGGGGATCGGCGTCGATCGCGCATCCCCAGCGGCCGCGGTCGACGGAAACGACCATCGCCTCGGCGGCGTCGGCGTGGGCGGGGCGGGTCTTCGTCCGCGGGCGCGTGCCCTTGCCCGGGCGAATCCGGACATCGGATTCGTCGTATCCGCGCGAAGAGCGGCCCCGGCTCACTCGGCGCCGGTCTCCGTGCTTGCGGAGGTATCGAGCATGTCGAGCCACATGCGCGGGAAGTCGGGGAGAGTCTTGGCGGTGGTCCCGATGTCGACGACCTCGACGCCGGGCACGCGCAGGCCGATGAGCGCGCCGGCGGTGGCCATCCGGTGATCGGCGTAGGAGTCCCACACGCCGCCGTGCAGCGGCCGGGGCCGGATCACCAGGCCGTCGTCGGTCTCGACGACATCGCCGCCGAGCCGGTTGATCTCGATGGCCAGCGCCGCCAGGCGATCGGTTTCGTGACCGCGCAGGTGGCCGATCCCGCGCAGCCGGGATTCGCCGTCGGCCAGCGCGCACAGCGCCGCGACGGTCGGGGTCAGTTCGCCGACCGCCCGCAGGTCGACGTCGATTCCGCGCAGCGCCTCGGGCCCCGTGACGGTCAGCAGCCCGTCGGGACCGCGGGTGGCCGACGCGCCGAAGGCAGCGAGGATGTCGACGATCTGCGCCCCGGCCTGGGTCGTGCGCCCCGGCCAGCGCGGCACGCTGACGGAACCGCCGATCGCGGCGGCCGCGGCGAGGAAGGCCGCCGCGTTGGACAGGTCGGGCTCGATCACCCAATCGTGAGGCGCGATCGGACCGGGAGTCACCCGCCACTCGTCCTCGCCTGCCTCGACGTCCACGCCGTGTTCGCGCAGCATTGCCACGGTCATCTCGACGTGGGGCAACGACGGCATCGGCGCACCACGGTGCACCACGCGCACGCCCTCGTCGAAGCGGGTCGCCGACAGCAGCAGTCCCGACACGAACTGTGACGACGCCGACGCGTCGATGACGACTTCGCCCCCGCGCAGCGAACCGCTGCCGGCCACGGTGAACGGCAACGACGAGCCGGTGACGTCGGCGCCCAGGTCCCGCAGGGCGTCCAAGATGGTGTGCAGCGGCCGGGTGCGTGCCTGCTCGTCGCCGTCGAAGGAGACGACTCCCGACGCCAGCGCGGCCACCGGCGGCAGGAACCGCATGACGGTCCCGGCGAGACCGCAGTCGACGGCGCCGCCGTGCAGCGGAGCGGGGACGATCGCCAGGCGCGCGGGGTCTTCGGGATCGGCGACGATCCCGGCACCCATCGCCCCCAGGCCGCCCGCCATCAGGTCGGTGTCGCGGCTGCGCAGCGCGCCGTCGATCACCGACGGGCCGTCGGCGAGGGCGGCCAGCACGAGGGCGCGGTTCGTGAGCGACTTCGACCCGGGCAGCTCGACCGTCGCCGACACCGGTGCGTGTGCGGTCGGGGCTGGCCAGGTCGTCATGCTTGACAGTCTTTCACGCGGCCGCGCTCCGACACCGCCACGGGTGCCGGCCGTGCGTGTCCGCAAATCGTCTCGACCAGTCAGAATGGTCCCATGGCTGTGACGAGCGCGGCGCTGCTGATCCACCGGGACCGCCCTCCGGCAGGGCTGGAGGTGTTCCTCGTGCATCCGGGCGGGCCGTTCTGGGCGCGCAAGGACGCCGGCGCCTGGTCGCTACCCAAAGGCGAGTTCGGGCCCGACGAGGATCCGCTGGACGCGGCGCGGCGCGAATTCGCCGAGGAGACCGGGCAGGAGCCGCCGGACGGGCCGTCCGTCGACCTCGGCGAAGTCCGCCAGCGCGGCGGGAAGGTGGTGCGCGCCTTCGCCATTCGCGGCGACGTCGATGCCGCGGCGATCGTCTCGAACACCTTCCAGATGCAGTGGCCGCCGAAGTCGGGAACGCTGCGCGAGTTCCCCGAAGTCGACCGCGGCGAGTGGTTCGGAGTGGACGAGGCCGTGCGCCGGATCAACCCCGCCCAGGCGGAGTTCCTGCCCAGGCTGGCCGACGCGTTGTCCGCCGGTCGGTAAAGCCACAGTTCAGGTGTCTGTCCGCTAGGCGCGATTTGGCAGGGCCACCGTCGATATGGCAGTTTTGCGCTCAGCAGAACCCTCGCAGTTGTGAGGGTTTCATTGTGAGGCCTCAGCGTTGAGGCCGGGTGGAGGGTGTCAAACTATGGACGCGAAGCTGACCGAACTCTTCGACGAGGTTGTGGGCCGCAACCCCGGGGAACTCGAGTTCCACCAGGCCGTGCGCGAGGTCTTCGACAGCCTCGGTCCGGTCGTCAGCAAGCACCCCGAATACACCGATTCGGCCGTCATCAAGCGTCTGTGCGAACCCGAGCGCCAGATCATCTTCCGCGTTCCGTGGGTCGACGACAACGGCAAGGTACAGATCAACCGCGGTTTCCGCGTCGAGTTCAACTCGGCGCTCGGCCCGTTCAAGGGCGGCATGCGGTTCCACCCCAGCGTGTACCTGGGCATCGTCAAGTTCCTCGGCTTCGAGCAGATCTTCAAGAACTCGCTGACCGGCCTGCCGATCGGCGGAGGCAAGGGCGGCTCGGACTTCGACCCCAAGGGTCGCTCCGACGGCGAGATCATGCGCTTCTGCCAGTCGCTGATGACCGAGCTCTACCGTCACATCGGCGAGTACACCGACGTCCCCGCCGGTGACATCGGCGTCGGCGGCCGCGAGATCGGCTACCTCTTCGGCCAGTACAAGCGGATCACCAACCGCTACGAGTCCGGTGTGCTCACCGGCAAGGGGCTGGCGTGGGGCGGATCGCAGGTGCGCACCGAGGCGACCGGCTACGGCGCGGTCTTCTTCACCGACGAGATGCTCAAGACGCGGGGCCAGTCCTTCGACGGCAAGAAGTTCTCGGTCTCGGGCTCGGGCAACGTCGCGATCTACGCCATCGAGAAGATCCACGAACTCGGCGGAACGGTGATCGCCTGCTCGGACTCCTCGGGCTACATCGTCGACGAGAAGGGCGTCGACCTGGAACTGCTCAAAGAGGTCAAGGAAGTGCAGCGCGGCCGGATCGGCGACTACGCCAAGCTGCGCGGCAACGGCGTCTCGGTGGTCGACCACGGCAACATCTGGGATGTCGCCGTCGACGTCGCGCTGCCCTGTGCGACGCAGAACGAACTGCACGGCGACGACGCGGTGAAACTGATCAGCGGCGGGGTCGTCGCGGTCGCCGAGGGCGCGAACATGCCGTGTACCCCGGACGCGACCAAGGCTTTCGCCGACGCCGGCGTGCTGTTCGCCCCGGGCAAGGCCGCCAACGCCGGCGGCGTGGCCACCAGTGCCCTGGAGATGCAGCAGAACGCGTCACGCGATTCGTGGAGCTTCGACTACACCCAGGATCGTCTCGCCGAGATCATGCGCGGCATCCACGACAGTTGCGTCGAGACGGCCGACACCTACGGAATGCCGGACAACTACGTCGCCGGCGCCAACATCGCGGGCTTCATCAAGGTCGCCGACGCGATGCTCGCCTTGGGCGTCATCTAGGGCAACAGGACGAACTTTCCGCGCGGATGCGGGCCCGACAGGTCCGCGAGCGCGCGACCGGCCTGATCGAGCGGGTAGGTCGCACCGACCTCCACGACGAGATCGCCGCTCGTCGCGTCGGCGATGAGCCCGGTGACGGCCTCGTCGCGTCGACGTCTGCTGTCGGGAGTGGAGCCGTCGACGATCACGATGCCGTCGTCGGCCCGGCCGAACGCCGCGATGGTCACGATTCGCGACGGTGCTATCCCCAGCTCGAGGCAGGCGTCGATGGCCTCGTCGGTGCCGGCCGTGTCCAGCGCGGCGGTGACGGCACCGTCCGCGGCGTCGCGGATCCGCCCGGCAACGCCGTCGCCGTAGCTCACCGGCACGGCACCGAGTTCGGCCAGGTACTCGTGGTTGCGCGGCGCGGCCGTCGCGATGACCCGTGCTCCGCGCCGGGCCGCGAGTTGGACCGCCATCGACCCGACGGCTCCCGCGCCGCCGTGGACGACGACGGTGTCGGCGCCGGTGATCTCCGCCGCTCCGACCAGGTCGGCAGCGGTGACGCCGACCAGCAGCAGCCCGGCGGCGATCGGGAACGGCAGCGGGGAGGGCTTCGGATGCACGGCCGTGTCGCGGGCGACGAGTACGTCGGCGAAAGCACCGGACGCCGGGTAGACGATCACCTCGTCGCCGACGTGAATCGCACGACGGTCGCCGTCGTCGACGTTGAAGTACCGCGCGTCGTCACCGACGGCGAGGACGACCCCGGCGGCCTCGGAGCCGATGCGTCGCGGCAGCTTCTCCGGGTCGGCACCGAATAGCCCGCGCACGATCTTCGCGTCGATCGGATTGACCCCGGCCGCCCGCACGTCCACGACGACCTGTCCCGGTCCGGGGACCGGCACCTGTGAGCTGATCGCGACGACCACCTCGTTCGGGTCGCCGTATCCGGTGGCCGCCATCGCGCGCACCGTTCGAGTTGCCAGGGGATCCATGTGTCCTCGCTTTCTTCGTCGAGTCGGCGGTACGCGGTGATCGTCGGCGTACGGTGACAAGTATGAGCGTCTCCGTCTGTCGGGTCTACGACGACGTGCGGCCCGGAACGACCCGCCTATTCGTCGACCGCCTCTGGCCCCGCGGAGTCCGCAAAGACGACCCTCGAATCGGCGAGTGGTGCAAAGAGGTCGCTCCCAGCACCGAGCTGCGCGAGTGGTATCACCACCATCCCGACCAACGCGATCTGTTCGCCGCCCGGTACCGCCAAGAACTCGGTTCGGGCGAGCAAGCCGAGGCTCTGACGCACATTGAGAAGCTCGCGAAGGCCGGGGACGTGGAACTCGCCACGGCGACGAAAGACCCGTCGACCAGCCATGTGCCGGTGATCGTCGGGGAACTCGCCGGCGCGGGTTCCTAACCGGATTCGGGGTCCTCGCTGGAATCACGGACACCGACGTAGCGCCGCAACGACTGGTCGTCGGAGACCAGTCGATCGACCTCCTCGCCGCCGTCACAGCGGAACAGGCCGATGACCAGGACGTCTCCCCGGCGGGCGAGCACTCGCCACACGGCACCCGCATCGGTCCAGCGCCGAAGGAGTCCGACTGGATCGGATGCGGGATCGGGACGCGCGGCCACCCTTCGATCGTAGGCCGACCGAAATTGTCGGTGGGCGATGGTTCACTTCGAACATCAGTTCACCGGCACCCGGTGGCGGACTCGGTTCGAGGAGGCGTCCATGGACGGCACACAAGGATTCCGCGAGACGGACACGGCGGCCCGGTGGGCCGGCTTCACCGCATGGCTCGCAACCAGGCTGGCCGAGCTACCGGTGGCCTGCGTAATCGACGCCGGGCGCGCCGATGCTTCCATGGAGACCCACGGCTACGACGTCGAATGCGCGCAGATGCAGCGGCTGCACGGCGGCCGCATCCTGTTGCGGCTGTCGACGACGCTGATGGTCATTCCGCTCCTCGATACGTACGACGGCGACGTCATGGAAGCCGACCGGTGGCACCACGACGATCTGTTTGAGGACTGCACGCACGGCTACCTCGTGAGCAGTTCGCCCGCACTGGTCGCGGACCTCGTGACCGGGTGGTTTCGGGAGCGGTGCGGCTTCGCCGAACCCGACCAGATCGGCTTCGCCTACATGAGTGCAAAGTCGTTGCCGCGCACCGCAGATGCCGGTGGCGCCGACACGGCGTGGGCCCGGGCAGCCGTCGCCGACGACGAGTAGCCGGGCCGGCGCGGATCTGTAGACCACCCCCGGTATGCCCACTAGGGTGGAAAGCGCATTACGGAACTTTCGACGAGGAGCGCACACGCATGGGAAACATCATTGGCCTGATCATCTTCGGAGCCGTCATCGGCGTGCTTGCCCGGCTGGTGATGCCCGGCAAGCAGTCGCTCTCCGTGTTGGCGACCGTCATTCTCGGTGTGCTCGGCGCACTAGCCGGGTACTGGATCGCGGGCAAGCTCGGTGTGGACAACACCGGTGGCGTCGACTGGATTCGGTGGATCATCAGCGTCGCTGCCGCGGTCGTTCTGACGTTCGGTTACGAGGCGATCACCTCGCGTTCGAAGAGCTGACGTGCGGATCGTCGTGGTTGGCGGTCACGGCAAGGTCGCCATGCGCGCGGCCACGCTCCTGACCGAGCGGGGAGACGAGGTCACCGCGCTGATCCGCAATCCCGATCATGCCGCGGACGTGCGCGCCACCGGCGCTGCACCGCTGCTCTTCGACGTCGAGGCTGCCAAAGAGTCCGCTTTCGCCGACGTCTTCGTCGGCCATGACGCCATCGTCTGGTCGGCCGGGGCGGGTGGAGGCAACCCGTCGCGTACCTATGCCGTCGACCGGGATGCGGCGACCAGGTCGATGGAGGCGGCGTCATCGGCCGGGGTGAAGCGATACGTGATGGTGTCGTACTTCGGCGCCGGCCTCGAGCACGGCGTGCCGGAGGACAACTCGTTCTATCCGTATGCGCAGGCGAAGGCCGCTGCCGACGAGTTCTTGCGCAATACCGAACTCGACTGGACGATCCTCGGTCCGAGTCGGCTCACCGACGAGCCCGGTGGCGGCATCGCCGTCAGCGAGCCCGGCAGCTCGGCCGAATTGGCCAAAGGGTCGGTGAGCCGGGACACGGTGGCCGCGGCGATCGCCGCCGCGGTACACGACGATTCGACGATCCACCGCCAGCTGGAGTTCAACGACGGCCCCGACGCCGTCGGCTCGGCATGGTGAGCGACCCGGACCTTTCCGCTCTCGCGACGATCGTCGGCGACGCCCATGTCCTGACCGACACAGACGTGATCGCCGGTTACGTCACCGACTGGACGGGGCGACGGGTCGGCCACGCCGAGGCGGTCGTTCGACCGCGCACCACCGACGAGGTCGCCGGGGCGCTGACGGTCTGCGCCGCGTCGGGGATAGCCGTAGTTCCGCAGGGCGGAAACACCGGCTTGGTCGGCGGCTCGGTTCCAGCGCCCGCCGCGTCGCAGGCGGGGCCGACGGTCGTGGTGAGCACAGCGCGCATGACCGACATCGGGGCCGTGGATCCGGTCGAGATGAGCGTCGGCGTTCAGGCCGGAGCGACGATCGCGGCGATCCAGGGCGCCGCAACCGCCGCCGGGCTGCACTTCGGGATCGACCTCGCTTCGCGTGACTCGGCCACGGCGGGAGGGATCGTGGCCACCAACGCGGGCGGCGTCCACGTGGTCCGGCACGGGACGACCCGCGCCAACGTCCTCGGCGTCGAGGCGGTCCTGGCCGATGGTCGCATTCTTCGACGGTGGCGCCCGCTGCGCAAGGACAACGTCGGTTACGACCTGCCGGGACTACTCGTGGGCAGCGAGGGCACGCTCGCCGTGGTCACCGGGGTGTTGTTCGCTCTTGCCGACCGGCCGTTGGCGACGGCCGTCGCGATGATCGGGGTTGAGCGGGTCGACGAGGTGTTCGGCGTGGTCGGGGCAGTGCGGCGCGCCGGGCTCACGGTCGAAGCCGCCGAGCTGATGACCCGGGCCGGCGTCGACCTGGTCGTCGATGCCGGGGCGCGGCCGGCGCTGGCGTCGTCGCCGGCGTTCCAGACCTTGGTCGAAGTGTCGGGGGCCGATCCGCAGCAGCGCCTGGCCGAGGTGCTCGACGACATCGGCGTCGCGGACGCGGTGGTCGCCGAAGGCCCGGCCCAGGCACTGTGGGAGTTGCGCGAACGACACACCGAGACCATCGCCGCGGTCAGTGCGACCGTCCCGGTGAAGCTCGACATCTCGGTGCCTCGACGCTGCCTCGGGGAGTTTCTCGACGAGCTCGACGAGCTGGCCGAGTCCCAGCCGTATCGGTGCCGGCCGATCGTGTTCGGCCACGTCGCCGACGGAAATCTGCACGTCAACCTGCTCGACGTTCCCGCCGACGAACAGGCGGCGCTCACCGATCGGGTGCTGGAATCGGTGGTCGCGCGCGGTGGGAGCGTGAGCGCCGAGCACGGCGTGGGGCGGGACAAGCGCGATTGGCTGGCCAAGGTCCGCGACGCCCCCGACGTCGAGATGATGGCCGCGATCAAACGGGCCTGGGATCCCGACGGCCGACTCAACCCCGGCGTCCTCTTCCCGGCCGACTGACCGCCGACCGTGCCCAGCTTCTCGCCGATCGTGCCCAGTTTCTCGCCGATCGTGCCCAGTTTCTCGCCGACCGTGCCCGGTTTCCCGTCGACCGTGCCCGGTTTCCCGTCGACCGTGCCCTACCGACCCCAGGCGACGATGACGCCGGCGACGAGAACGACCACGCTGCCCACCTCGCCGATGATGAGTGCCACCATGAAGGCCCGCACCACCGCGGCCGGCCGCGGACGGAACTGGTTCGAAGTGTCGCGCAGTGCTCCGTGCAGGATGTAGCTCCCGATCGCCGCGACGAAGAAGAACACCGCGACCGCGACGCTCGCCGCGTTGACCCATGCGGGCCACGCCGACAGTGCGACCAGGGCGGCGAGCACCAGCGTCGCGAACGAGTACATCAGCGCGGCGCGATGGGCGATGTCGACGTAGACGTGCGCCTGCCCGTCGGGCGACGCGAGGATCTGCTGGTACTTCCACACGCCCAACACCATCGCGCCGGCCAGGAGCACGCCGGCGGCGACGATCGTCGCGATGGTGACATTGTCCAAGTGGTCGATGAGCATCGGCTGGCTCGGCTTTCGGTGGGCTGGGCTGTCCTCGTGATCTGGCAACCGTGACATTGAGCACTGTAAGGTTCAAGTACGCCGATGAATCGAGGAATTGTGGCTAAGAAGGACGTTACTTCACCCGATCGAGCGGACCGACGGGGATCACCTCAGTACGACGCCGTCATCGTGGGGGCGGGGTTCGGCGGCATGGGCGCGGCCATCGAACTCAAACGCCAAGGCATCGAGAACATCGCCATCGTCGAACGCGAGGACGACCTCGGGGGTACGTGGCATGTCAATCACTACCCGGGCCTGGCCGTTGACATCGCGTCGGTGACCTACAGCTACTCCTTCGAGCCGAATCCGTACTGGTCGCGCCTTTTCGCCCCCGGCGCGGAACTCAAGCGCTACGCGGAGCACATCGCCGACAAGTACGATCTGCGCCGCCGCATGTCCTTCGGCGAGCAGATCGAGCGCGCCGAATGGGACGAAGCCAACTCGTTGTGGCGGGTGTTCAGCGAGGACGGCACGGAGCGCACCGCGCGGTTCCTGCTCACCGCTACCGGGTTCCTTTCGCAGCCGCACACGCCCGACATTCCGGGCATCCGGACGTTCGCGGGCAAGGTCATCCACACGACCGCCTGGGAAGACGGCCACGACTTCACCGGTGAGCGGGTCGCGGTCATCGGCACCGGCGCGACCGCCGTGCAGTTGATCCCGGAGATCGCCAAGCAGGCGGCCGAACTCACGGTCTTCCAGCGCACGCCTATCTGGGTGGTGCCCAAGGTGGACTTCGCGATTCCGCGCCCGGTGCAGAAACTATTCGCGCGCGTACCGCTTACGCAGAAGGCGGCGCGGCTGGCGAACACGACCTTGCTGGAACTGCTGATGGTGACCGGAGTGCTGCACTTCAAGCAGTTCAAGTTCGGCAACCGGGGGGCGGCCGCGCTAGCGAAAGCACACCTGCGTCGCCAGATCCCCGACGCCGAGCTGCGAAAGAAGCTCACCCCCGACTACGACTTCGGGTGCAAGCGGCCGACCTTCTCCAACACGTACTTCACGACGTTCAACAAGCTGAACGTGCATCTGCAGACGTCGTCGATCGTCAAGGTCGACCCCGACGGTCTGCTGACCGCCGACGGCGAGAAGACGACGATCGACACGTTGGTGCTGGCGACGGGGTTCGACCTGTGGGACACCAACTTCCCCGCCTTTGAGATCCGCGGCCGGGACGGCAAGGACCTGGGCAAATGGTGGCGTGCCGAGCGCTTTCAAGCGTACGAGGGCATCACCGTGCCGAAGTTCCCGAACTTCTTTACCCTCAACAGCCCGTACTCCTACAGCGGGCTCTCGTACTTCACGACCATCGAAGGCCAGATGCGCCACATCGCGCGGTTGCTCGGCGAGTTCAAACGCCGCAAGGCGACCACCTTCGAGGTGACCGAGGAAGCCAACACCCGCTTCCTCGACGACGTGACGCGTCGCCTTGATTCGTCGGTGTTCTACAACGGCGATTGCTCGACGTCGCGCAGCTACTACTTCAACCATGCGGGCGAGGCGACGCTGTTGCGACCGCGCTCGACGCCGGGAACGCTGCGCGAGCAGGCGACCTTCCCGCTCGCGGATTACGAGTTCGCCGGCTGACCTCGCCAGCGCCGGGAGAAGCGGATCCTATTCGGGCAGCGTGAGGATTCGTGGCCCGCTGTCGGTGATGGCGATGGTGTGTTCGCTGTGCGCCGTCCGAGAACCATCGGCGGATCGGATCGTCCAGCCGTCGGCGTCGTAGACGATCCGGTCTGTTGTCGCCGCGAACCACGGCTCGAGGGCCAGCGTCATGCCGGGCCGTAGGCGGAGCCCGCGTCGGGGTCGACCGACATTGGGCACGTGTGGGTCCTCGTGCATCGTCCGTCCTAGTCCATGGCCGCCAAACTCGGTGTTGACCGGGTATCCGTACTCGCCTGCGACCTCGCCGATTGCCGCCGAGATGTCACCCAGGCGATTCCCGGGCCGGGCGGCGTCGATGGCGGCGTCCAGCGCCTTGTGTGTCGCGTCGATCAGTCTGAGGTCCTCTGAGCGTGGCGTTCCGACGACGATGGTGCGTGCCATATCGGCGACCCACCCGTCGACCGACAAGGCGATGTCGATGGAGAGAACGTCACCGTCCTGAAGCTGGTAGTCGTGCGGAAGACCGTGCAGTACAGCGTCGTTCACCGAAAGGCACGTCACGTTGCGGAACGGTCCGCGCCCGAACGAGGGCGCGTAGTCCCAGTAGCAGGAGACTGCGCCTCGTGCGTCGATCAGCTCGCGTGCCCGGTGCTCCAAGCTGAGTAGATTGACGCCGGGCGCAGCTCGTGCCGACAACTCGTCGACGACACCGGCGAGAAATCCGCCGGTGACTCGCATCGCCGCGATTTCGCCAGCGGTTTTCAGTTCGACCATCGTGCCCGTTTCCATTCGTCAGGTACCGGTATTTTCATACCGACGGTATATAAATACCACAGTGCTCGGTATTTTCATACCTGACCGACTACGATGAACGAATGGTTCGACTTCCGTTGACTGCCGAGCAGATCGCCGCCGGAAAGCGCCTCGGCGAGCACCTCCGCAGGGCGCGAGGAGGACGCACCCTCGTCGACGTCGCTGTGCATGCGCGGATCTCGCCGGAGACGTTGCGCAAGATCGAGGCCGGGCGCCTGGTGACTCCGGGATTTCCGACGGTGGTCGCGATTGCCCGGAGCCTGGAGATCCCGCTCGACGAACTCGCCGACATCTGCCTGGGCGCGGAGACGCTGGGGGAGACCGGCTAGCTTTCCCGCGTGGAGGCGGTCGTATCGCTCGGTCGGCCGGCGACGAGATCGCCGATGGCCAAGCCGCGCCGGCCCCATCGCGCGTCGAACCCGTCGGCACGCTGCTTGGCTCGCGTCAGCTCATCCGGCGAGTAGCGCTTGTCGGCCCACCGAGAACCCGGGCGGGCGAGCCGGAGCGCACCGGCCCACGCGATCGGCGGCAGGAAGGCCCCGAAGACGGCCGTCGAGAACTTGCCCTTGTTCACGCAGGTGACGACGGACAGCAGGTGGATCGGCAGGTTGGCCAGCAGGACGATATGGCCGATGTGCATCCCGTTCTCGGTGAAGGGATCCACGCCCAGGGCGAGCAAGCCGAGCACGGCGCCGGTCAACATCACGACCTGGACCGACAGCTGTCCCTCGCGCGACCAGTAGACATCCTGCAGATGCAGGAGCAGCGCGAATTCGTCGAGGACCAACGAGGACCCGACGCCGATCATCACGGCGCTGATCGCTGCCGCGGGTGCAGTGCCGTTGGCGGCGACCGACGTGATCGCGCCCGCGATCGTCAGGACGATGCCGGGAATCGAGTGGTGGATGTGCACGCCGCCGCGGACGTTGTTGCGGAACGGACCTTTGCCGGCGCGGATGAGTCGCGTGATGGCGCGCGTGATGACGAAGGTGGCCAAGAACGCGACGAAAAGCAGCGTGAGCGGCAGCCGTTCGGTGCCGGTGAGATTGTCCAGGACGCTCATGGTTGGTGAGGCTCAGCCCTTGGCGATGCCGGTGCGACGCTGCTCGATGATCAGGCAACGGTCCTCGACGTAGGCCAGGCCCGCCTCGGTGGCGATGCGGCGAGCCTCGGGCGAGGTGATCCCGAGCTGCAGCCATAGCGCGGTCGCCCCGGCTTCGACGGCGGCGCGCGCGACTTCGGCGCAGTCGGCCGACGGGCGGAATACGTCGACGAGCCCGATCTGCTCGGGCACGTCCGACAGTGAGCGGTACACCTTCTCGCCGACGATCTCGTCGGCCTGCGGATTCACCGGGATGATCCGCCACCCGTGTTCCTTCATGTACGCGGGCACTTCATTGGCGGCTTTGGCCGGATTGGCGCTGGCTCCGACGACGGTGATCGTGTCGTAGTCGCGCAGGATCCGCTCGACGGTGGCGTCCATGCTCGCTCGATCGCTCATACCGATCGAGCCTACGTCGAAATCGATCTCGGCAGACGTGAAGGGTGATGCGCTCACACGGTCTTCAGCACGCCACCGTCGGCGAGATAGTCGGCGCCGGTGAGGTTGGCGGCCCGAGGTGAAGCGAGGAAGGCGATCAGTGCCGCGGTCTCCTCCGGTTCCGTGAGCCGGCCGGTGGTGATCGACATCGCCGACGGCACGCTGGCGAGGAACTCGTCGAGTTCGACGTCCGACTGCTGAGCGAGGTAGCCGGCGTATCCCTCGGGATCCGACCAGTTCGCCGTCCTCGTCGGGCCGGGACTGACGGTCACCGCGCGCAGACCTTGCCCGCCGAACTCCTCGGCCAGCGCCTTGGTGAGGTTGTTGAGTGCGGCTTTGGCGGTGCCGTAGTCCACCGGCTGGAATGCCGCCCTGGCCCCGATCGAGGAGACGTTCACGACGACGCCGCGACGCACGAGAAGTCCCGGCAACAATGCGCGAGTCACGCGGACGGTCGCGAAGAGGTTCAACTCGTAGGTCGCTTGCCAGGCGTCGTCGTCGATGTCGAGAAAGCCGGTTGCTCTCATGCTGCCGGGGACGACTCCGCCCAGGTTGTTCACGAGGATGTCGATCTCGCCGACGATGTCTGACAGCGCGGCCGCCGCGGCGTGATCGATGAGGTCGAGGCGGACCGGCGTAATGCCGTCGAAGGGCGCCGCCTCCGACCGGGCGACGCCGTATACCTGCGCACCCTCCTCCGCGAGGAGACGGGCGGTCGCGAGGCCGATCCCCTTGCTGGCGCCGGTGACCACGGCCTTCTTTCCTGCGAGTGCTAGATTCACGACTGATCCTTTCTTTACCTACAAGTACAAAATCTAGGGTCGGATGTGCAATGGGTGATTCGTTCCAGGTCGGTCTGGGGTCAGAGGCCGCGCATGGCCGCGTCGGCGAGCACGCGCAGCCTGCGCGGGTCCGGATCGGTTCTGGCGAGGACGCGGATGCCGTTGAGTGTGGTGACCAGGAGCAGAGCGGTGGCCGCCGGATCGACGTCGTCTATCTCGCCCGCGGCGATGCCCTCTCGAATCACGGAAGCGAATGCGTCTTCTTGTTGGGAGAGCACGGCGCGCACGATCTTGCGCACCGCGGGATCCTGCGCTGCGCGCTCGATCGCGGCGTTCGTGATCATGCAGCCGCGTCGACCCCCGTCGTTCGCGGACTCATCGATCACGAGATCCAGCGCGCGCCTGATCCGCTCGCGGGCCGTGCCCGGTTGTTCCAGCGCCGCGAGCAGTGCTGTACCGCTGGTCTCGCGGTAGCGTTCAAGCGCGAGTTCGTACAGCTCGTGTTTGCTGTGGAAAGCGTTGTAGAGACTGCCCCGGCCGATGCCCAGATGGTCGACGAGCTGCGCGGGCGTCGTCGCCGCGTATCCGCGGGTCCAGAACAGGTCCATGGCGGCCCCGACGGCGACATCGGGATCGAATTCCTTGGTGCGGCCCACACGTCGAGACTAGCCGAAACTGGAACTGCGGGTCCATTATTGCCGAGGCTGAGGAAAACCTAGGTCGCCACCGGGTCCAGCAGGTGCGGGCCGTTGTTCGCGACGCGATTGACCAGCGGGGATACTTCCCGAATCTCGATGTCGTCGACTAGTTCCGGTACGGGCGGGGCGAAGAACTCCGCGGGCGCGGGGGCGTCGGGGTCGAGCCATTCCGGCCACCACTGCACCGGCATGATCAGCGGCATGCGGTCGTGGACCTCCCGCAGCCGGCCGACCGAGTCGGTGGTGAGAATCGTGCAGCTCAACAGCGGCGGCTCCGACGGGTCGGCATCTTTGGGCCGCCACACCGACCACAGTCCGGCCATGAACAGCCGCGTGTGATCGGCCGGCGACATGAAGTAGGGAACTTTCCGCTGCTTCCCGTCGTCGCCGGTGGCCTTGCGCCACTCGTACCAACCGTCCATCGGTATCAGACAGCGTTTCGACTTGACCGACGAGCGGAACGACGCCTTCGTCGAGACGGTTTCGGCACGCGCGTTGAACAGGGAACCCTTGCCGATTTCCTTCGCCCATGACGGCACGAGCCCCCAGCGCATCGCCCGAATCCGGCGAGTGGGGTCCTCCTCGGCACCCTCGGCACCGTGGGAATGCCGGTCTACGACGGTGAGGATTGTGGTCGTCGGCGCGACGTTGTAGTTCTCCCAGCGCGAGCGCGGCGCCTTGTCTTCGTCGGCGGCCGCGACGTCGTCGAGCGTCTGCTGTGCCGGCGGCTCGGGAGCGGGGAGGTCGGGTACCTCGTTGGCCGCGTCGAGCTCGGCCGCGAGCTTGGCCGGGTCAGTGGTCACCGCATACCGTCCGCACATGCCGCCAATGATAGGTAGTGGCCCCGACAGGCGCCGAAGTCCCGGCGGAGGGGAATGCGCGCCGCACCCGTCGCGTTGACTCATCGCAGACGGCCATGAACGACGAGGAGTCCCCCTATGTCATGCGCAACTGCGCACCCGATTGCGGAGCGCCAGATCTTCGGCTCGCTAGACTTGGGCGAGCGTCCGGTGGAGTTCCGCCCGGCGCGAACCGAAAGGACCGTCTTGAGCGACGACGAGGGCACCGACGCGACCGGTGATGGGCGCATCGCACCGGGTGATGAGCGTGCCGCCGAGACCGACGAGCAGCGCACCGAACGGTTCGAGCGCGACGCCCTGCCGATGCTCGATCAGCTGTACGGCGCGGCCCTGCGCATGACGCGTAATCCGTCTGACGCCGAAGACCTCGTCCAGGAGACCTTCATCAAGGCCTTCTCGGCCTTTTCGTCGTTCCGCGAGGGCACCAACCTCAAGGCGTGGCTCTACCGGATCATGACGAACACCTACATCAACAGCTATCGCAAGAAGCAGCGGCAGCCGGCCCAGTATCCGACCGACGAGATCACCGACTGGCAGCTCGCGCAGACCGCGGAGCATTCGTCGACCGGCTTGCGTTCGGCCGAGATCGAGGCGCTCGACGCGCTGCCCGACGACGAGATCAAAGCCGCCCTCCAGGCGTTGCCCGAGGACTTCCGCATGGCGGTCTACTACGCCGACGTCGAAGGGCTGCCGTACAAGGAGATCGCCGAGATCATGGATACGCCGATCGGCACGGTGATGTCGCGGCTGCATCGCGGTCGGCGCCAGTTGCGCGAACTGCTCGCCGATGTGGCGCGGGAACGAGGGTTCAACCGCGGTGCGGACACTCACACGGGAGTAGGCCAATGAGCGAAACCGACCCCGAATTCGAAGCGCTCGACTGCACCAACATCCTGGCCGACGTCTGGCTGCTGCTCGATAACGAGTGCGACCCAGGTGCGCGCGCCCGGGTGCAGGAGCACCTCGACAAGTGCCCTTCGTGCCTGGAGCAGTACGGCATCGAGCAGCAGATCAAGGCACTCATCGGGCGCAAGTGCGGCGGCGAGCGGGCACCGCAGGGCCTGGCCGACCGGCTGCGGCTGCAGATCCGTCAGTCGACCACCGTCACCCAGACCACCGACGGCGACTCGGTCTCGCGGGTCACGGTGACCCGGACGAGCATCACCGCCAGCGAAACAGAAAACCCGGGCGACCGGCGCTGAGCCGGCGGCACCCGGGTTCGGATCGGTCGACGACCGATCAGGCGTTCGGCCGCTTACCGTGGTTGGCGGCGTTCTTCTTGCGAGCGCGCTTCTTGCGTCCACGCTTACCCATGGGACTCTCCTTCTCCTTCGGTGGTGCCATTCTTTCACGACCGACGGCGCAGACGGAAAACGAGCCGACGGTTCGGCACCGGAAACGCACCATCGGTGCGCTAGCTTTGAGTGCATGCCGGAAGACGTTGTAGCGGAGATCGTAGCCACCGTTCTCGAGGTTCGGGTTGCCGGCGGCCAGTCCGTCGAGGTCGGGGACACGCTGGTGTTGCTGGAGTCGATGAAGATGGAGATCCCGGTGGTCGCCGAGGATGCCGGGGTGCTCGACGAGGTCAAGGTCGCCGTCGACGACGTCATCCAGGCCGGTGACGTGATCGCCACGTACAAGTAGTCGACTTGTCCACTCTCGCCGATCTCCTCGCCGCCCATACCGGGCTCACCGACGAACAGGCCGGCCATTTGCAGCGCCTCGTCGGCGAATGGCAGTTGCTCGCCGACCTGTCTTTCGCCGATCTGCTGCTCTCGGTGCCGGACACGTCGACGGCCGACGACCAGCACCCCGGATTGCTGACGGTGGCACAGTGCCGTCCCAACACCGCCGCGACCGTGCTCCCCGGCGACGAGGTGACGCGCGTCGTCGACGACCAGCAGGCGCAGGCGCTGCGCACGGCCATGACGAACGGCGAGATCATCGCCGCCCAGGGCAGCACTCTCGGCGGCATCGACCTGCGGCGCGACCTCATCCCGGTGCGTCACGACGGACGGGTGATCGCCGTGCTGACACAGGCGTCGGCCAACACGGCGCGCCGCGTGCCCTCTCCTCTCGAACGCGCCTATCAGGCGTCGGCGGCCGATCTGTGCAACATGGTCGCCGACGGCACCTTTCCGGTCGTCGAAGGCAGCGAGACCGGCCTGTCCACACCGCGCGCCGGCGACGGTTTCGTCCGGGTCGGTGTGGACGGCCTGGTGCAATACGCGAGTCCCAACGCGCTGTCGGCGTTCCACCGGATGGGATTCAACAGCGATCTTTCCGGCGCCGCTCTCGCCGAGGTGTTCACCGAACTGGTCAGCGACGCGTTCGACGCTCAGGACGCCGCGTCGATGATCACGCTGGCCGCGTCCGGTCCCGCGCTCGAACCGGCCGCCGATGCACAGGAGCGGGTGTTGCGGATGGAGGTCGATGCCCGCCGCGCCACCGTGTTGGTCCGGGTGGTGCCGCTGCGTCCCCGGGGCGTGGCGACCGGTGCGATCGTGCTCGTCCGCGACGTGACCGAGGTCAAACGTCGTGACCGGGCACTGATCAGCAAGGACGCCACCATCCGCGAGATCCATCACCGGGTGAAGAACAACCTGCAGAGCGTATCGGCGCTACTGCGTCTGCAGGCGCGCCGGACCGCCAACCCGGATGCGAGGACTGCGCTCAACGAGGCGGTGCGGCGCGTGGCGTCGATCGCGCTGGTGCACGAGTTCCTCTCCGGGAGCGTCGACGAGGAGGTCGACGTCGACGAGGTGGTGAACCGTCTGCTGCCGGTTCTCGTGGACGCGACGAGCCGCGGCGCAGCGCAGGCGCAGGTCAACGTGGACGGTCGTTTCGGCGTGCTGTCGGCCGACCTGGCGATGCCGCTCGTCATGGTGCTGACCGAACTCATTCAGAACTCCGTCGAGCACGGATTCGCCGACGGTCGTTCGGGGCGGATCGACGTGGTGGCGAATCGCGGCCTGCGGGAGCTGGAGATCCGGGTCAGCGACAACGGCACGGGCATTCCCGAGGACTTCGACCTCGAGGGCAGCGGCAGCCTGGGGCTTCAGATCGTGCGCACCCTCGTCGAGATCGACCTGGGCGGCAACGTGGAGTTCGCCAACGCCCCGGGCGGGGGGACGTCGGTGCGAGTGGTGGTGCCGGTCGTCGCGGCCGAGGGCGTCTCCGCACGCGACTCGGTCCGGACATGACTCAGCCCCGGGCGCTCGCCGCGTCCGGGGCTGAGTTCAGAAGGGTTTAAACGGTGCTGCGAGCGCGGGTGCGTGCGTTGCGTCGCTTGAGGGCACGACGCTCGTCCTCGCTCATGCCGCCCCAGACGCCGGCGTCCTGGCCGGAGTCGAGCGCCCACGTCAGGCACTCCGCGGTCACCGGGCAGCGGTTGCATACGAGCTTCGCGTCGGCGATCTGCGCGATCGCCGGACCGCTGGTCCCCACCGGGAAGAACAGTTCCGGGTCTTCGTCGCGACAGATTGCCTTGTGGCGCCAATCCATTTCTACAAATCTCCTCATACGCGCGCAGCGATGCGCGCCCGTCTAAAAGCCTCGCGGGCGTTGGCTGGTTTCTGGCTGTTTGCACGAGCGTCAACTGGCGTTCGACCGCTCGTGGGTCCTTGTGAATACTTTCACGAATCGAGCTGAAGTCAATAGGATTCCATTAACACGTGGGCAACATCACTGTTCGCCCGGGGTGCGTTTTGGTGTGTTACGCGGGCGGGGCGACGACCGACAAGGCGTCGGCGCGGTACCCGAAATCGATCGTCAGACGCTCCCCGACGTAGTCGCCGTCGATCTGCACGGGCAGGGCGACGGGGGAGTCGAAGCGAACGGCTTCGACGTCGTCGTCGCGGAACAGGTGGCGCGCATGCGGGTCGGCGCGGACCAGCAGTCGCGTCGCCAGCGGCAGGTTTCGCGCCACACTCATAGTCGACGAGGCGAAAACGCCCAGGCCACCGGACAGGGACGTGCCCGGGTTGGTTTCGATGATCTTGCCGCCCAGGTAGGTCCACGGGGTGGTGTTGAGGACGAAGGCGAAGCTGGTTTCCGGCAGGACATGGTGCTGGCCGTCGCGGTCGGTGACCGTCACCTCGAAGCGTTCTTGGTCTGCCCGATGGCGCAAGAAGGTCACCACCGTGGTGAACAGATAGCGCCCGGGCGTGGCCGCTTTGCCCTTGTTGCGTTTGGCTTCCATGACCTCGACGACCCGTGCGTCGATCCCCATACCACAGTTGAAGAGGAACCAGCGATCGTCGGCGATGCCCAGGTTGACTCCGCGCTGGGCGCCTGATTCGAGCAATTCGATCAGTTGCGCCGTCGCCAGCAGCGGATCGGCGTCGATGCCCAGGGCCCGTGCGAACACGTTCGCGCTGCCACCCGGAATGATGCCCAGGCGGGGCTGTGCCGTCGGCTTGGGGTCCGCGGGCGTCCCGAGCAACCCGTTGACCACTTCGTTGACCGAGCCGTCGCCGCCGTGGACGACGATCGCGTCGTAGCCGCCGTCGCTCAGCGCCCGTTGCGCCAGTTCCTCGGCGTGGCCTCGATGAGTCGTCTGCTCGACGGTGAGATCCATCCGGGCACCGAGGGTGTGCGCGAGGGTGTCGCGGCCCGCCGGGGTGGTCGCGGTCGCGTATGGGTTGACGATCAGCAATGCCCGCACGGAACACCACCCTACGGTGGCCACTTGTTCGCCGCGCAATACCCTTGGGGTCATGCAACGACCTGCCGCAACTCCCAAGCCGATCTGGTGGGCCGGCATCTCGATCGCGATCCAGGGCTGCGTCGGACTCGTCGCGGCGGCGATTCTGGTCCTCCGGGAGCTCGGCGGTCATCACGAGGATTTCGCCAGCGGCTACGGACTGGCGATGTGGTGCGCGTTCATCGGGCTCGGCGTGCTCGCCGGCGGCATCGCCCTTCTGCGCGGCAAGCGGTGGGGCCGGGGAATCGGCGTCGTCGCCGAGTTGCTGCTGTTGCCGGTGGCGTACGCGCTGTTGACCGATAGCCATCAGCCGTTCCTCGGGGTTCCGCTGGGGTTCTGGGCGCTCGGTACACTCGCCGCCCTGTTCACCGCAAGTTCGCTGGAATGGGCGGCAGGCCCCAATGCCCCGGAGGACTCCGAACCGTAAGGTAGGCGCCATGACTACGACCGTCGCGATCGCCAATCAGAAGGGTGGGGTCGCCAAGACCACCACTGCCGTCTCGCTCGGCGCCGCCCTGGCCGACCTCGATGTGTCGGTTCTCGTCGTCGACCTCGATCCACAGGGGTGCCTGACCTTCTCGCTCGGGCACGACCCCGACCAGCTGCAGGTATCGGTGCACGACGTGCTGCTCGGCGAGGAGGAGATCACCGACGCGCTGCTGACCACCGACGACGGCCCCACCCTGTTGCCGGCCACGATCGACCTCGCCGGGGCCGAGGCGCTGTTGTTGATGCGGCCGGGCCGCGAGTACGCCTTGAAGCGCGCGCTGGCCGAGGTGGCTCAGGACTACGACGTCATCTTGGTCGACTGCCCGCCGTCGCTGGGCGTACTGACACTCAACGGTCTGACCGCAGCCGACTCGGTCATGGTTCCGCTGCAGTGCGAGACGCTGGCGCACCGTGGAGTCGGACAGCTCTTGCGGACGGTCACCGAGGTGCAGCAGATCACCAACCCGGACCTGACACTGCTGGGCGCGATTGCTACCCTCTACGACGCCCGCACCACCCACAGCCGCGATGTGCTCGCCGACGTCGCCGACCGCTATGACCTCTCGGTGATCAATCCGCCCATCCCGCGCACCGTGCGCTTCGCGGAGGCATCCGCGTCGGGCGCGTCGGTACTGCGGGGTCGCAAAAACAAGGGTGCTATCGCCTATCGCGAGCTGGCGGAGAACCTCTGGGGGCACTGGTCGAAGGGACGCGACCTGGCGACCTTCGCCCTGACCGAGGGGTAGCTCAGGGGCCGTACGCGGTGATCATCGCACCGTGCTGCTCGATGATCTGCTCGCCGATCACGGCAGGGACTATCGCCGCATCGGCCGGGCCGGGGTTGCGCGGCACCGGCATCTCGCGCTCGCGACGCCCCGTCGCGGCGTCGACGACGAGATAGCCTGCTCCGGTGGGCACCAGCATCTGCCCGCCGACCGCGACGGCCGGGCCGCGCGTGCCGGGGACCGCGAATCGCGGCCGCATCGTCTCGGCGTCGAGGACGACGGTCGCCTGCCCGGTCCACACCGAGGTGAGGCCCTCATCGCTGACCGGGGCCGAGCTCGCGGGCAGCCCTTCTCCGCCGAGTACCGGGTGACGACCGGTGTCGGCGCCGTCGACGTCGAAGGTGCGGATGGCGGCGGATGCCGGCGCGGGCGCGTTCGCGCCGCCGTCGTAGACGGCGATTCCGGTTTCGGACATCGCGACGACAACCGGCGGTGCGAAGGCGGTGCCGCTCGTGATCACCGACGAACCGTGTTGGGTGATCTTCTCGTCCTTGTTGAGGACGGCTCCGAGGACGGTCAGCCGGTAGCCGGTGTCGCCGTCGCAATGTTCGACGATGGCGACCCGGTCGCCGGCGGTCATCCCGGACATGAGCCGGCAGCTGATCCCCTCGCGCGGGGCGACTTCCGGCTTGAACCGGGCGGCGACGCGGCCGTACTCGATCCCGCGTACGAGGTTGGACCCCCACGTCTCCAGTCGTTGCGGGCCGATGCTCAACGCGTATCCGCCATCGGATTGCAGGGTGACCGAACCGTCGGCGTCCGAGCTACGGGTCGCGCGACGGATGCCTCGGTCGGCGGCGATGGCCGTGACTTCGCCGCATCCGCGCGCGTTGCGGTAGGCCGCCAGCGCGGTCGGAGTCGTGGGCCACCACGCGGCGAGCAGTCCGCACAGCGGCAGTTCACGCTCGTAGCGCCACAGTGACCGCCCGCTACCGGGGTCTCGGGCCTGGACGACACCGTCGTGTCCGGTGAGGACGACGGCGTCGGTGACCTGCGGTGCACGCGTCGCGGCCGAACGGGCGGTCCACTTCGTCACCAGCCGGTCCGGCGCCTGCACCGGGTACGCGGGCGTGGTCGGCGTCGTCACGGCAGGTGACAGGGTCGTGCGGCGAGCGGAACTGAAGTACCAGGTGGCCGTCGCGGTGATGGCCAGGGCGACGACGATAATCGCCGAGACGACGAAGTCGACAGGCCGACGCCGAAGCGGTCGCATCCGGGCGGTGACGAGCTAGTCGCCCTGGGCTGCGGTCGGTGCCGCGGCCGCGGTCGACACGGCATCGCCGGTGCCCTTGCCCCGGCCACCACGGCGACGGCGACGCCGCCGCGGCGCGCCGTCCTCGCCGGTCGATGCCTCGGCGGTCGGGGCGCTGGCCGACTTCGCGGCGGGCGTCTTCTCGTCCGACTTCGGGGAGCCCGCGCCAGCGGGCTTGCCCCCGCGTGTGCGACGGCGTGAGCGCTGCGTCTTGGTGCGCTCGGGCCGCTCGACACGCGTCTGCTTCTCACGGCCGGCGCGAGTGCCCGATGCTGTCTTCGGCGCACCGATGCGCCCGGTTGCCGACTCGGGGATGCCGAGTTCCTCGCGAAGGTGCTCGGAGCTGGAGTACGTCTCGACCGGGTCGGGCACGCCGAGGCCGAGCGCGTTGTTGATGAGTTCCCAGCGGTGCATCTCGTCCCAGTCGACGAGGGTGATGGCGATACCGGTGCGACCGGCGCGGCCGGTGCGCCCGATGCGGTGCACGTAGGTCTTGTCGTCCTCGGGGCACTGGTAGTTGATCACGTGGGTCACGTCGTCGATGTCGATGCCGCGAGCGGCGACGTCGGTGGCGACGAGCACGTCGATCTTGCCCTCGCGGAATGCCGACAGCGCCTTCTCGCGGGCGACCTGTCCGAGGTCGCCGTGGACGGCGCCGACGGCGAAGCCGCGTTCGGCGAGGTCGTCGGCGACCTTCTGGGCGGTGCGCTTGGTACGGGTGAAGATCATCGTCGCGCCGCGGCCGTCGGCCTGCAGCACGCGCGCCACCAGTTCTGCCTTGTCCAGGGCGTGGGCGCGGTAGACGTGCTGGGTGGTCCGCTCGTGCACCGCGGAGTCGTTGGCGTGCTCGGCGCGGATATGGGTCGGACGGTTCAGGAAGGTGCGTGCCAGGGTGACGATCGGCCCGGGCATCGTCGCGGAGAACAGCATCGTCTGGCGGGCGCTGGGCACGGCGGCGAGGATGCGCTCGATATCGGGGAGGAAACCCAGGTCGAGCATCTCGTCGGCCTCGTCGAGGACGAGGATCTCGACCTTGCCGAGAACCAGGTGGCCCTGCTGGGCGAGGTCGAGAAGGCGGCCGGGGGTGCCGACGACGACGTCGACGCCGGCCTGCAACTCGGCGATCTGGGACTCGTAGGGTCGACCGCCGTAGATGGAGGTGACCTTCAGCGGTCGCGTCGTGCCGTCGGTCAGCGTGACATCGACGCCCTTACCGGCGACCGCGAGGTCACCGGTGACCTGCAGGCACAGCTCGCGGGTCGGCACGATCACCAGGGCGCGCGGGGTGTTGTCGAGTTCGCGGACCCCCGACGTCGGGGCGGTCAGCAGACGGTGCAGCAACGGGACGCCGAACCCGAAGGTTTTGCCCATGCCGGTGCGCGCCTGGCCGATCAGGTCGTCGCCGGCCAGCGCCAGCGGCAGCGTCAGCTCCTGGATGGCGAAGGTGTGGGTCTTGCCGTCGGCGATCAGCGCGGCGACGATATCGTCGTGCACGCCCAGTTCGGCGAAGGTGGGAGCGGAGTGCTCCTCGTCGATGATGGTGGTCTGCACCGACTCGTCGGTGTCTGTCGTATTGCTCATATGCGTTTGTCCAAAGCCTCTCGGATTGCCTCGCGCGCATCCGGTGGCTTGGGCCAGCTCCTTGGTCGCGGCTCCCCGTCGGGGGCGCGTGCGGAGCGATGCGCGCACAATTGTCGGCGCCGCGCTCGTCGAACCTTGGTGGGCGACGCCTGACGACAGTGTACTTGGTCAGCCGTACCAGACCCGCCTACCATCCATCCCATGGACGAAAACCCGGGCATCGCCAAGCTCTACTCGGTCCTCATCGCCGGCGAGTACGCCGCGCACAACCGACTGATCACCGAATCGGCGATGGCCCCGGATGTGCCCAGCCGCATAGCCATTGGACGGATGGCCGCTTCCGAGATGGGGCATTTCGACGAGCTGGCCGCCGAGCTGGTCAAGCGGGGAATCGACCCCGTCGAGGCGGTGCTGCGCCACCTGGACGTCTTCGATCGCTACCACGGCACGACGAATCCGAAGACCTGGGACGAAGTCATGGTGAAGGCCTATGTCGGGGACGGGCTCGCCGCCGACTTCTACGGCGAGCTCTCCGACGTGCTGCCCGACGAAGCGCGGCGTGTCGTGTCGACGGTGATGGCCGAGACCGGCAACTCCGAGTTCGCCAAAGATTGGGTGCGCGCGCGGGTCGCCGCGCAGCCGGAGCTGCGCTGGCCGCTGACCCTGTGGGGGCGACGCCTGCTGGGCGAAGCCATCACCCACACACAGTGGGTGCTCGCGGCCGAGGAAGACGTGACCGACCTGCTGTTCACCGGCGGCTCGACCGACCTCGCAGCGGTTTCCCGCTTCTTCGAATCGGTTACTGATCGTCACGCGAAACGCATGGCTGATTTGGGTTTGGGGTAGGAGCGAATGAAGCTCGGATGCTACTGAAATCCGCCACTTCGTCCACATGTTTGGAGGTATGTCGAACATGGCTATCGTGAATGATGGCGCGATGACCGTCGACCCGACGGTGTTGTTAGCCCACGCGAAAGAGGTGCGGTCGAGGGCTGACCAAGGGCGAGAGGAGCTGGCGAGCCACCGCCGCAACATAGAGGACGCGGCTGCCTCGTGGGGTCCAAGTTCCCGTCGGGCTATGAGCGAACGCGTCGCAGAGTGGGCATCGGACACCCGCACGATAGTCGCCAACCTCGAGAACTACGCGGACATGATTTGCGACGCGGGTCATCGCTACGCAGCGCAGGAGGAGCAGAATACTGGGCGAATGAACTCAGCCAGCAGTTCTGTTGGCCGTGATCGCTTGAATTTGGCGTGACGCTATGCTCCCCAGCGAAATTCGTAGGTGGAAAGTAGAAGACATTGAAAGTGTCTTCGGGTTATGCGACCGGACGACCCGGACATGTGAGTGGATCGGCCAGCCAATCGCAAACCCCGACGTCTTCTCGACATGGTCCGGCGATGCGGCAAGGGCTGCTCGCCGCGCCGGCAAGAAGCGCCGAAAAGACTTGGACGCCCACGGCAACGAGGCCCGTCGCGTCGGAGTGCTCGCAAAAAGGGCGGCAACGGCCGTGGGCGATCTACAGGTACGCTTGGACAAATTGGCGAAGGCGATCAGTGATCAAGGGATGGTGCTGCACGAGAATACCGGGTATGTCGAGGACCTCCGGCCACCGAGCCTCGACGAGCAGTTGGGGTCGACCGACGTCGCAGCTGCCGCTGCCGCTGCCGAACGTGAGGCGATGAAGCAGCGGTTTCAGCAACAGGTGGCCGATCTGATGCGAGATGCGGACGATGCCGACAGAGATCTCGCCGTCGCGGTCCAGGCGGCAAGCGGTGAGACGCCGATGAACCAGATTGGCGCGCCTGGTGACCCGAACTGTGAAGGCAGCTTTCCTGGAAAGTCGGCACGTGAGGTCTGGGGTTCTACACCCTTTGCGCAGAATCCCAATTCGCAAATCGTGAAGAGATACATACCAATGGTGTTGCCCAAGGGTTGGCGCGACAATCCGAGGAACCCCACTACAAATCTGGGAAAAACTCACAGTAAGAAAGTCGTCTTCGACCCGAACGATCGCGGAGTGACGGGACCGTACTCGGGGAGCTTCCACCGGAGGGGATCGACCTCCGGTAGTGACAAAATCGAGTTTGAGAGGCACAGCTACAAAGGGGGCAAGTTTACCAAAACGGAGTCGCTGGAGATTGATGTTGACCGCGGAACTCGACTCCGCGCAGACAGTGCAACACCGACATCAATGCGTGAGGTTACTATCAACGGCAAGCAATACATGGAGGTCGAATACACCTACGACTATTCTGCGTCGAATACCGTGAAGGTCGGAGTGAATGGTATTCCGTTTCATCACACATCGGGGTGGAATTCTCTTACTGTCGATGAGGTCAACAATCTCTACACCAACTATGGGATTGCGGCTCCCCGGCCCGGAGTCCGGCCAGGGGAGTAACCACCTTGAGGAGGACTATGAAGCGTCGATGGGTATTCGTCTTGCTGCCTTTGGTGGTTTTGTTAGTACTCGCATCTGTTCTTGTCTTCGCGTCAACGGATCGCGGTTCGGACGCACCGGATTCTGGTCGTACGACTTCTGGCGGTGCGGCGAACACTTTCGGTTCGGACGAGGCCTTCATGCTCACTGTTGCGGATCTCCCATCCGGATATGCCGTCCGCCCGCTGACCATCCCTCAGCTGCCGTTCGAGCAAGAGCTGAAGCAGGAGAAGGCCACGCCCTCTGTCGAGGATGGCTGTCACCGAGAACGCGTCGAAGCACTTGAGGAGTCTGTGGACGTTCCTATGGCCGCGATCTCAATCCAGCCGCCCATAGGTCGGGGTCTTCACGACTACACGCAAGTGGTTATCCATAGTCCCGACACCGTGGACCGTCTGCTGAACAGCAACGTTCAATGCGCGTTCACATGGTTCTTCACTTCAGCGGGAGAGAGGTTCGAACGCCGAATCAATTCGCTGCCGGAGCCGCCCCATCTGCCCAATGGAGTCGCGGTGACCGTGTGGTCATGGAACACCTGGGGTGTCGAATCGGCTAGAACACAGTATCGCCTGCAAGGCTTCGCTGTGTTCAAGGGCAAAGGGATGCTGCTGGAGACGACTAGCCCGGTCGCTATTGACTCGAAGCAGTTCCAGGCGATCTTCGTGAAGGCCGTCAACAAGTTTGCCCGGACGACGTAGCCAAGGTCGACCGCGACAAGAACGATCGGTGAGAATGACATGATTGGGCGGATCGCGTACGTCATGTTTGCGCTGCTCGGTGTGATCGTCCTAATTGTGGCGGCACTGTTCGTGGTACTCCGCTCCGAACCGAGGGCCGAATCATCCCAGGTGCCGCGCGGATCGAGCACGCTTGCCCAGTCCACTCGTGCATCGAACACCATCGCTGTCGATAGATCCTTGATGCTCACCGCTTCGGACCTCCTCCCTGGGGCCTATATCTCGACGCCGCTGACCGACCCCTACGTTCCGATAGATCAGGAACTGAAGGGAGAGCAAGCGAAACCTTCATCGCCGGAGGGTTGTCACGAGCTGCGATTGGATGCGCTCACCGGGCTGTCGAAGGTGCCCTTGTCGGCCATGCTCTTTCAGCCATACGGGGCGGCCGGGAGCGGAGTCCAATACACCCAAATGGTCGTCCATGACTCGAATGCGGTAGCTCGCCAGGTGACGAGCACCGAGACATGTGCGGACAGATGGCTGACCGATTCGCGTGGGCGGAATACCGCTCGCAGGGTGACTCCTTTGCCTGAGCCGTCGTCGATGCCAGATAGCGCCCGCGTGTTCTTGTGGCACACCTGGCAGGACGACGCGGGCTCGGTAGAGCGCCGGATCGACGGGTATGCCTTGGTCGGGAATATGGGAATGCATCTGTTTGCCACTAGTTCGGGCGAGATAGAAATCAAGGAGTTCGAGTCAGTGTTCAGAAAAGCTGTGAACCGGTTCGCCGAGGCCAGCTCCGGGCGATGAACCACTAGAGTAACGAGGTCATGTCATGATCTCTCTGCGCAAGATGCATCCAATATCAATGATGGAGGGGACCGATGCGAAGCAACTTCGCAATCTTGTGACGCCGGCGGCTATCCTGGCCGCGTTGTTTATCACGGGAATCTCGGTGTTCGTAAATTCGCGATCAGGTGCGTCACTGACCGGGATTCTTAGCCTCTTCGCGCCGTGGTTCCTGGTGGCGGGCGCAGCGGGAAGCCGTCCACTGTGGGATCCAGATTTCGTGACGGGCGACGTTTCGGGCAGCGCGGGTGGCAGGTGTTCTGGAAATACTACGGCCCGATCGGACTACTCATTTCGGTTCTGTTCAATGTGCAACTGTCGTTGGTCAATGATCATTTAGATCCGCCCGAGTGGTACTCCGGAACCACCTTCTTCGTCGTTGTGGCACTGATCGGCGTTGCGACGTTCGCGATCCCGCTGACGCCGATCCGGCAGATCGGATCAGGTCTTTTCGTTGGGGTTGGTGTGATTACGTTGTTTCCGATCATGCTCTATCTCGTGCTGTTCCTTGTACTCCCGTATTTTGCCTATGTGGCGACGGCCGTTGTCTGTTGGATAATCGCGACGCGGACCAACGCGCCGACCGAGGAGTCGCAACCGTTCGGGGGTGGATCGCCGTCACCGTGAACCACACAGAAAGGTCGTGTCGGTGAAGCGAGTGGCCCTGGTCGCGGTGCCGCTGGCACTCGTTTGCGTGCTGGTTGCCGCGTCGATTGCACTCTTCTCGGGGAGATCTGGCGAGGAATCTTCGCGGGCCTCCAACACAATCGCCGGCGACGAGGAGCGCATGCTTACCATCGCGGACTTTCCTCCCGGGTACTCCTCGGTCCCGCTCGCCGATCCCTACGTCCCGATTGCGAAATCGTTGGACGTGGAGAAATCGACGCCGTCGTCGCCTGACGGATGTCATCAGATTAGGGTTGGCGCATTCGAAGAAATGCTAAAGGTCCTGCTGTCTGCCAAGAACTTCTTTCCCCGCCCGGGTGCCGGTCAATCGGTGTACACGCAGATGGTGTTTCACGACTCGAATGCCGTGGCTCGACAAGTGACGAGTGGAGACATCTGTGCCAACAGTTGGTCGAAGAACTCGCGCGGGCAGACAGTTGAGCGCCGGATGACAGACTTGCCCGTCCCTCAAGGGTTGCCAGCTGGCGTGCGCATACGTCAGGTCATGGCGCGTATGGGAGCAGGGCTCGAGTCTTTCGGAGTATCGCACCGAAGCGTATGCCTTGGTCGGGGATATGGGCATGCACTTGGAGACCGCCCTTCCGGTCGAAATCGACAGGGCGCAGTTTGAAACCGTCTTCGTCAAAGCTGTGAACCGATTCGTCCAGGCGAAGTAGCCATGGCTGGTCGCGTCGTCTGGCTTCCGCTGTCGGCGAAACCGAGGTCACGGCATGTCGTAGCGCTTCGAGTCTCGGCTAGGCTCTAGCCCATGAGCGTGGAAGTGAAGATCGGCATCGTCGACAGCCCCCGTGAACTGGCCGTGCAGGTGGCCGATGACAGCGAGAAGACCTTCGACGCGGTGTCGTCGGCCCTGAGTGGCAAGACCGACCTGCTCACTCTGACCGATGACCGCGGCTCGCGCTTTCTGATCCCGTCGGCGAAGATCGCCTACGCCGAGGTCGGCAGCGCCGAAGTCCGCCGCGTCGGCTTCGGCTCCAAGTAGCTACTTCGCCTTTTCGACGTTCTGATTGGGGACGCGGGACAGTCCGCCCCACAGCAGGGCGACGGTGGTCTCCACCGCGATCTCCTTGTCGACCGGCCGGTGCGCGTCGATCCAGTAGCGCGCGTTGACCTGACTCGCTCCGACGAGGCCCGCGGCGAGCATCCGCGACCGGTACGGGTCATAACCCGAGTCGTGCATGATGAGTTCGTAGACGGCATCGACGCACGCCTCGATGGACCCCTCGACGCGCTTGATGACGGCCGGATCCTTGACGTCGGAAGTGAAGATGAGGCGGTAGCCGGAGTTGTCGAGGTCGACGAAGTTGAAGAAGGCCTCGACGGCGGCGCGTACACGCTGCCGGTTGTCGGTGCTGATGCGCAGCGCGTCGTTGATCGCGGTGACCAGCTTCTCGGCGTGCGAGTCGACCACGGCGATGTAGAGGTCGAGTTTCGACGGGAAGTGCTGGTACAGCACCGGCTTGGATACTCCGGCGTGAATGGCGATCTCGTCCATGCCCGCCGAGTGGTAACCGCGCTCGACGAAGATCTCACTGGCAGCGTCGAGGAGCTGTAGGCGGCGCGCACTGCGCGGCAGCCGCGTGCCGTTGCGGCCGGCGGGAGTCGTGCTGGACGAAGTCATGGCAGCAGCCTACTCCCGGGGTGGTCGGACGCTTTTCGGTAACCTGGACGTCATATGTGGAGCCTGCGCGGAATCCTGTGCGGCCTGTGAGAAAGTTAACGCGTGAACCGATCTGAGGACGTCCGCAACGGCGCTCCTCGACCCCGTGCGGGCGAGGGGGGCCGGTCGCGCCCCGCCGCCGGCGATCCGAACCGGCAGCGAACCGCCGCCGACGGCGGGTATCCGAACGCGGATCGGTATCGGTACAACGCGCCTCCGCCTCCGCCGCCTTCCGGGGCGATGCCACGCTCGCGCCCGGCCTCTGGTGCGTACCCGGTCACGCGGCCGAACCCGGGGCAGCCACTGACCGCGACGTGGGATCCGCCTGCCGGCTCGGCGAGCGCCTTCGAAGATCTCGGCAATCCAGTGAGCCGCTTCATCGCCACCTACGGTTGGCGCGCGTACGCCATCCCGGTGCTGTTTGTGCTCACCGTCGTACTGATGGTGATGACGGTGCGCGGGGGAGAGGCCGACGGCGCGGCCGACAATGCCTCGCCCGACGCGGGCCCCAACACGCAGATCGTGACCGAGTCGGCGCCCGTGGGCGCGCCGACGGGGAACATCGCCGAGTCGGCGCTGCCGGTCGGTGCGCTGCCGCCAGGCGGGCACTTCACGCGCGAGGGGCGTAAGACGTTCCACGTCGTGCCGGTTGCCGGCAAGCCGAAGAAAGCGGGCACCGGCGCAAGGCTCTTCACGTATACCGTGGAGGTCGAGGACGGTCTCGTCGCCCACGACTTCTCCGGCGACCGGGCCTTCGCGTCGATGGTGGAGGCAACCTTGGCCAACAAGAAGAGCTGGATCGGCGGCGGCAAGGTCTCCTTCCAGCGCGTCGGGCCGGGCAACAACCCGGATCTGCGGATCTCGCTGACGTCGACGAACACCGCGCGGGCGCTGTGCGGCTACCAGATCAAGCTGGAGAGTTCCTGCTTCTACCCGCCGACGCACCAGGTGATCATCAATGAGGCGCGGTGGGTGCGCGGTGCGATCTCCTTCGCCGGCGATACCCACAGCTACCGCCAGTACCTGATCAACCACGAAGTAGGGCACGGCATCGGCTACGAGGCGCATGAACCGTGCAAGCAGGACGGCGCCCTTGCACCGATCATGATGCAGCAGTCGTTCGGGACCGCTAACAAAGACATCATGGCGCTCGACCCGGACATGAACGCCAACCGCGCACTGAGCTGCAAACCCAACCCCTGGCCATTCCCATGACTCTTCCTCCGTTGACCGAACCGACCGGCGAACTGAGCCGCGAGGAGGTCGCCCGGTACAGCAGGCACCTGATCATTCCCGACGTCGGCATGGCCGGCCAGAAACGCCTGAAGAACGCCAAAGTTTTGGTCATCGGCGCAGGAGGATTGGGCTCTCCGACGCTGATGTACCTGGCCGCCGCCGGAGTCGGCACGATCGGCATCGTCGACTTCGACGTCGTCGACGAATCCAACCTGCAGCGCCAGGTGATCCACGGGCAATCCGACATCGGCATCGCGAAGGCGCAGAGCGCGAAGAACTCCATGCTGGAGATCAACCCGCACATCACCGTCAACACCCACGAATTCGCACTGAGCAACGAGAACGCCGTCGAACTGTTCTCCCAGTACGACCTGATCCTCGACGGTGCGGACAACTTCGCCACCCGGTACCTCGTCAACGATGCGGCGATCCTGGCCGGCAAGCCGTACGTCTGGGGGTCGATCTACCGCTTCGAAGGCCAGGTCTCGGTGTTCTGGGAGGACGCGCCGGACGGCCAGGGCATCAACTATCGCGACCTCTACCCGCAGGCGCCACCGCCCGGAATGGTGCCGTCGTGCGCCGAGGGCGGGGTTCTTGGCATCCTCTGCGCGACGATCGGCTCGATCATGGGTACCGAGGCGATCAAGCTGATCTGCGGGATCGGGGAGACCCTCCTCGGCCGCCTCATGGTCTACGACGCGCTGGAGATGACGTTCCGGACCGTTCGGATCCGCAAAGATCCGGACGGCGTCAAAGTCACCGAACTCATCGACTACGACGACTTCTGCGGCGTGGTGTCCGACGAGGCGCAGGCCGCCGCTGCCGGTGCGACGCTGACCCCCGCCGAGCTGAAAGCCCGGCTCGACGACGGTGCGCGACTGGCGCTGATCGACGTCCGCGACCCGGTCGAGTGGGACATCGTGCACCTCGACGGTGCGACGCTCGTTCCCAAAGGCGAGTTCGAATCGGGCGACGGTCTGGCGAAGATCCCGCAAGACCGTCCGACGGTGCTCTATTGCCGTACCGGGGTGCGTTCGGCCGAGGTGCTCGCGATGCTGAAGGGGGCGGGCTTCTCCGACGCGACTCACCTGCAGGGCGGCATCACGGCGTGGGCCCACCAGGTCGATCCGTCCATGCCCGTCTACTGATACCCGCTTGCCCAGATGCGTTCACCTAGATTGCGAGACGCGCATTGATCATTTGCCTATATGGGCATATGATGGTCGGCATGGCCCGAGCAGCGACCACGTCGGACGCGTTCAACGCGATCGCCGAGCCGCAGCGCCGGGAGATCCTGGTCCGGCTGCGGCGCGGGGAACGAGCGGTCGGCGAGCTGGCGAACGAGCTCGGCATGACCCAACCGCAAGCCTCCAAACATCTGCGGGTGCTACGCGAGGTCGGGCTGGTGCAGGTCCGAGGTGCGGGCAAGCAGCGGCTCTACGACCTCGATGCGAGTGGGCTCCTGCCGGTACAGGAATGGCTGGGCGGCTTCGAGCAGTTCTGGAGCGAGAGCTTCGACCGATTGGACGCCTACGTGCGGGATTTGAATCAGACGCGACAGGAGCACCCTCATGAGTGATACGACCGACCGCGAGATCGTGGTCTCCCAGGTCATCGGCGCACCGCGCGATCTCGTCTTCGAGGTCTTCACCGATGTCGCGCATCTCTCTCAATGGTGGGGGCCCGAAGGGTTCACCACGACGACGCGATCATTCGAGTTCCGCGTCGGCGGGGAGTGGGACTTCATGATGCACGGGCCGGACGGAACCCACTATCCCGAGTGGATCAGGTGGCGGGAGATCGTCCCACCGGAGGCGATCGTGCTCATGCACGGTGAGTACCGCGACGATCCCAACGCCTTCGACTCATTCCTCAGCTTCGAGCCGGAGGGGGACGGCACCCGGCCGACTACGTCGTCGAAGCCTCGGCCACCAACCGATAACCAGGAGGCACCGTGTCACTCGTCCGCGTTCACAACTTCTCCATCTCGCTCGACGGCTTCGGCGTCGGCGAAGGCCAGCGAAAGGAAGAGCCGTTCGGTCACGCCGGAACCCGCCTGCTCGACTGGGCCATCGGGACCAAGACTTTCGTGGAAATGGGTTTCCACGACGAGCAGGAAGGCTCCGTCGGGATCGATGAAGCCTTCGCGAGCCGATGGAATACCGGCATCGGCGCAGAGGTCATGGGACGCAACAAGTTCGCCCCCAAGCCCGGACCCTGGCCCGACGAGCAGTGGCGGGGCTGGTGGGGCGACAACCCGCCGTTCCACACTCCGGTTGTCGTCCTCACGCATCACCCGCGCCCTCCGCTGGAACTGGAGGGCGGCACCTCGTTCCATTTCGTCGACGCGGAGCCGGAAGCCGCGCTGGCGCGCGCTCGCGAACTCGCGGGTGATCTCGACGTGCGGATCGGCGGTGGCACGACGACTATCCGCGAGTTTCTGCAGGCCGATCTGATCGACGAGATGCACATCGCCGTCGTGCCGATTCTCCTCGGTCGAGGAGAACGGCTCTGGGACGGACTGGAAGGTCTCGAGCAGCGATTCCACGTCGAAGCGGTGACCTCGCCGAGCGGCGTCGTCCACCTGACCTTTTCCCGGCGCCGCTGACCTACCCCACGCAAACCCAGCAGTCGGAGACAAACCCGACACCGAATCGCTGCTGGGTTTGTCGCTAACCGCGGGGTTTGCCTAGACGCGGAGGCGGACCAGGTCGACGACCCGCATCAACCCGGGCAGTGCGCCTGCCGTCGAACGCGGGTGCAGCGCGTGCACGGCCAGCCGGAACATGGCGGCGCGCAACAGCATCTGGCCCCATTCGGGCTGATCGGACCATCGGTCGAGGAGATCCTCGTCGGCGCCGCCCCAGGCCAGCGAATCGACCGCGACGACCGCGGCCGCCCAAGGGGCCGGCCGCCAGTACGGCACGATGTCGGTGATGCCCGGTGCGGCGGCGCCCGCGAAGAGCACGGTGCCGAACAGGTCGCCGTGGACGATCTGCGACGGCGAGGTCACCGGACGGCGCAGGCCCGCCAGGGTCTTGAGCGCGTCGACGCTCGCCTTCCCGTCGTCGGTGACCGGCTCGGACATTCCGGCTGCTCGGGCGGTGCGCAGCGGCTGATCCTCCCAGGCGGCGCGGTCGGCGGCGGTGAAGACATCGACGTCGGTGTACGGCGGGGCGGGCGGCTGGAGCAGGAAACGCGGCCGGTCGAGATTCGCCAGGGCCGTGTGCAGCCGCTCGGCGACCTGCAGCACCTCGTCGTACCGGGGCTCGGGCGACCCGGCGATGTAGGTGTCGGCACGCCATCCGGAGACGACGTAGCGCCCGTCGGTCGAGCGGAACGGTCTCGCGATGCGCAGGCCGTCGACGAAGAGATTCTCGCGGGAGGCGGCCGACCACGCCGCACGGGCATGGTCGGGAACCATCGACAACACGACCTCGCCGACGCGCCAGCCGCCCACCCACTGATCTCCCATCGGAATCGGTGGATGGGCCGTCAGGCCGAAGGTTTGCCGCACGTGTTCGGGCGGCTCGACTGTGGTCACGACCCAAGATTACCCAGCTAGCCGTCCGATTCCGGGCAGCGACACTTCGGGCCGGACCGAGCACGGATCGCCAGACGTGTGCGCCTGAGACCTACCGGCCGGGCGGCGACCACCGGCATTCGCGGAGTACGACCCGGCCGTCGACGACGGGCGCTCCCTCGTCGGCGAGGCGGGAAAGTTGCCGCGAGGCCAGGTGCGACGGCGGTCTGCCGGAGGCGCTGATCACGCGGTGCCACGGCAGGTCGGCGGAATCGGTGCGCATGATCCAGCCGACGATGCGCGGGCTGGAGAGCCCGGCAGCATCGGCGAGGTCGCCATAGGTGCAGACCTGGCCGGGCGGAATGGCAGCGACCAGGCCGCGGACTCGCTCGACGTCGTCGTCGGTCACCTTGGCCATGGCGCTCAGTCTCCTCGCACGAGGCGCGCCACGAGGCCGGGCGCCAGAAACGGCACCATGTGTTCGCAGTCGGCGTGGTGAATCCGCACCGAGTCGGCACGGTGCTCCCGGCAGGCGTCGAGGAATTCGGCGCTGACCAGCGGAGGGTCCACCCGATCGGCGACGACGACATCCGTCGGCAGCCCGGCGGGCGGGAGTTCGAACCCCGTGGCCATCTCGCTCCACGCCGTCGCCGCTGCCGGTTGGCTCACCCGCCAGCCGTAGCGTCCGGCGGGCAGGAGCACCTGTTCGGACGGACGCAGGTGCGCGGCAATCTCCTCGTCGAGGATGTCGTCGGGTACCTCGGCCCAGCCCTCGCCGCGCTTGGCGTCGCGCGCGACATCCGGCGACGGATACGTCCAGTGGGCCATGCTCGCGGAGGCGATCTCGAGCGCCCGGTCGGGGGCGAGGCCCTGCGCCGGATCGAGCAGGACGAGCGCCCGGACTTGCTCCGGGTGTCGCTGTGCCAGGCGGATGGCCAGGGCACCGCCGAACGAGTGCCCGACGAGCGTGAACGGCGAATCCAGCTCGGCGACAACGGAATCGAGAGCCGTCAGATTCGCCTCGTACGACCACGGCGGCTCCCACGACGACTCGCCGTGCCCCAACAGGTCCGGGGCGACGATACGGTGTGAGGGCAGGTCGCGGGCGAGACGCGCCCACCGCCTGCCGTGTCCGGTGAGTCCGTGCAGGGCCAAGACGAGCGGCGCCGTCGTGGCGTCCGGACGAGCCGAATCGTCGCTCGGATCGCGAGGGCCGAAGGTCTCGAGGTGCAGTGCGCTCATGGTGCGTCCGACCCTAATCGAACAGCGCGACTTACCCCCGACGAGGACGTCAGACCGACGTGATTCGATAGGGCATGGTCCGCAGCCCGGCTCAGCGCCCCCTCGTGCGCACGACGCTGGTCGCCGCGCGGCCCCGGGCCGACGCGCCCCGGCATTGGCCGCCCGAGGTGGCGCGTCTGATCGAGAACCCGGTACTGGCCGATCGGGAACGCCCGTGGCTGCCCCACCGGGTCCACGGCGGCCCGGGCAGCGGCAAATCGTCGATCATCGTCGACGCCGCGGTAGCGCGCCTCACGCACCCGGATGTCGACCCCGAGTCGGTGCTGGTGCTGGCCGCGAGCCGACGAGCCGGCGCGGCATTGCGCGAACAGATCACGCGCGGGGTCTTGGCGGCCGGCGGATCGCCGGCCGGCGCCGCGCGCGAGCCATTGGTGCGGACCATCCACTCGTACGCGTTCGCCATCCTCCGATTGCAGGCCCAGGCACACGACAATCCGCCGCCGCGCCTGATCACCGGTTCGGAACAGGATGTCGTGCTGCGCGAGCTACTCGCCGGCGATGTCGCCGACGGCGCGGCCCACTGGCCCGAGGTGCTCCGGCCCGCGTTGCCCACCGACGGGTTCGCCCAGGCGTTGCGCGATCTGCTGATGCGCGCGGCCGAGCGCGGAGCCGGTCCGGAGGAGCTGGTTCGTCTCGGAAAACGGCACCGGCGCCCCGAGTGGGTCGCGGCCGGCCGCATGTTCGCCCAGTACGAGCAGACGATGCTGCTGCGCGGGGCTGTCGGCGTCGGAGCACCGCAGGCCAGCGCACCGGCAGTCGACGCCGCCGAGCTGGTTGGGTCGGCACTCTCGGCGTTCGCGACCGACCCCGACCTGCTGACCGCTCAACGGGCGCGGATCCGGCACGTCCTCGTCGACGACGCCCAACACCTCGATCCGCAGGCCGCGCAACTGGTCCGGCTGATCGGTACCGGCGCGGACTCGACGATCATCGCGACCGACGTCGACCAGTCGATCTTCGGGTTCCGAGGGGCATCGCCGCAGTTTTCCGACGAGCTGGTCGACGGTGATGCCCCGCGCGATATCGAGCTCGTGCGCGACTACCGCGCCGCGGGACCGATCAACGCGGTGGGCGCGGCGCTGGCCGCGCGGCTGCCCGGTGCGCGCCCGCACCCGTATCCCGAACCGGATGCAGACGCGTCCGGGACCGCGACGGTCAAGGTCTTCACCTCCGCGGCCAAGGAGGCGACGGCCGTAGCCGACGTGCTGCGCCGAGCCCATTTGTTCGAGGATGTGCCCTGGTCGTCGATGGCGGTCATCGTGCGGTCCGTTCCGCGCGCGCTGCCGGCGCTGCGCCGAGCGTTCCGCTCCGCCGGGGTCCCGGTGGTCACGCCTGCGTCGGATCTGCCCCTGCACCGGCAGCGCGCGGTGGGCGCCTTTCTCGTGGCGCTCCTCGCCGCCGACGGAGCCGACCTGGAAGCCGAGTACGTCATCTCGTTGCTCACCGGCCCGATCGGCGGCGCGGATCCGGCAGCGTTGCGGCGGTTGCGCCGCGGTGTTCGCCGGGCCGCCGAGGGCGAGACTACCGACTCGATCGCCGCACTCGGCGCTGCCATCGTCGACGACGAGGAGGCGCGTCGTTACTCCGAAGTGCTCAGCGAAGCCGAGGCCCGGCCCCTGAACCGGGTGCGTACGGTCGTCATGGCTGCCCGAGCGGCGATCGCGTCGAAACGATCGGTCGAGGAGGTGCTCTGGGAGGCGTGGCAGGCGTCGGGGCTGGAACGTCGGTGGGCGCCGGCGGCGTTGCGCGGCGGACCCGCGGGCGAGCAGTCCGATCGCGACCTCGATGCGATGCTCGCGTTGTTCGAGGCGGCCGAGTCGTTCGGTGAGAACCTGCCCAGCGCCGGTGTCACCGCGTTCGTCGACCACGTCGTCGCGTTGCAGATCCCGCGCGATTCACGGGCTCCCTCGGCACGAGACGGCGCGGTCACGATCTGTTCCGCCCACGCCGCCGCCGGGCGCGAGTGGGATGTCGTCGCGGTCCCGGGAGTGCTCGACGGGTTGTGGCCGTCGCTGCGCCCGCGCGGCAGCATCTTGGCGACCGGTGCACTCGTCGACCTCCTCGACGGCCTCGACCCCGAAGCGGTCGACACCGTCGCGCGCGGCACGGTCGCTCTCGCCGACGAACGACGGTTGCTGCTCGTCGCCTGCTCGCGGGCGCGCCGGCGGCTGTTCGTCAGCGCCGTCGAGGACGGCAGCGGAGAGTCGGCGCCGTCGCGGTTCATCCCGGAGATCGCCGCGGTCCTCGGAACCGGTCCCGACGACGAGCGCGAGCCCGAGGCGGTGCCCGTCGACCCCGGCGTCGACCGCGTGCTGTCGCTGCCGTCGCTGGTCGCCACGCTGCGTGCGGAGGTCATCGCCGGCGTCGGCGACGACGAGACCGGGCCAACGGCGCGGGCGCGGGCGGCGGCCGAGCTGCTGGCCCGATTGGCCGATCTCGATATCCCCGGCGCGCACCCCCGCGACTGGTACGGGCTCGCCGACGCGAGCACCGACGAGCCGCTGTGGCAGCCCGCCGATGGGCCCCGGCGCCTCTCCCCGTCGAACATCGAATCGCTGACCCGGTGCTCACTGCGGTGGGTGCTGGAGGGGCACGGCGGGCGCGACGGCGACGCCACCCCCGCCGTCACCGGCACCCTCGTCCACACGTTGGTGCAGGCGCTCGCCGGACAGATCGCGCCCGACGACGTGACGGCGGCGCTGCGCGGAATCTGGGACCGCGTCGACACCGGTGCCGAATGGTTCTCCCAGCGCGAACTGGAGCGCGCCGAGCAGATGCTCGACAACTTCCGCAGCTGGCTGACCGCTTCGCGCGACGCGCTGGACGAAGTGGGCACCGAGGTCGACGTCGATGCGCGGCTGGGGTCGGAGGACGGCACCGGCGACATCCCCATCCGCCTCGTCGGCCGCATCGACCGGCTGGAGACCGACCGCGCGGGCAGGCCCGTCGTCGTCGATGTGAAGACGGGAAAGAATCCGCCGAGCAAGGCCGACGCACAAGCGCACCCGCAGCTCGCTACCTATCAGTTGGCGCTGCATCTGGGCGGCGTGGAGGGCTTTGCCGACGGGACGGAGCCCGGCGGGGGAGAGCTGGTCTACGTCGCAAGTCCGCACAAGACGACCGGGGCCGCGGTGCGTCAGCAACCGCCGCTGACCGCGGAGCAGATTTCGGAGTGGATGCTGATCCTGCGCGCGGCGGCGAAGGCCAGCGTCGGTCCGGTGTTCACCGCGACGCGTAACGAGGGGTGCGGCCACTGCGGCCTGCACACGTCGTGTCCGGCGCAGCTGACGGGCCGGAGCGTGGTCGATGACTGAGTTGATCCCGGCCACCAGCATCGCCGCCGCGCTCGGGTTGCCGCGCCCCACTCCCGAACAGGTCGCCGTCATCGAAGCGCCGCTCGAACCGGTTCTCGTCGTCGCCGGTGCCGGGGCGGGGAAGACCGAGACCATGGCCGCCCGCGTCGTCTGGTTGGTGGTCAACCGGTTCGCCGGGCCCGAAGAGGTGCTCGGCCTGACGTTCACCCGCAAAGCGGCGAGCGAACTCGGGGCACGGATCCGCCGGCGCCTCTCGGCACTGTCGGGGGCGCCGGTGCTGGCCGAGTGGGATCCCGACGGGTCGTTGCGGACCCGGTTGCGCAACGCCGACCCCGAGATCAGCACGTATCACGCGTACGCCGGTCGTCTCATCGCCGACTACGGCCTCCTGCTCCCCGTCGAACCGTCGTCGACGCTGCTGAGCGAGACCGAACTGTGGCAGCTGGCCTTCTCCGTCGTCGCCAACTACTCCGGCGAACTCGCCACGCGCAAGGTGCCCTCCGGCGTCACCGAAGCCGTGCTCAAGCTGTACTCCGACTCCGCCGAGCACCTCGCCGGGCCGGACGAGCTGGCAGTGGCCGGCCAAGACCTGTACGACCTCGTCGACACGCTGCCGAAGGGCCCGCGGCAGCGCGACGAGCCGTCACGCAAACTGCGCGACATCCAGGACGTCATCGATGAACGGCGGGCGTTGCTGCCGCTGATCAGGGAACTGAGTGCGCGGATGCGCGAACAGGGCGCGTTGGACTTCGGGTCGCAGATGTCGCTGGCCGCGCAGCTGGTGACCCGGCATCCCGAGGTAGTGGCCGCCGAACGCGCGTCGGTGCGCGCCGTGCTCCTCGACGAGTACCAAGACACCGGGCATTCGCAGCGCGTACTGCTGCGCGCGTTGTTCGGCACCGGCGGCGCGCCGGTCGCGGTGACCGCGGTCGGTGACCCGATCCAGTCCATCTACGGGTGGCGCGGTGCCTCGGCGGCCAACCTGCCGCGGTTCTCCACCGACTTTCCGCGGCCCGACGGGACACCCGCGCGACGACTCGAACTGCTCACCAGCTGGCGCAACGGCGCGCATGCGTTGCGGCTGGCGAACGCCGCGTCGGAGGAGTTGCGGCGCCGAGGTGTGCCGGTGTCGGTGCTGAACCCGCGCCCGGACGCACCGCTGGGAACGGTGTCGATGGCGCTGACGGAGACGGTGCTCGACGAGCGTGCGTGGATTGCGGCCTCGATCGCGCGGCGGTACACGGCGGCTGCCGATGCCGGCGACTCCCCGCCGACGACGGCGATCCTGGTGCGGCGCAACGAGGACTCGGCGCCGTTGGCCGCCGAGTTGGAGAGCCTGGGCATCCCGGCCGAGGTGGTCGGGATCGGCGGTCTGCTGCACGTACCCGAGGTCGAGGACATCGTCGCGACGCTGCGGTTGATGGCCGACCCGATGGCGGGCAGCGCCGCGATGCGGCTGCTCACCGGCGCGCGCTGGCAGCTCGGCGCCGCCGATATCGCGGCGCTGTGGCGGCGGGCGCGTGAACTCGCCGCGCGAACGAGGGTCGCCGACATGCCGTTGGACACCCCCGAGCAGCTGGCCGAGGTCCTCGCGGCGTCGGTTCCCGACGAGCTGGTCGACGACGCCGGGATCGCCGACGCGCTCGTAGACCCGGGTGACGCGTCGCGCTACAGCCCGGAGGGATTCGCCCGCATCCGTCGATTCGGCAGCCAGCTGGAGCAGCTGCGCCGCCGCATCGGACAGCCGCTGCCCGAACTCGTCGCCGACGTCGAGCAGACCATTGGTGTCGCCGTGGAAGCCCAGATCCGGGCGCGGCGGATGCGGGGAGCCACGACCGGGCGCGAGCACCTCGACGCGTTCGCCGGCTACGTCGCCGCCTACGCGGACAAACCCGGGGCGACGCTGCCTGGTCTCCTCGCCTTCCTCGACACCGCCGAGACGATCGAGAAAGGGCTCGAACCCGGCCGCGTCGAAGTCGCCGAACAGCGCGTACAGATACTCACCGTCCACGCGGCGAAGGGGCTGGAGTGGGACGTCGTCGCGATCCCGCACGTCTGCGGCGGCATCTTCCCGAGTGGCCGGTCGGACGGGACGTGGCTGGGCAGCGTGCGCGAGCTGCCCGCCCAGCTGCGCGGCGACCTGGCCGATCCGGGCGCGGGGAAGGGCGGGTCGGAAGGGTTTCCGCGGTTGGATCTCTCCGGTGTCGCCGATCGCAAGGAGCTAGAGGTAGCGCTCGACGATCACAAGGAAGCGATTGCGCGGCGCCGCCTGGAGGAGGACCGGCGGCTGCTCTACGTCGCACTCACCCGGGCCAAGGAATCGCTGCTCGTCTCCGCTCACCACTGGTCGATGGGATCGGCGAAGCCGCGTGCCGTCTCGGAGTTCTACGCGGAACTGGTCGAGATCGTCCAGGCGGCGATCGACGATCCGGGCGTCGACTCGACGGGACTGGTCATCGACGTCGACGCGGCCGAGCCCGCCGCCGACGCGGACAACCCGTTGGCGGCGCACGTCGTCAGCGCGGCGTGGCCGGCCGACCGGCTGGGAGAGCGGCGCAGCGCGGCCGATCGGGCCGCGGCCCTCGTGCGGGATCGTCTCACCTCGCGCGCGCAACCCTCCCTGTTCGACGACGGAACGTCGGCACCCGCGGACGCGACCGTCGAAGACCCGGAGGTCGAGCAATGGCGGGCCGAGGTCGACGTTCTCCTGTCCGAGCATGCCGAATCCAATCGGGCCGGCGTTGATGTCGCGCTGCCGACCCATCTTTCGGTGAGTCAGTTGGTCGAACTCGACACCGACGAGGCGACCTTCGCCCAACGGCTGCGGCGGCCCGTCCCCTTCAAGCCCAACCCGCTGGCGCGCCGCGGGACGGCCTTTCACGCGTGGGTGGAGCGGCGGTTCGGCGCGACGAGGCTCCTCGACATCGACGAACTGCCGGGCGCCGCCGACGAGACCGCCACCGTCGACGAGGATCTCACCGAACTCATCGAGCGGTTCGAAGCGTCGCGGTGGGCGTTGCGAACGCCGGTGGAGGTGGAGGTGCCGTTCGAGACGGTGATCGGGGATACGGTGATCCGCGGCCGAATCGATGCGGTCTTCACGGAGAAACCCGGTCCGGACGGGAGGCCGCGATGGCTGGTCGTCGACTGGAAGACCGGCACCGTGCCGGAGCCGGCCAAACGGAAATCCCTCAACATCCAGCTCGCCGCGTATCGGATCGCCTGGTGCAAGCTCGTCGGCGCCGAGCCCGACCAGGTCACCGCCGCGTTCCACTACGTCCGGTCGGATTTCACGCTCGAACCCGACGATCTGCCGGACGCCGACGCGTTGGCGGTGTTGCTGGGAGCCGGTCGAGCGGAGCGAGGGGGATGATGATGTCGAGCGGAGCGAGGGCGATGATCCGGTCTTGCGGTGCTAGATTCCCACAGGTGACCATCACGAGGCGCCGATGAAGGCCCGTTTGCGTCGCAGGGCGCGCGCTGGTGCCCTCTCGGCCGAGCCGGAGTACGCGCTCGTCAACATCGTGCGCATCCCCGACGCGCGGGTGAGCCCCGCGCGGGCGATCGGGCGCCGCATCCTATTCGCGCTGCTCGCGCTGCTGTTCACGTCGCTTATCGTCTACATCGACCGCGCCGGGTATCGGGACGCCAAGGGCGGAACGATGTCGTTCCTGGACGCGATGTACTACTCGGCGGTGACGTTGTCGACGACCGGCTACGGCGATATCACCCCGGTGAGCGAGGGTGCGCGGCTGGTGAACATCATCGTGATCACGCCGCTGCGCGTGCTGTTCCTGATCGTCCTGATCGGTACCACCCTGGAAGTGCTGACCGAACGGTCGCGCCAGGCGCTGAGGATCCAACGCTGGAGGGCTACCTTGCGCAATCACACAGTCGTCGTCGGATACGGCACGAAGGGTCAGACCGCGGTCGACGCGATGCTCGGCGACGGCGTGAAGCCGTCGGAGATCGTCGTCGTCGATCCGTCCCAACAGGCGCTCGACGCCGCCGAGGCACACGGGCTGGTCACGGTGCGCGGCGACGCCACGAAGTCCGATGTGCTGCGTCTCGCCGGCGCCGCTCACGCGGCGAGCATCATCATCGCCACGAGTCGTGACGACACCGCGGTGCTGACGACGCTCTCGGCGCGCGAGATGAACAAGACTGCCACGATCGTCGCGTCGATCCGCGAGTCGGAGAACTCTCACGTGATGAAGCAGTCCGGCGCGAATTCGGTGGTCGTGACCTCCGAGACGGCCGGGCGGTTGCTGGGCATCGCGACCCAGACGCCCAGCGTCGTGGAGGTCTTCGAGGACCTGCTGACCCCCGACGAGGGGTATGCGATCGCCGAGCGGATCGTCGACCCGACCGAAGTCGGCGGATCACCGGCACACACGGTCGACATCGTGCTGGGCGTCGTCCGCGACGGCAAGCTCTACCGCGTCGGCGAGCCCGAGGTCGAGTCCATCGAGCCGGGCGATCGTCTGTTGTACGTCCGGCGCGGGCTGGACAAGGATCGCTGATATGCCGTTCGCGCTGCCGCAACCTCCGCTGTTCTCTCGGTCCACGATCGCGCGAGGCGGCGAGTGGCGAGGCAATCACGGTGCGGCGCAGCAAAATTGGCCCGAGGCCAAAGTTCTGTTGATCGACCGGCGGGGACGGTTCGGTATCGCCGAAGGCGGCGGAATGCGATGGCTTCCAGGGCCCGAGGTCGGCGACGGCCCGCCGGTCGATGCCGTGCTGCTGGGCGTCGACGGCGAGGTCTTCCTGTGGGCTCGGCGGGTCGACGAGGTCGCCGAACCTCTCGGTGACGCGCGGTCGGCCGGGCATCATCTGAGTGGCGACGAGGCTGGGTTGCTGGTCACCGCCCTGGGTCTGCTGAACTGGAATGACACGGCGGAGTTCTCGCCGATCACCGGGGCGCCGACCGCGACGGAGAAGTTCGGCTGGGTTCGGCGCGACCGATCGTGCGGGCGCGAGGAGTTCCCGCGCACCGACCCGGCCATCATCACCGTCGTCCACGACGGCGCCGACCGCATTCTGCTCGGGCGTCAGGCGATGTGGCCGGACAAGTGGTATTCGACGTTGGCCGGCTTCGTCGAGCCGGGGGAATCGCTGGAGCAGTGCGTGATCCGAGAGGTGTTCGAGGAGGTCGGCATCGTCGTCACCGAGCCGCGGTATCTCGGCAGCCAGCCGTGGCCGTTCCCGCGGTCGCTGATGCTCGGGTTCGCCGCGCTGGGTGATCCCGACGAGCCGCTGCGGTTCCTCGACGGCGAGATCGCCGACGCCGCGTGGTTCACGCGCGAGCAGGTGCGCGACGCGCTCGCGGCGAAGGAGTGGACCGACCCGGAGAACGGCGACGACGTGCCGCCGGTGCCGCTTCGCCTGCCAGGCTCGGTGTCGATAGCCCGCAGCATGATCGAAGCCTGGGCCGCCGCGCCGTCTTCTGCGTCTGCCTGACCTTCTCGCCGAGTGGGCATGTCACCCCCGCCGAGTGGGCACCTCACCGACGCCGAGTGGGCACCTCACCCACGGTCAGTGGGCACCACGGCCCGCGGGAACAGGATGGCGGCCCTGTGGTGTTATTCATTGCATGAGTACTGATGCACCCGCGCTGACCATGTACACCACGACCTGGTGTGGTTACTGCAACCGCCTCAAGACCGGGCTCAAGAGTCTCGGCGTCACTTGGGACGAGGTGAACATCGAGGAAGATCCAGCGGCCGCTGATTTCGTCGGCAGCGTGAACAATGGCAATCACGTCGTCCCGACGGTGAAGTACGCCGACGGCTCCACGGCGACCAATCCGTCGATCGCGGATGTTCGCAAGAAGCTCGGTCTCTAGCGGTTTGCCCACTCGGCGTCGGCGAGGTGCCCACTGGGCGTAGGTCAGGTGCCCACTCGGCAGGTTGAGGTGCCCACTGGGCGGGGGTGAGGTGCCCACTCGGCGGAGCTCGGGAGCGGTGAGCAGACCTGTCGGACGCGGGTGAGATAGTGGTCGGTGTGGGGGAACATCTCACCGATCTCGACCCGGAGCAGCTCGCGGCCGTCACTGCGCCGCGCGGTCCCGTCTGCGTTCTGGCCGGTGCCGGCACGGGTAAGACGCGGACGATCACCCGTCGGATCGCGCACCTCGTCGACCAGGGCCAGGTCAACCCCGACCAGGTACTCGCCGTCACGTTCACCGCACGCGCCGCCGGCGAGATGCGTTCGCGGCTACGCGCTCTCGGAATCGGGGATGCGGGATCGGCGGCGGGAGTTCAGGCTCAGACCTTCCACGCCGCCGCGCTTCGACAACTGCGCTACTTCTGGCCTCGCTGCATCGGTGACGCACGCTGGGAACTGCTGGACTCCAAACTGCCCATCGTCGGCCCGGCGGCGCGCAAGGCCCAGTTGCCGACGACGACCGAGACCCTCCGCGACCTGGCATCGGAGATCGAATGGGCTAAAGCCAGCCTGATCGGCCCGAGTGAGTACGCCGTCGCCGCGGCCAAGGCCGGTCGCGACCTTCCCGCGCCGGCGGAGCAGGTCGCTGCCGTGTTCGCCGCTTACGAGGCCGCGAAGGTATCTTCCGACGGCGACTACCTTCTCGACTTCGACGACCTGCTGATCTTCACCACCCAGATGCTCGCCGGCGATCCCGGCCTCGCCGACGAGTTTCGTTCGCGCTACCGCTGCTTCGTCGTCGACGAGTATCAGGACGTCACCCCGGTCCAGCAGGGCTTACTCGACGCCTGGCTCGGCGACCGCGACGACCTCACCGTCGTCGGCGACGCCAATCAGACGATTTACACCTTCGCCGGCGCCCGACCGGACTATCTGCTCAACTTCTCCCGCCGATTCCCCGAGGCCCACGTCGTCCGCCTGATCCGCGACTACCGCTCGACGCCCCAGGTCGTCGACCTGGCGAACCGGGTGATCGGCGCGGCACGCGGACGTGCCGCGGGAACACGGCTCGAACTGGTCGGCCAGCGTCCACCGGGGCCGCCGCCGCGGTTCGCCGAGTATCCCGATGAACCGGCGGAGGCGACGGCAGCCGTCGCCGAGATCTCCAAGCTCATCGACGACGGGGTGCCCGCCTCGGAGATCGCCGTGCTCTATCGCGTGAACGCCCAGTCCCAGGTCTACGAGCAGGCGCTGACCGAGGCGCAGATCCCATATCAGGTCCGCGGCGGCGACGCCTTCTTCGCGCGCACCGAGATCCGCCAGGCGCTGCGGGAGATTTCCCGCGAAGCACGGTCGGAGAACGTTCCCGCCGGCGACGAGCTGTTGACGGCGCTGCGGCGCATCCTCTTCCCGCTGGGCCTGACGCCCGACGAGCCGTCGGGTGCCGAGGCCAAGTCGAGATGGGCGTCGCTGACGGCGCTGGTCGAGCTGGCCGAGGAACTCCTGGGGCACAACCCGCAGCTGACCATGGGCGAGCTGGCCACCGAGCTGACCTCCCGGTCGCAGGCGGGCCACCCGCCGACCATGCGCGGTGTCACGCTGTCGTCGCTGCACGCGGCGAAGGGGTTGGAGTGGGACGCGGTGTTCCTCGTCGGCCTCACCGACGGCGCGGTGCCGATTTCCCACGCCATCGATGCGTCGGCGGAGGCGATCGAAGAGGAGCGGCGCCTGTTCTACGTCGGCGTCACACGAGCCCGCGAGCACCTGCGCCTGTCGTGGGCGCTGGCCCGCAACGAAGGCGGGCGGCGAGGGCGGCGCAAGTCGCGGTTCCTGACCGGGCTGTTGCCCAACTGCGAGCGATGTTCGTCGCATCTCCTCGGTGCCCGTGCGCTGCGCACCGGTGTCTGCGACTCGTGTTCGGGCGATCGGCGTTCGGCCGGTGGATCCGGCGCCGCGCGGAAGGCGGCGACGATGCCGTTGGCCCCGGTCGACGCCGAGCTGTTCGACAGTCTCAAGGCGTGGCGGCTGGCCGAGGCCAATCGGCAGGAGAAGCCGGCGTTCACCGTGTTCGCGGACAAGACGCTGCGGGAGATCGCCACGACCAGGCCCGCCGACCTGCGCGCCCTCGCCCGCGTCAACGGTGTCGGCGCCGCCAAGCTCGAGCGGTACGGCGACGACGTCGTCGCGATAGTCGCCAACGCCGGTCCGACGGCCGAAGACGGGTAAAACCCCAGGTAGAAAATAGGTTGTGCCGCGCGACGACGGTCCGTACCCTGGACCGAGTCAAAGCAGTGGGGATCAGTACCTGCTGCGCCTAGCACCGAGACCGGAAGGAGTACGGACAGTGAACTCAAGCCATCAGTTCGCCAGCCATGCGATCGCTGCCGTGCGCCTGTGGGACAAGGCTGTCCTGCCCACGACCCCTCTCGTAGGTGCACCGAGCAAGCCGATCGCAGCAGTGGCTGCGCGAGCGCTGTGGCGATTCTCCGTACCGGACCATCCGATGTGACGACTTAGTCCATCTGGACTCTTCCCGGCCACGGCGAATCGCGACAAGCGAGAACCGTGGCCGTTTTGTTTGTCACCGATCCGTTGTACGTCCTGATCTTCCTGGAGAATCCCATGACCTGTCTGACTGATTTCACCAGCGGCGCGTCTCCAATGGCGCCCGCTTCGCTCGGCCTGCCCTGTCGGGAGGCCGACGCCGACCTGTGGTTCGCCGACGCTCCCGCCGACCTCGAGGCCGCCAAGGCGCTGTGCCAGGGCTGCCCGCTGCAGCGGGAGTGCCTGGAGAGCGCGATCGAGCGCTCCGAGCCCTGGGGCGTGTGGGGCGGCGAGATCTTCGAGCGCGGCCAGATCGTCGCCCGCAAGCGGCCGCGCGGCCGGCCCCGCAAGGTCGCGAGCTGAACGAGCCCGGCAAGCAGCAGCTTGCCGGGCTCGTTTGCGTCTTGGGCCGGTGCGACGGCGACGCGACGTCAGTCGACGCCGGGTACCCACTCCGACATGATGGCGCGGTACGGGGCGTGCGCCTCCAGCTGGGAGGCGATGCCGACGCACCCGAGCAGCACGCGGAACACCATCACGTAGGCCTTGGGCACGTTGAGGTTGCGCGAGGTCTTGTAGACGTCCCCGCGCATGTCCGTCGCGTTGCCGGCGGCGCGCTGTAGCCATTTGCGGGTGAAGTGGAACTCGTCGGTGTAGAGCGGGTCGACGAACGGCTTGAGGTAGGCCTCGAGGTCGGCGGCGGTCACCTTGTTCGCATGGCTGGGACGGATGAAGTCCGTCGCGACGAGCAGATTGCGCAATTCGTCGTAGTCCCGATCGCGGGCCAGTTTGAGGATCGGACCGGTCTCGGCCGGCAGGCCGTCGGGATAGTGGCCGACGGCGCCGAAGTCGAGCACCCCGAAGCGACCGTCATCGGCGATGAAGAAGTTCCCCGGATGAGGGTCGCCGTGGAGCAGCCCGGTGCGATACGGCGAGGAGATCTCGAACTGCGCCATCCGTGCGGCCGCGAGGTTGCGCTGCTCCTGGGTGCCCTCGGTGATCAGCTTGGAGAGCGGGGTCCCGCTCATCCACTCCGACACGACGACTTTCGGCGCGCTCGCCACGACCTTGGGAACCAGGAAGTCAGGGTCGCCGTCGAAGGCCTTGGCGAACACGCGCTGGTTCTCGGCCTCGCCGAGATAGTCCAGTTCGGCGTCCGTACGGTCGATCAGCTCGTCGACCATCGCCTTCACGTCGGTTCCGGGCGACAGCTTCTGGATGAGGCCCGACATCCGCCCGAGCGTTTTGAGATCGGCGCGCAGCGCATGGTCGGCGCCGGGGTACTGCACCTTGACCGCGACCTCACGCCCGTCGGACCACACCGCCCGGTGGACCTGGCCGATGCTCGCCGCCGCGGCGGGTTCGTCGTTGAACTCGAGGAAGCGCTCCCGCCACTTCGTGCCGAGCTGCTGGTCGAGGACGGCGTGCACCTTCTTCGCGGGCAACGGCGGTGCCTCGGCCTGCAACTTGGTCAGCGCCTCACGGAACGGTTCGCCGAACTCCTCGGGGATCGCCGCCTCCATGATGGACAGGGCTTGCCCGACCTTCATGGCGCCGCCCTTGAGCTCGCCGAGGACGGCGAAAAGCTGCTCGGCGGTCTTCTCCATCAACTCCTGGTTGACTTCGTCTTTGCTCTTGCCCGCGATTCGTTTGCCGAGGCCGCCGACCGCGCGTCCCGCGACGCCGATCGGCAGCGCCGCCAACTTTGCGTTCCGGCGCCCCGACCCCCGCGTGATTTCACTCATGAGTGAAGGATAGTCGACCGCCTCAACGGCGGGTATCGCGCCAAACCGCACCGCAGAAGCAGCGGGGATGGGCCGGCCACGATTTCCGGCGCAGCCGCAGCGGGCCCGCATGGATCTCGACGGTCGCCGACAGCAGATCCGGCGGCGCCACCGTGGCGACCGAGCCGTCGGCGGACTCGGCACCATGGGTCCGCCGGGCGAGTCCGGAGGTGATCTGGTCGATCTGCTCCAGCGCGGCGCCGACGGTGAGCCGAGTGATCGCCTCGCTGGCGTAGCCGGACCGGTTGACCAACTGGGCGCTCAGCAGCGGCCACTCGGGGTCGAGCGCCGCCCGGTGGTGGTCGGCGCACCGCAGGCAACTAGTCCGACCGGGCAAGACCAGCGGCCCGACGACGCCGACGCCGTCGCGCAGCAGAACCGGGAGGTGCGGGATGCGATTGCGCATCAGGTCGCCGAGGACGAGCGGATCGTGATGGGTGTAGTCGGTCAGCACGACCAACGTCGGCCGCCGCGTGGTGGCATGCCACGGCCGGGCACGGCGGACGCTGCTGCGGGCCAGCGGGTAGCCGGCGTCCGACAACGCCTCGCCGAGGCCGCTGCGCAGGGGGCCGGTGCCGTGCAGACACACCCGCAACGACGGGCTCGTGCCGGTGAAGACCGCTCCGATCTCGCGCAGGTGCCGCACGATCTCGTCGAAATCGGTTGTGCTGAGCCCGATTTCGCTCAGGCGTGCGGCGATGTGCCTGGCGCCCGACGGCTGACCGAGCGATTGCAGGAGACTCGTGACGGCGCGGGCGTCGACGGTAGGCGGCAAATCGACGAGGATGCTGCGCTCAGGATCGCAGCCGAGTTGTACCTGGTGCGGACCGCGCACCAGGATGGCCGTTCCCCGGCGCAGCATCGGCACTCTGACGCTGGGTGCAGAGTTCGATGAGGGCTCGATTGCCGGTGCGACCATGGGACGAGTGTGCCTTGGCGATCCGTCTCACCGCCCTCGTGCGGCAGGGTTATCCACAGCCAGATCATGCCGTTGAACTGGGCTTATCGCCTACCGATCAGAATCGTCGGGTTTTCCGCCGGATTCCGCGTCCGGACCGTCGTCGGAGGATTGCTCGTCGGCGATCGTCTTCTCCAGCGCCGCGAGCGGGTCGGAGTCGTCGCGGGTGAGAATCTGGTCGATGAAGGCGGCGGGGGAATCCAGATCGGAGCCGTCGGGGAGCAGATCGGGGTGATCCCAGACGTGATCGCGGGTGGTGACGTCGGTGGCTTCGAGCAGGCGGTCCCACAGCGCGGTGGCCTCCCGGACGCGGCGCGGCCGCAGCTCAAGGCCGACGAGCGTGGCGAAAGTCTGCTCTGCCGGCCCGCCCGACGCACGGCGCCTGCGCATGGTTTCGGTCAACGCCGCCGTCGCCGGGATCCGGTCACCCAAGCCGCGGGTCACGACATGCTCGACCCAGCCCTCGATGAGTGCGAGGAGCGTCTCGATGCGGTCCAGCGCGGCCTGCTGCTCGGGCGTCGTGGTCGGTTCGAAAGACGCCGCCGAGCCGAGGATTTCCTCGAGCTTTCCCGGGTTCGCCATGAGCTCTTCTGGGCTGATGTTCTCACCGAGGTCGGCGATCCCGCTGACATCGACGGTGATGCCCGCCGCGAACTGCTCCACCGCGGCCAGCAGGCGCTGGCGCAGCCACGGGACGTGGGTGAAGAGGCGGACGTGCGCCGCTTCGCGCGCGGCGAGGTACACGATGATCTCCTGGGCCGGCAGGTCGAGCCCGTCGGCGAACGCGGCGATCGCCTCGGGCATCAGCACCGCGGTGCCCGAGGGGGCGAGGGGCAGCCCGATGTCGGTGCCGGAAAGCACCTCGGTCGCGAGTTTGCCGAGACCTTGGCCGAGCTGCGTTCCGAAGACCGAGCCGGACAGCTGGTTCATGATGCCCATCATCGGTCCGGCGAGCGCCGCCGCCTCCTCCGGCATGCCTTGAGCCCATGCCTGCGACAGCTGGCGGGCCAGCGGATCGCACAACGTCGTCCACGTCGGCAGGGACTCCTCCAGCCACTGCACCGGCGTCCAGGCCACCGACTGTGTCACCCCGCTGGGCAGGGCGCTGACCTCGTCGAGCCACAACTCCGTCAGGTGCACCGCATCGGCGACGGCTGACGTCTCCCTGTCCAGCACCGGCGTGAAGTCGCCGATCTCCTGCCGCGCGACCGATTTCGCGAGCTCGTAGTTGACCGGCGATCCGCTGCCGCCTGCGCTGGCGCCGCCGGCGCCCATGGCGCTGAACATGCTGCCGAGCTGGGAGAACAGCTGGCCCATCATTTCCGGGCTCAGTTGGCTGGGGTCGAAGTTCCCGCCCAGCGCAGCGAACTGCGACGGGTCGAACTGCGCGGGATCGAAGTTGAACGCACCGCTCGCGCCGGCGCCGTCGGACTTGTCTTTGTCCTTGTCGTCGTCGCGGTCGTTGCCGGAGAACCCGAACGGGAGATCGCTCATGATTCCACCGTACCGACGACCGACTACCCTGGCCCGGGTGAATGCTTCTGTTAGCTATCGGCGAATTTTGACGCTCGCGGTGAGCGCGGTGCTGCTGGCCCTGTTCGTCTACCTCGGGCTCACCGTGCAGGCCCCGTACGTCGCGTTCGGCCCCGGCCCCACCGTGAACACCTTGGACACGGTGAAGATCGCCGACGGCAAGGGGCCCGACGGCAAGGAGAAGCTGAAGTCCGTTCCAGTCGTCGACATCACGGGTGTGCCGACCGACCGGACCGATGGCCACCTGAATCTGACGACCGTTTCGGTCACCGACGGTCTGTCCCTGTTCGATGCGTTGAGCATGTGGGCCTCCCGCCGGTACGCGCTCGCTCCGCGTGAATCCCAGTACCCGCCCGGTCAGTCCACCGACCAGGTCCGCAAGCAGAACGCGGCCCAGATGACGGGTTCGGAGCTGACCGCCCAGGCCGCGGCGCTGCGTCAGATCAACCGGCCGACGAAACTGGTCATAGCCGGGGTCGGCAAGAACGCGCCCGCGGCGGGTGCGCTGCGGGTCGACGACGAGGTGCGCGCGGTGGCCGGGACGCCGGTGGCGACGGTCGAACAGATGCAGGCGGCCGTGCGCAAACACAAGCCGGGTGACGTGGCCGACATCGACATCGTGCGCAACGGCCAACCGCAACGCGTACCGGTGACGCTGGGCAAGGTCGACGGCAAGGACGGGTCGGGCAACGACGTCTCGATGACCTACCTCGGGGTGACGCCCGCCGTGGTCAACGCCGATCCGGCGCTGAAGATCAACATGAACGTCGGCGACATCGGCGGGCCGTCGGCGGGGCTGATGCTCTCGCTGGCCATCGTCGACCGGCTCACTCCGGGCAGTCTGACCGGCGGCAAGTTCATCGCCGGCACGGGCACCATCAGCGACGAGGGCAAGGTCGGCCCGATCGGCGGCATCACGCACAAGATGGAGGCGGCCCGCGAGGAGGGCGCCACAGTGTTCCTGGTCCCCGCCGGCAACTGCCGCGAGGCGTTGACTGACGTGCCCGACGGCTTGACCCTGGTCAAGGTAGAGAGCCTGGCCGGTGCCATCTCGGCGCTCAACGCCACCACCGTGGGCAAGCCGGCGCCGAGCTGCGCCAAGTAGTAGCTGCCTACTTGCCCACTGGGCGAAGGTGAGGTGCCCACTCGGCGTGGGTGAGGTGCCCACTCGGCGGGGGTGAGGTGCCCACTCGGCGGCTAGGGGCGGCGAATCAGCGGCGCACCGATCGCGCGATGCGGTCGGCGACGACCGCGCGGCCGACCGTGTTCAGGTGAAAGGCCATGTTCCCGGCCGGAGCGGTGCGGCCGTAGAACCACGGCCGGCCCGAGCAGGCGTCGTGGCCGCGGTCGGTGACGTCGATCAGTTTGCCGCCGACCCCCTCGGTGGCCGCGCGCAGACGCTTGTTGGCCTCGGCGAACAGGTTGTTGAACCAGACCGCGTCGGCCCTGCTGAGCTGTACCTGACGGCAGCCCCGCTTGCCGATGAAGCCACCCAAGCCGACGGTGAAGATCTGCGCCCGCGGAGCGCGGCCGCGAATGGCGCGCAGCGAAGTGGTCGACTGGACCGTCAGGCGGTGCAGGCCGCGGCGGGCGCGGGCCTTGATCCGCGGGTTCTTGCTGCAGTTCGCGCGCGAACGGATGTTGCACTTCTTCAGTATCTCGGCCCAGTCGAGATCGTTGCCGCCGGTGCTCACCGTGATCACCTGCGCGTTGCGCGGGACCTGGGGGAGCTGGGCGGGGATGGGGAATGCCAGCGATCCGGTCATCGAGCCCGACGCCGAGCCGAGCGGGTCGTTGGTCTTGCGCAGGCCCATCACCTGGGGGTGGTGGCGCAGGTTGGCGCTCTTGGCCCCGATGCAGGAAATGTCGAGGTAGGTGCGCGGCTTGATCCGGTCGCGCACCATCGACGGGTAGTTGTCTCCCGAGCGCCGGCACGGGTTGAGCTGGTAGTCGCTAGTCAGCGTCGCCGAACCGCCGGCGGCCCGCGAATCGCCCATCGCCACGTACACCCCGTGCGTGTACGGGGCGCCCTGCGGCAGGTTCGGCTTGGCCGGTGCGGCAGGGGAGGGGGCCGCGGGAGCCGGCGGGTCCGCGAAGGCGGGTCCCTCCGTGGTCACAAGCACGGTCGCGACCACCGCGGGGACTACGAAACGGGCGAGCGTAGTGCGGGTTTTCACCCGTATAGGTCTAGCAGAATCCGGGGCCGGTCAGAAATCGTGTTCGGCGTCGAGTGTCGCGGCGAGAGCGTCGAGGAGACCGGGTGCCAGGTCCGGGTGGGACAGGAGTTCGAGGCGATCGCCGCGCTCCTCGGCGGTGTCGTCGCGCATCTGAAGGAGCGCCAGCCGCTGTCCGTCGCGCAGCGCGCCGGCGATCAGACGTGCTCGCTGCTGCTGCGGGTGCTCGCGCGCGGTCGCTCTGGCCGCGGCATCGGCGGCCTCGGGGTCGGCCAGCAGCGGTACGAACGCCTCGTCGAGGTCGGACTCGGCCTGCGGCGGCAGCACGATGATCTCTTGGGCCAGCGCGCAGCCGGCCACCACGTCAGGCCATGAGGTGGTGGCGAGGAGATGCTCGAGCTCCTCGGCGACCGTGTCGGGATCATCGGAGAGGGGGAGCTGTTCTTGGGCGATCGGGGAGAGTTCGGAGTCGTCCTGCTCGTCGACGAGGTCGGGGTCGGTCTGGGCGAGGGCCGCCGTCGGCACGAGGGCGAACAGCATCGGCGGTTGGTCCCAGCCGGCGGCGTCGACGAACTCGGTGACGTCACGCAGGGCGCAGCCGAGCGCGTCGGGGGACAGGTCGTCATCGGTCACCGCTCCATCATCACCCACCGGGAACTGTCCGGTTGCGCCGGACGTAGATACAGTGGGAGAGAAATCGGACATATGCGCGCCGCCGAAGCCGCGGCAGCGAACGACCGGAGTGGAAAAGAGCGATACGTGACTAGCCCAACAATGCCGACGTTGACCCGGCGCGGACGAGTGCTGATCGGCGTCGGTGTCGCCGTACTGGCCCTCCTGCTCGTCGGCCCCCGCCTGGTCGGCATCACCACCGACTGGCTGTGGTTCAGCGATCTGGGCTACCGCTCGACGTACGCGACGATCTTCTGGACCCGTATCGCGGTCTTCCTGGTGGTGACGCTCGTCGTCACCGCGATCATCGCGGCGGCCGTCTACGCGGCCTACCGCAGCCGGCCGATCGTCGTCTCCTCGCTCGGGCCGGCCGATCCGTTGGCCAACTACCGCTCGGCCGTGGTCGCCCGACCGCGCCTGTTCGCCCTCGCCCCGGCGTTGGCTTTCGGGTTGATCGCCGGCCTAGTGGCCCAGGCGTCGTGGTCGACCGTGCAGATGTTCCTGCACGGCGAGAACTTCGGTGTCAAGGATCCGCAGTTCGGACTCGACATCGGCTTCTACGCCTTCGACCTCGGCTTCTACCGGATGGTGCTGTCCATCCTGATCATGGCGACGATCATCGCGTTCATCGCCAGCCTGGTGACGCACTACGTCTTCGGCGGCATCCGGCTCGGCGGCAACGGGATCCCCGGCGGGCTGACCTCGGCGGCACGGATCCAGCTCGCGATCATCGCCGGGTCGTTCCTCCTGCTCAAGGCCGTCGGCTACTGGCTCGACCGCTACACCCTGCTCTCCAGTGATCGGCGCGCGGAGATCTTCACCGGCGCCGGCTACACCGATATCAACGCCGTGCTGCCGTCGAAGCTGATCCTGCTGGCCATCGCCGTCATCTGCGCGGTCGCCTTCTTCGCCGGCGCGGTGCTGCGCGACCTGCGGATCCCGGCGTTGGCGACGGCGCTCATGGTGCTGTCGTCGCTGCTGATCGGCATGGGCTGGCCGGCGGTGATGGAGCAGTTCTCGGTCAAGCCCAACGCGATGCAGAAGGAATCCGAGTACATCTCGCGCAACATCGACGCGACCAGGCACGCCTACGCCATCGACAAGGCGAACGTGACCTACGAGCCCAATTGGACCTCCGCGCCGCCCGACGCGGCAACGGTCAACGCCGACGCGGCCACGCTGTCGAACATCCGCCTCCTCGACCCCAACGTCGTCGAGCCGGCCTTCGCCCAGCGCAACCGGCTGAGGAACTTCTACGGCTTCCCGAACCAGCTGGCGATCGACCGGTACAAGGTCGACGGCCAGATGCGCGACTTCATCGTCGCGGCCCGCGAGCTCGACCCGGCCCGTCTCTCGGCGAACCAGCGCGACTGGATCAACAAGCACACCGTGTTCACCCACGGCAACGGCTTCATCGCGGCGCAGGCCAACACGGTGGACTCGGCCGCCTCGACCGCGGACAGCGACAGCGGCGGTCTGCCCGTCTACCAGGTCAGCGACCTGGAGACGATCAAGTCACCCGACTACGCCGCGAACGCGCCGATCAAGGTGCGCCAGCCACGTATCTACTTCGGTGAACTCATCGCCAAGCAGCGGCCCGACTACGCCATCGTCGGCACCGACGGTGCCGACAAGGAATACGACGAAGAGGGCAAGAACTACACCTACACCGGTGGTTCCGGGGTTTCCCTCGGCAACTGGTTCAGCCGGATGCTGTACGCGGTCAAGTACGCCGAGCGCAACATCCTGCTGTCGTCGGTGATCAACGACAACTCGAAAATCCTCTACAACCGCGACCCCCGCGACCGCGTGAAGAGCGTCGCGCCGTGGCTCACCGTCGATTCCAAGACGTACCCGGCGGTGATGGCCGACGGATCCATCAAGTGGATCGTCGACGGCTACACCACGCTGGACCGCTACCCCTACGCTCAGCCGACGTCGCTGCAGAACGCGACCACCGATGTGCGGACGCTGACCGCGGGCCAGACCGCGCGCGTGCAGGTCGACCGCGAGGTGTCCTACGTCCGCAACTCGGTGAAAGCCACCGTCGACGCCTACACCGGCAAGGTCGAACTGTTCCAGTCCGACGAGACCGATCCGGTCCTCAAGACGTGGATGAAGGTCTTCCCCGGCACGGTGAAGCCGCGCGCGGAGTTCGAGAAGCGCGAGGACCTGCGTCAGCACGTCCGCTACCCGGAGGACCTGTTCAAGATCCAGCGCTCGCTGCTGGCCAAGTACCACGTCGACGATTCGACCGAGTTTTTCCGGGGCAGCGACTTCTGGTCGATCCCGGCCGACCCGACGGCCGACCAGGCCGCGGCCACGCCGACGAATGCCAACACCAACGCGAACGTCCCGGGGCCGCGTCAGGCGCCCCCGCAGCCCGAGGTGCAGGCGCCGTACTACTTCACCGCGGCGGCGCCCGGTGACGAGCGCAAGTCGCAGTTCCAGCTCACGACGGTGCTGACCGTGCTGAACAACCCGTATCTCGCCGCCTATGTCACGGCGTCGTCGGATCCGGACACGTATGGCCAGCTGACGGTCAAGATGCTTCCGGTGAATAAGCAGTACATCGGTCCGCGACAGGCCCAGGACCGGATGAAGAACGCCACGGCGAACGAGCGCAAGCTGCTGGAAGGCACCGTGGACACGACGTTCGGGAACCTGCTGACCCTGCCGGTGGGCAAGAACGGAGTGCTCTACGTCGAGCCGCTCTACACGCAGTCGAAGAACGCCGACTCGGCGGTTCCGAAGCTGTACCGCGTGATGGTCTCCTACAACGACAAGGTCGCGTTCGCACCGACATTGGCGGGTGCCTTGCGGCAGGTGGGCATCGATCCGGCCGCGGTCACACCACCGGAGCACGGTGCTCCGGGGGCCCCGCCGAGCGAGCCACAGCAAGCGGCGGGCAACGTGCCTCCGCCGTCGCCGAACGCACAGCGGGACTCGGCGGTGGCCGAACTGAACACCGCGCTCGAACAGGTGCGCAGCGCTCAGCAGTCCGGTGACTTCAAGGCCTACGGCGAGGCACTCGACCGGCTGAAGAAGGCGGTCGATCGGTACCAGTCGCTACCGAAGAGCTGACGGAGCAGCCGAGGCCTTACCCGCGGTACTCGTCGAGGTAGCGGCGCGCCTCGATCTCGGTGTTCTCCGGCTGGATGGGGCCGTGGCTGGAATGCGTCGCCACCATCCGGAACGCGGTGATGGCACCGATGAACAGCACCAGCGCCGCGACGCCGAGGGCCATCGACGCCTCGTGGCCGGACGCCAGCGCGACTAGCCAGACGCCGGCGCAGCCGATGCCAGCCAGCGTTGCGCAGAACGCGACGATACTCATCGGGTGGTTGCCGTGGGACTCGTGGCGGTGCACCACGTGGGTGGTGGCCATCATGGACCTCCTTGCTAGACCAATCGGGCACTCCCGATTCTACCCAGATGTGACGTAGCCCACAGTTGGATCGCCGTTGTGTGCTGCCTCCAGAAAGGTGGTTCGGCGCCCTGTCCGAGTCGTAGTGTCGTCATGCCGAGCGTTGCCCGCGCGGCGTCACGCTTGTATGAATCGAAGAGGTCGCAGCAGCCCATGCCACCCCTCAGTCGGGCCGAGATCATCAAGATCGCCGCGACCGCGATCATCGGAATCGTCGCCCTGATCGTCGGCGCCTTCAAGGTCGTCCACGTCGACCGTCTTTTCGGTGCCGGCGTGTACGAGGTCACCGCGGCGCTGCCCGCGTCGGGCGGCATCTTCACCAACGCCGAGGTCACCTACCAGGGCGTGCCGGTCGGCAGGGTCGCCGGGCTCCAACTGACCCGGTCGGGGGTCGACGTGACGCTGCAGTTGGACAAGGACAAGCCGCGGGTTCCGGCGTCTGCCGTCGCCGTGGTCGCCAACCGGTCGGCCATCGGCGAACAGTTCGTCGACCTGCGTCCGACGTCGACCGGTGCCCCCTTCCTCGAATCCGGGGCGCGAATCACCGAGTACTCCCTGCCCGCGCCACTCGAAGACGTGGTCGATTCCGCGCTCGACTTCGCCGAGTCGGTGCCGGTGGACGACTTGCGGACGATCGTCGAGGAGTTGGGCAAAGCGTTCAACGGTCAGGGTGAGAATCTGACCCGGCTGGTCACCTCGCTGAACACGTTGTCCAAGGCCGGCTACGACTCGCTGGGCGACACGATCGCGCTGCTGCAGCACTCGAACAAGGTGTTGTCGACGCAGGCCGAGCAGTCGGACGCCATCCTGGCGTGGTCGAAGAATCTGGATCTGATCACGGCCACGCTGGCCGGCGCGGACCCGGATCTGCGACGGCTGCTGACGACGGGCCAGACGTCGGCGTCGGCGTTGTCGAATCTGCTGCAGGAGCAGGGCGGCGACATCACCGCGCTGCTCAAGGACTTGGGCTCGGTGACGCGCACCGCGATCGCGCCGACCGGCTGGTCGGCCAACGCGCTGTTCGCCATGCTCTCGCAGCTGTCGGCCGGATCGCACAGCCCGGCGCACGGTGACGGGCAGATCCATTTCGGTGTGGTGCTGGAGACCAACAATCCGGCGGCGTGCACGTCGGGCTACGAGTCGACGCAACAGATGATCGACGAGATCAAGCGGCGCAATCCGAAGTTCGACATCAACTACGACGACTTCCCGTTGAATCTGAACGCGCGGTGCACCGTGCCGCAGGGTTCGCCGACGAGCGTGCGCGGCGCGGCGCGGGCCGGGTTGTCGAATCCGCGTGTGCCGCAGCCGTGGGACAACAAGCCGAAGAAGGACCCCGACCGTCTGGATCTGAACCCGCTGGCGACCCAGCTGGCGTGGCTGCTCGGCGTCCACACCCGATAGCGGGCGAGCCCCCGGCGGTGGGCGTCAGTCGTCGGCGGCCACGAGGAACGGGCGCACCAGCTCGGGCGTGGCCTGGACCATGACACCCGCGGCATCGCCGTCGCGAAGATCGACCATCGCGTAGGCCTCGGTACCCGCGGCGGTGGCCAAGATCAGCGTCGCGATCCCTTGGCGTCGCTGGAAGATCGACGACGACCGCGACCAGCCGACGATGCCGTCGCGCTCGACGACGAAGCGGTGGCGGGCCAGCGTCGGCGAGGATACGATGACGAGCCGGTCGGTGACCCGGGTGCCCAGATGGCGGTAGCGGACGGGCGCGGCGAGGAGGGCCGGAACCGCGCCGACGATGCCGATCAGCACCGCTACGGGTGCCGGCAACCGACCGAGGAACCAGGCGGTGGCCACGATCGCGACGATGACCAGCGCCGTCACCGCAGCGCGGAACCAGCGGCGTCGTCGTGCCGCAGGGCCGTGTTCGTCCAGCGGCAGTGCGAGTTCGGCCGACGCGTCGGCGACTGCCCCGGCGACGCCGACCGCGTCGACGCGCGGGGCGGGCGGCAACAGCAGCGGGTGCTTGCTCGATCCCGTCGCGATGGCGAAGAGGCGGGCGCCGCGCACGAGGCGCATCAGCACCGGCTCGTGCAGATGTACGCCGCGCACGCGGTTCTCGTCGAGGCTGGTCGACGTGGTAGTGATCAGTCCGCGTGAGACGCGCAGCGTCGCGTCGGGATAGCGGGCGAGGGTGAAGTTCCAGTATCCGAGCAGATAGCTGGTCAGCGAGAGCAGCGCCCCGGCCGCGCAGACGACGGCGAGGACACCCAGGACGACGAGCGGGACCGGAATCCGTGAGATCCAGTCGACCGCGGCGCTGCCGGTGCTGCGAGCCCGGTCGAACAGCCCTGCCTCGCCGGCGAACTGAGCGGCGAAGCCGACGCCGGCCGCGGCGGCGGCGAGGCCACCGAGGGAGAACGGCGCGTAGCGCAGCCAGTCGGGCCGGAATCGTGCGAGGACCGTCGCGGGCTCGGCGGGCGTCGCGACGCCCGCCGGCGTTGGGTATGCCGACGGCCCCGTCGGCATCAGATAGGCCTGGAGCGCTTCGCCGTAGGGCGCACCGACGCAGTCCAGCTCGACGTTGCCGTCGTCGGTGCCGGTACCGATCACCACCTTCTTGAGGCCGAGGATGCGGTGCGGCGCCGACGCGGTGAGGTCGACGCTGCGAATGCGGTCGCGCCGCGCGGTGGCGACCTTCTTGTTCACCAGCCCGGTGCGCAGCCGGACGTGCTCACCGGTTACCTGATACCGGGTGGTCAGCCACGGCACGACGGAGATGAGTCCGAGCGCGACCGCCGAGAGGAAGAACGCGATCAGCGGCGCGGCGCGGCCCGCGAAAGCGATCGCGATGATCACGGGAACCAGTTGCGGCAGTTGCTGGATGGGGCGGACCGCCATCATCCAGGGCGACAGGTGATGCCACTCGTCGGGCTGATCCGCGCGCGGTACGGCGGCCGGGTTAGGTTGCGTCACCGGGGTGTGCCTGGGTTGCGACGGTGAGGTGGGCGGCGACCTGCTTGGCGATGTCGGCGTCGAGCCCGGCGATGTGGACGGTTCCCGCCGACGACGCGGTGGTCACCGTCAACGCGGCCAGACCCAAGAGCTGTTCGAGCGGTCCGGCTTCGGTGTCGACGACCTGAATGCGGGCGACCGGGATGATCACCGAGGTGCGGGTGAACCACCCGGATTGCGTGTAGATCGCGCCGGGCGTGACCTCCCACCGGTGGAATCGGTAGCGCCACTCCGGGACGGCGACGGCGAAGAAGACCGTCGCGACCAAGGCGAGCAGGGCGATCGCGGCGGCCCCCGCGCGCACCTCGGAGGATGCGAGGGCGACCACAGCGGCCACCAGCGTGACGGGAATGCCGACTATCAGCGGCGGGATCCGCCATAGTGTTTTGGCGCGGTCGGACACGCGGTTGGCCGGCTCGCGCAGGGTCAGGTGTTCAACGGTGGTCATCGGGCTCATTATGGCAGTCGGCAGGCTCCTGTGCCGCGATGGACCGACGAGGCGGGCTCGCCGAGAAGAGTCGCTCCGACCGTCCTACACTCGCCTTATGGCAACAGACCCGCAGGCCGGTCGTATCCAGCATTCCGACGCATTCGACGAGGACTTCGAGATGGCCGCGCCAGGGCAGATCGACGTCACCCCCGAGATCGACGAGATCGAAGAACTCCAGCGGGCGGCGGCGCACGCGCCGAGTGACGACGACCCCGACGCGCCGTGGCGGCACGGTTATCCCTACGACAAGAAGATGACCAGGCGGACTTACGAGCGTGAGAAGCGCCGCCTGCAGATCGAGTTGCTCAAGCTGCAGGCCTGGGTCAAAGAGTCCGGCGAGAAGATCGTGATCGTCTTCGAAGGCCGCGACGCCGCAGGCAAGGGCGGCTCGATCAAACGGTTCACAGAGCATCTGAATCCCCGCGGCGCTCGCGTCGTCGCGCTGGAGAAGCCAACCGAGCGCGAGCAGTCGCAGTGGTATTTCCAGCGGTATGTGCAGCATCTGCCGACCGCCGGCGAGATCGTGATGTTCGACCGGTCCTGGTACAACCGCGCCGGTGTGGAACGCGTGATGGGGTACTGCACGCCGCAGCAGTACCTGGAGTTCACCCGGTCCGCCCCGCAGTTCGAGCAGATGCTGGTGAATTCGGGCATCCACCTCATCAAGTTCTGGTTCTCGGTCGGTCGCGCCGAACAGCATTCCCGGTTCGTCGCGCGGTCCACCGACAAGGTGAAGCAGTGGAAGCTCTCGCCGACCGACCTGGCATCGCTGGACAAGTGGGACGCCTACACCGAGGCGAAGGAGGCGATGTTCTTCTACACCGACACGCCGCACGCACCGTGGACCGTGGTGAAGTCCAACGACAAGAAGCGCGCCCGGATCGAGGCGATGCGCTGGGTGCTCTCGCGCTTCGACTATCCGAACAAGGACCACCGGGTCGTCGGAAAGCCCGATCCGAAGATCATCGGGTCGCCCAAGAATGTGTACGACGAGGGGGAGTCTCCGTCGGGAACCTTCCCGGTCGTGGATCCGTCCTGAATCCTTCGCGAATCCGCGTCGGCGATCATCCGAGTTCGGCGAGCACTTCACGGGCGGCTCGGCGTCCGGAACGCACGGCGCCCTCCATGTAGCCGTTCCAGACGTCGGCGGTTTCGGCGCCCGCCCAATGGATCCGGCCCACGGGCTCGGCCAGTGCCCGACCGTACTGCGTCCACACGCCGGCGCCCAGCCGTCCGCCGTAGCATCCGCGCGTGTACTCCTGCGCCATCCAGTCCTGCTCGACGTAGTCGACCGGCTCGGCGGCTTGGGGACCGTAGAGCTTGACCAGGGTGGCGATCGCCGACGCCCGCCGATCGTCGGGGCTCATTTCGGCGGCGGCGCGTGCGTGGGCCCCTTCGAAGAACCCGACGAGCACACCGAGCGACTCGTCCGGCGGTGTGTTGTCCAGGGTGACGCTGAAGTGGTCGTCGAGGCTGAAGGCGAACCCGTTGAGTCCTTCCGCGCGCCAGAACGGCGTCGGATAGGCGACCTGGACTTTGATCACCGATCCCATCGGCATTTGCTGGGTGAGGCCGTCGCGCCGTGCGGGCATCGCAGGCTCGTAGGTCAGCCGTCCGGCCAAGGTCGGCGGGATCGCGACGATCACGTGTTTCGCGCGGAGTTCCCCGCCGTCGTATCGGACGGTCACGCCGTTGCCGTCGTGGACGATCGTGCGCACGGGAGAGTTCAAGCGGACGACGTCGCTTCCGAGTTCCGCCGCGATCCTTTCGGAGATCTGATGGGTTCCCCCGGCCACCCGGCGTTCCTGTGCGCCCGCCGTCGTGCTGACGAGCATGTCGATCATGCCGCCGGATTTGACGTAGAAGAGGAAGTGGAGCAGTGACATCTCCGACGGTTCGGCCGAGAACACGGCGGGCACCACCGCGCCCCAGAAAGCGAGCGCTTCGGCGTCGGCGGTGTGGGCGCGCAGCCATTCGTCGAGTGTCTGCCGGTCCAACTCGGCGGCTGCGGGCGACTGCCACGGTGAGGCCAGCGAGACCGTCTCGGCGAGGGCTTCGAGTTCGCCTTGGAGTCTGCCGGCTTCGATGGCCGATTCCAGCGTGAGGCCGAAGGTTTCGTCGCCGTATCGGGTGAGCTTCCCGTTGTAGAGGGTGAGCGCCTCGCCGTCGTCGTAGGTCGCGAATGTCTCCAGGCCGAGTTCGGCGACCAAGTCGATCATCTCGGTTTGCGTCGGTCCGATCCACTGGCCGCCCATCTCGACGGGGACGCCGTCGCCGATGGTGCCGCCGAGGTTGCGGCCCGCCACACGGTCGCGGGCTTCGAGGACCGCGACGCTGCGGCCGGCGGCCGCGAGTTCGCGTGCCGCGACGAGACCGGCAAGCCCGGCGCCGACCACCACGGTGTCGATCGTGTTCTCGGTCATGTTGTCTTCCCTTAATGACATCCAAAGTCGGACGTCCGTCCGAATGTAATGTAGATCACGGCGGATCGGGTGTGCGATAGTGGGTGGGATCGGACGGCTCGGGAGGGAAGTGGCGACGATGGCCTACGTGCGAGCGCAGGACCGAGAGGCCCAAGTCGTCGCGGCGGCGATCCGGGTGCTGAGCCGGGTGGGTGTTCCCGCCGCCACCGTGCGCGCGGTCGCGGCTGAGGCCGACATGCCGCTGGGCACCCTGCACTACGTCTTCCCCAGCAAGGACCAGTTGATGCGGGCCGTGCTGGCCGCCGTGATCGACGACATCTCCGACGCGCTGCGATCCGACTTGGAACTCGACAAGGGCGTGGCGCACGCGCTGCGGCACGGGATCGGCGCCTTCTGGGAGAAGCTCGTGGCGCACGACATCGGATTGCAGGTCATGCAGTACGAGCTGACCATGTACTCGTTGCGGGGAGAGGTCGACGGAGGACTCGCCCGCTTCCAGTATGAGCGCTACAACTCGCTGGTCACACAGTTCTGCGAACAGGCCGCCCAAGCGTCCGGCGAGCGCTGTGCCGTGGGCTTCGACTCGTTGGGGCGCCTGGCGCTGTCGGTCGTCGACGGGCTGATCCTGCAGTACATCGCCAAGCCGGATCCCGAGCGGGCTCGCCGCGACCTGGACAACGCCTTGGACATGCTCGTCGTCTATGCCGATCCGCAGCCGGTGACCCGCGGCGGCAAGCGGCGTACCGCCTAGCGGCGACATTCTCCGTCTCGTCGGTGTGCGGCCGGGTGGGGTTTGGCTCATAAAGTCGGACGCCTGTCCGGCTTAGCTCGTCGATCGGCGATCGATCGCCGCCGTTGGCGTCCGATTCGGTCTCCGGTCGTAGATCCGTCCTGGGTAGGACGACATGCACTGACGCGCCACGTAGGGTCGTGGGATGCACACTCCAGATCGCGTGGCATCCGCAGGGGCGTGGGTGCTCGAGAACGGGCACCGCGCATTGTTGGCCGTGACCGGCGGACGATTCCCGACGAAGCTCCTGGGCATGGTGACCGTCGAACTACACACCGTCGGCCGCAAGTCGGGCAAGCCGTATGCCAACTTGCTCAGCAGCCCGATCAACAACGACAAGCGCATCGTCGTCGTCGCGTCGAAGGGCGGTCACTCTGACCATCCCGATTGGTACAAGAACGCGGTCGCCACTCCCGACGTCAGCGTGACGGTCGACGGCGTCACCAAGCCGATGCGCGCCCGGACCGCGACCCCCGCCGAGCGCGCCGAACTGTGGCCGCAGGTGGTCAAGGTCAATCCCGGATATGCCGGGTACCAGAAGAACACCGAACGCGAGATTCCGCTGCTGATCCTGGAGCCGCGCTAATCCGTAACCTTGTTATGTAACGCCGTTACGGATAGCGTGGGGGCATGGCAAGGCCCCGGACCCACACCGCCGAGCTCCGCGAGCAGATCATGGGGTGCGCGCTCGACGCGGTCGCCGAGCACGGAGTCAAGGCGCTCGTGTTGCGCGACATCGCAGACTGCGCCGGGACGTCGACGACGGCGGTCTACTCCCTGTTCGGCAACAAGGAAGAGTTGCACAGGTCCGTCCTGATCAGGGCTTTTACCGACTTCGCGACTGCTCAGGAGTCGGAGCCGCCCAGCGACAGCCCAGTTGACGACATCGCCGGGCTGGGGATGCGCTACGTCCAGTGGGCGCTCGACCATCCTCGGCTGTACGAGGCCATGTTCACCGATTCCGCGGCCGGACTCGCGCCCAGTTCGGAGCTGGACGAGGCCCGTGCCCGTGCGATCGCCGCGGTGTCCGACGCGGTGGGCCGAGCGCTGGAAACCGGGGCCTTCCGCCCCGCCGACCAGGCGACCATCGTGGTGTCGCTGTGGGCGCAGGTCCACGGGCTCGCCGTGCTGATGATCGCCGGACAGCTTCCCGACGAGGCCGACATCGCCACCGCGGCATGGGCCGTGGTCGCCGGCTGGCTGTCGGAGGAGAACCCGAGCTAAACCAACCCGAGGAGCGTTCCCCATGACCCACACCGCCGCAGAGCCCGTCTTGCACTCCCCGGCCGGCGCCGCGCCGCTTGCACCGCTGGGGCCGACACGAGGCCGTGTGTTCGCGGCGATGAACGCGAGTACCGCACCGATCTGGCTGGCGATGATCCTCGCGCCTCGCTCGCGCCTGACCCGGCTGCTCGTCCGGCGCTCGGTGCCGTTACATGCAGGCTTCTCCGTCGCGTACACCGGGCTGCTCGGCGCCGGCATGGTGCGCAGCCGGACGCGGCCCGACTTTCGCGATCCGGACGTGCTGCGCAGCCAGCTCGTCGACGGCGATGTCTTCCTCGCCGCGTGGTCGCACTACCTGACCTTCGATCTGCTTGTCGGCCAATGGATCTGGCAGGACGCGCTGACGTCGGGACGCACCGCTCGGATCGCGCTGTTCCTGACGTGGATGGCCGGTCCCGCCGGCCACGGCTGGTACCTCGGGCAACGATGGTGGGGGAGCCGGTCATGACGATGTCGCTGCATCTCGTGCGCCATACGAGCCGGAACGCGATCTCGTTGTGGCGTCGGCGCCGCGTCCTTCTCGCGGAGCTTGACCGGGACCCGGGAATCGCCGCCGCGCGAATGATGGCCAGCATCGATTTGCGGGCGGTGACCGGCGGGACGCCGCGTCTGCGGCAAGCGGCGCTGCTGATCGAGTGGAAGGACCGGGCGTCTCGCGACGAACGTTTCGCCGATGCCGTCTGGCCGTCGTCGTATGCCGCCGAAGCTCGGGAGGCCTGGAGCGTGGCGCTCGACACCGCCCGCGTCCTGCGCAGCGATTCGCCCAACTGGAGCCCGAGTGTCGACGGGGTGGCGCAGCTGCGTCCCGACGAGCCGATGGCGGCGCTGACCTTCGGCGGCGTCCATCCCCGCTACGTTCCCGCGTTCAACCAGGGCAATCGCAATGTCCTCCGAGAACTCGACGACAACTCCGACGAGACGTTCCGGACCGGCGTCCAGGACGGCCCGCTGGGCTTCGGCACCTTCACGCTGTGGCGTTCGCAGGCCGCGATGACACGCTTCGCGTATCGCACGCCGACCCACGACGGGACTCGGAAGCGATCGGAGGAGCAGGGCTGGACCCACGGCCAGCTCTTCGTGCGATTCCGGCCGGTTGCGTCCCGCGGGACGTGGCAGGGCCGCGATCCGCTGGCCGAGCTGTTGGCGTCGAGGGTTAGCGGGATCAGGGAATAGGCCTCGGCACGTCGTGGTGGTTCACCGACCACGCGCCCAGGAGTCGGCAGCTAGCGATCGGCCGCGCCACGCGGGGCTCGTCGATCGGGACCGCGCGGGTCTCCCGCCCCCACAGCGGCTCCCCGGAAAGGGGCCATATCTCGGCGATCCCCGCACCGAGTGAGGCGCCGTCGGCGTCGAACCGTTCCACCCACGCCCACGTGTTCCACGCCGGCCCGTGCGGATTGCGGAACTCGACCGCCGTCGGGCCTTCGCACGCGGTCAACCGGACGTTCTCCGGCCCGAGTGCACGGCCGCTGCGCCCGTCTTTCTCCGCGATCTTCGATGTCCAGTCCTGCGGCTTGCCGATCTCCGGCTCGCACCGCGGATCGGTGGCGTCATTGTGTTCGCGCACCAGGGTTTCGGAGTGACGCTGTCGGCTGCCCGGGCCGATCGGTCCGATGTGACCCAGCCCCGAGTTGGCGAACGGTCGTCCCTGTCCGTTGGTCACGGCGATATGTCCGCTGAACTGTGCTGGACCGGAAAGCGGGTTGATCAGGTCGACGACGAGTTCGACGGTGTGCGGGCCGGTCTGCGCACAGGTCACCACGCTCACCAGCGGACCGGACTGAGCCTGGGGGACTGTGCCGTGGGTCAGGCCGGGCTCGCGGTCATAGCTTGAGCACGCTACGACCGCGAGGCATGTTGCGACCGCCAGCGCCGTTCGTGGAAGGCGCCAGCTCCGGCGCTGCCGCCCGCTGACCGTCATGGTGCCCGAAGGTACTCGACTGAGACGAAAACGAGAGTCCCCCTCTCGGCTGATGCCTGGTCAAGGGGACTTTCACGTCGATGTCCTCCAGTTGGGTCGGCAGGGCCCTTTCGCTTTGCGCTCCCATGCCTGCGGCGTGTTCGCTGGTTAGGTTCTCCTCGGTGCCGCGTTCAGTACACCAAGGCTGAAGTCGGTGAGCACGACGCGAGAGGCGAAACCACACCTCGTCATACCCGCCCAGCTGCTCAGCTAGGAGACCGAGCGCCCAGTCGTGGCTCCAATCGTCGAGGCGAATCTCGGCGTCGGTGCGCAGACCGCCCGCCACTCGCCTATGGGTGCAACCGCTCCAGGACAGAATCAGGTGGCGTCGCCGGTCGTTTGCGGTCGTCTCAGGCTGTCACCGAGTAGTCCGAGGAGGCTGATGTTGCAGCAACCGGGTGGTTGACATCGCCTCAGTTGAGGCGCACCGTCGATACATGGGCATCTCCGCCGCCACCCGTCTCCTGGCTCCGGCAGGGGGACGGCCATGCCGAATCGGCGGACCCGTTGGTGGCGAGGGCTGACGGCCACGAGTTCACGCTTCCGCACGGCGGGCCGGTGGCGCTGATTCAGTACCTTCGCGACCAGGGCCGCCGCGGAAGCAATGCACGGTGGTGGCGACTCCCCACCACGGTGGCGCGCGGTTCCGGCGACTCGCCGGAACCGTAGTTCCGACAGGCACGCCTTGTGCTGCGGTGTCGGTGGTTCCGGCGTGACGCGTGCTGCCACAAGCCGCTCCTTTTGAGGTACGCACGGTGGTGTGGGCTCCGCACCACAGCCGTGCGTGACGCCCACGCCTAGACTTATCGGATGGCACAAACTGAAGCCAGTTCCTGGGCATCGAGTCCAGGGAGACGTCGGAACATGCAAGCCAACCGGTCGAGGGATACCAAGCCCGAACTTGAGATTCGTCGTCGGCTGCACGAACTCGGTCTCCGCTACCGAGTTGCTATTGCGCCCGAGCCGGGCCTACGCCGACGAGCGGACATCGTCTTCACCCGGGCGCGGGTAGCGGTGTTCATCGACGGCTGCTTCTGGCACGGGTGCCCGGAGCACGGCCGGTCGACCTTCAATCACAATGCCGATTACTGGCCCGCGAAGATCGCCACCAATGTGGCGCGCGATGCCGACACAAGCGCCAAACTGGACGCAGCCGGCTGGCACGTTCTGCGCTATTGGGAGCACGAGGATGCAGCGGATGTCGTCGAGGAGATCCGGCGGACCGTCTTAGCTGTCAGGTCCGGTCCTAAGTAGACGTCGAGAAATACCCCAGCGTTGGGTCGGCGAATGTCCCGACGACCAGGCCGCGGTCGAGGAACCGGTTGAATTCTTCGCAGCTCGTTTCCGGCAGCAGGGCGCAGCCGTGACAGGCTGCTAGGTTGCACGAGTCTGGCCCTTGCCCCTTCTCGCCGACGTCCATACAGACAGGGTCGGTGGAGCACCAGTGGGCATCGCTGAGTGCCGCCGCAGCGACCGGTTGTAGGCGGTCTGGTCGAGACATACGGACCAGGCCGCCCATGGTGCCTTCGGAGTCACCGGCGGCCGTGTAGATCAGGAGGCCGGCCATGTCCCGACCACCGTCGCGCGACACGTACAACCGCTCCCGAAGCGAGGCCGAGCTGTAACCGCAGGTGAAGACGAGTTCGTTGATCAGCAGGTGTGCGAACGTGTGCAGCATGATCATGCGGGGCGAGATGTCCCTCGGGCTGCCTCCACGATCGGTGATCACATGCCCGTACTGATTTGCGATGAGATCGGCCCGCGCCTGGACTTCTCCGCGCGCTTCCCAGGCCGCGAGGCGCTCGCCGTCGAGCTCAAAGTAGATTCCCTCACCTCTAACCACGTAGGCCGGAAGCCAATCCTTGTCCGGCGGCAAGGGGCGGCGCCGAAGCAGGGCCTTGCCCTCGGCAACCTTCAGGTCACTGTCACGGCCGCGAGTAAATCCGCGCAGGACGCGGGTCTCGCGGAGGACGGTAACACTCCGAACTCGATCGATATGTCCCGCGATTGCGGGGTGGACACCGGGATCCGACGCGCGCAGCTCGTCGTCCTGTGGCGTTTCGCGCAGCAGCTTGAACTCGGGGTAGCGCCAGATGTCGAGGTCGCCCGAGTCATCGTCCTCGTCGTCAGATGATCCGATGCCGAAGCGGTCCTGGTAGGCCGCGAGCAGCTCCTCGTCGGAGAACTGGTCGAACAGATCTCCGGCGCCTCGGGTGGCCTGTCGGATCTCAGCCACGGTGGCGTCCTTACCGCGCATCGTGTTGAGGAACGCCATGGTCGGCTCGACGTCTGCTCGCTTCATCAGGTCACGCATCGCGCCACTGACAGCACCGACCCTCGGCGGCAAGAAGATCGATGACTCCACGTATGGGAAGTAGACGTTGCCACTTGCACGGAGCGCACCCTGAACCGGTTGGTCGCAGGCGCCGGCCTCTTCATGCAGCCACGGCCGTGCCCCCGTGCACAGATACGGATCCGAGCGGCCAGCCAACTGCTGAGTCAGGAAGGTACTGTCCTCGCCGGACTCGTTCTTCATCCCGCCGGTCGTGATGCCCTGCAGGGAACGGGACACACCACACCCCTTGCGCTCGTCCCGCTTGTTCTTCGCGTCGTAGCCACAGCGGACGACTTGACCCTCGAGCCCACCGCCGCCGGTCGAGAAGAGTCGCAAGACGCCGGTGCAGCTGGGGTCCTTCGATCGGTGCACCCACTCCCTGAAGGGGAAGTCGTCGATGTGTCCCTTGCCGCAGATCGCGACGAACGGCACCTGCGACATCTTCGGGCCGAACCGACGCCTGCCCACACAGGTGGGTTCGTCGCATCGGACGGTGTCCTGGAAACTCAGTGGCACCTTCTTGAGGCGCTTGCAGTACATGCAGAACGAGTAGCCCGGGAATCTCAGGGCGGGGACGCTCAGCTTCTCGTTTCGGTGGTCCTCGGGAGATCCCTTGCGGTAATCCGGAGGCAGGCGGAACTCCTGGACCTTCAGCCGGGCTTCAAGCCGCCAGTCGTTCACACGGAAGTCCTCCAGAGCGAGGTCGGCATTGTTGCGTGGGAACCAGTGGTCAAGGCCCGCGGTGATAACCGAGGTGCCGTCGACGAGCACGCTCATTGCGCCCACGCCGAACGGCGACACCAGCTGGGCTCGGCGCATGCTGCCTGACGTCATGCCTGTACCTCCGGCTCTTCAAGGTCATCGGTGAGGTAGTCGAGCGTGACGGAGAGCTGGCACTCGGCGTCGACGCTGCGCATGCTCATCGGCGTTTCCCAGGTGACGTTCTTGTTGCCAGGATCTGCGAGGTCACCGGCGGGACGCATGAGGCCCTGCTTCGGGTCTCCGTTGAAGTAGCTGACCGTCGCCCAGGTCGTGCGCTCACCCTTCGCCCATTGGCGAGAACGCTCGGCGACCCATTGATCGAACACTGGCAGTTCCTCACTGTCGACGAGGGCGGCCCGTGCCCGAAGCAGCGCGATCGAGTCGTCGAACTCGGCCTGCGGGAACGGGCTCGGGTCGAGCGTCGGATTGAGTTGGCGCATGCGAGAGATTGCCGCTGCGTGGAGCGCTCGTTTCAGGACCGGCTCGGCGAAGGGCGTCACGGAGGTGGGTTCGACCTGCGCGTACAGCTGCTGGTGATAGGTCCGGAACCGCTCGTAGTGGCTGCGGTCGCGAGGCTTCGCTGCCCCGTAGATCGTGATGACAAGGCCAGGTGTCTTCACGTTGCGTCCGACGCGACCGCTCACCTGGATGTACTGCGCCGTTGTCTTGGGTTGACCAACGATCGTCATCAGGCCGAGCCGATCGATGTCGACCCCGACTTCGATGATGTTCGAGGCGAGGCAGATGTCGACGCACTTGGCGTTCTCGGGGCATGCCCCTGAGTTGACGCATTTGGCGCCGTCCGCACAATCGGGGTGAGGCAGCCGGAGTTCGAGCTCCTCGATTGCCTTCGGGATCTCGTCGCTGCGGCGACGCGATGTGAGCTCCATTTTGTTGCGTGGGTACCTCGGCGTGATGCCGTCGCGCCGCTGCAGTCCTACCAGGTAGTCAGGGACGTCGGAGTCCAGCAAGGACAGCGTGTTGCCAAGCTCTCGGAGGCTGTTCAGGAAGTTGAGGTTGGTCCAGTACCCGTCGCGGTCGGCTGGGTCCGGGATCTGTGGACCTGCCTGGAGTGTTGCGGCTGCGACTCTTGCCTGGACGGTCTGCGTGGAGCCGAGCGAGGGGCTCATGACTCCGAGGTAGCGTCGGCCGGGTGCCGGCTTGCCGTCCGGAAGCCGGGCCGGTTCCGCGAAGAATGACCGCCCCTCTTCAAGCCCGTGGGGCGGGAACAGGGCGACTTCCTTCCGCCCAAACAGTCCGAGGATTTGATCCTCGTAGCGGCGCACCGTGGCGGTCGAGGCGATGATCTTGGTGGGGATTGGCGGATCGCTTCGACGGTCGGTGGCGAGGTCATCGATCATTGGTTCGTACAGGCCGACCATTGACCCCAGCGGGCCGGAGATGAGGTGCAGTTCGTCTTGAATGATCAGGCCGGGCGGCGAGTAAACGCGTTCACCATGGTCGCCGAGTCCAAACATGGTCCGAGCTGCGGGCTGCCATGCCATGGTGGCGAACTTGTCGACGGTGCCGATCACGATCGACGGACGCGACTCGTAGATGTCCTCATCGACGACATGGATGGGCAAGCCTTCTCGTCTGCTGTATCGGCAGAGCTCGTCTTGGCACCGGAAGAGGAATCGGCCGCCCGACCACACGTATCCCGGGGTGTCCTGCCCGCGTGACTTGCTGACCGGGCCCATGCGCGTGCCGCACCACGGACACTTGAGCAGCAGGAACTTGTTCGAGGCTCGGGAGTCGCGGCGTAGCTCCCCGAGCGCGCGCTCGGCGGCCGTCCATCGGTTGGGCGTCGAGTCGCGGCCCAACCAGACGCCGATCCCGAAGGGTGCCGTGCCGAGCTCGTCCTCCATGCCGGAGCGGACGTCCTCCAAGACGCAGATCAGAGACGAGGCGCGCAGGAACTGCTGAGCTGTGAGCAGGCGCAGTGTGTAGCGCATCAGCGTATCGGTGCCGGCGTCGTCTGGGTTGCGGAGTCGGCGGGCGAGCAGAGAGATGGCCGATGCGCCGAGGTATGCCTCGGTCTTGCCGCCACCTGTCGGGAAGAAGATCAGGTCGACCAGCGTGCGCTTCTGGTGGGTCGGGTCGACCAGTTCGGGCAGGCTCGCCAGAATGAAAGCGATCTGGAAGGCGCGCCAGCGACCACCTTTCGGGTCGGACGTTGCAGCGGGGTGAGCTCCGTCGGGCCGGTAGACCCCTTGCTTGTCCTTAATGAGATCTCGTGGCTCAAGCCGGGACCGAACCTGCTGGTACAGCATCGCGAAGTTCGCGAGCTGGAAGGCCCGGCCAGCGATGGGGGCGTTCTGCACTAGGTACCAGCCCTCCTGCATCCGTTCGAGGGCCTCAGTGCACCTTTTCACGTGCTCCCGCGCGGCTCGCTGGTAGCGCGCTGGCAGGTCGTTGATCGAGGCGCTTCGGTCGTTGATCCACCGGCCGTACAACTCGAGGACCTTCTCGACCTGGGCGTCGCCAGCAGCGGTGGCGTTGGCGAGTTCCTCCATGCTGACGCTCACCGGCGTGCGGGTGCCGTCAGGGTGCTCTTCGTAGACGTCGGGCGTCAGGCTGGTGACCTCGTAGGCGGGCAACGCGTCGGCCTTCACGAATGGGACCGTCGGGATTCCGTCCTCTCCGGCCAAGTCCTCCCAAGTGGCTGCGCATCCGTGCCCGATCGCGAAGGTGCATCGGTGGCGGTAGAGGAGTGCAATCGACTCCTCTTCCTCATCACTGTCCGCCTGCTCGACGTCTGGGTACGGCTCGATACGGAGTCCCTCCGCTGCTGTGGCGGAAAACGCGACTTGGAAGAAGGCGCTCCCCGATCCTGTGCCGACCGCGTCGTCAACGACCGCGAGCGTGACCAGTCGAAGATCCGGGTCCGCCTCACCGGGCACCGCGCGACTAAAGATGGAAACGCTGGGCTTGATACGCGGCTCGATCTTTGGCTCAACAACTACAGGCGTCGTGTTCAGCGGTGACCGCTTTCGCTCCCGTCGGAGTACGTTTGCCGAGGCGACCGCGTCGAGCACGAAGGGACGGCGGACCCACCAGTTCAGCGGGGGCGAATCCGGTGCGGTGATCTTGACGGGGTCGTAGTAGGCACCGGTCACCTGGATCTTGAGTTCCGCTCCTTCAGCGACTCGGACCTTGAAGGAGATCGCCATGGCCGACGGCTTTCGTCGGTTCGCGTCGGACAGGTCGAAGTCATCGGAGTCCGGTTGGTCCTGCCGACGGGGACCACGTACGTCCGTCGCCGGCGCCTCGGGGTTCTCTTCATTCTCGGCCAGTCCTGGAATGACGGCAGAGTCGTCACCCTCGGAGGCTAGGCCGCCGCTCGGGGTTCCGCCGCTGTAGAGAACACCAACGCCGTAGCGGCGCAGGGGGTCGGAGCGCGTCAGCACCTCTTCGAGCGTGTCGCGATCATGGAACTGTCCGTTGATCTCGTCCTTCGTCTGGAAGGTCAAGGACGGCCCTGAACAGTCAACCGGGCTGCCGATGGGAGCCTCGCCGCCGGGCGGTCCAAACAGCTCGCGTCGTACCGCTGCCTCGACGACATCGCGTGCTTCAATACCGCTCATTGGTTCCCTGCCATTCCTGCCAGTCCGGTGCTCTCCTCGAGGACACCGTAGAGACGATCGGTTGCTCGGGTCAGGCCGACGTACAGGACGGACTCGAAGTTCGGCACGTTCGCCCGGTCGAGGTCCGTGACGATGACGGCCGGCGCTTCGAGGCCTTTGAAGGCGTGGATCGAGGAGAAGCGGATCTTGCCCTTCTTGATGGTGTCGCCTTCAACTTGGACGAGCACGCTCTTGAGCCATCGGTCACTCGTCGTGGCAGCTACGGACCCAGCGCCGAGCGGACTCAGGACCACGATCTCGCTGAGGTCGAACGATTCTTCCCGCAGTGCCTCGACTGCCTGGCGCAGCAACGGCGACTGGTCATCGCCACGCTGGTATTTGAGGAGCACGGGGTTGGCGCCGTCATCGTCTCGTCGGAACTTCCGGTAACCGGGGGTGAGTCCGCTGAAGAAGTTGACGCTGAACCCGATCCTTGGAAGGTTCCGGCAGTTCACGGTGAGTCGGTGGGAAGGCATGTGCGGCATGCACGCCTTGAGAAGTTCGCGGCCACGGCCGTCGTCGTAGATGGCCTGGCGCTCGAAGTCGCCAAACATGAGGACGCGGCCGCCGGACAACCCGCCCTTGACCATCAGCTCGAAGACGTCGAGATACGACTCAGACAGGAGATCCTGGATCTCGTCGATGATCAGGAAGTCAGCCGGAGGCTCGCCCAACTTAAGCAGGACGTCGACGGCTCGTTCGGGAAGTTCGGTGGTCCAGAACAACTGCCCAGCATCGTCTGGCGCCTTCAGCCTCGTGAGCGCCAAGAGCTGGCGATGGAAGGTGCCGACCGACAGGCCAGGCCCGTCGATGTCGGTCGCAAGGCGTCGACCGAGCAGCTTGTTGAAGCACATGAGGCTGCCGGTTCGCCCGAGCGCCAGCTCGCGGCGCGCGGCCTCCAGTGCGAGGAAGGTCTTCCCGGAGCCAGCCGGTCCGGTAAACAGCACGCTTTGGTTGTCAGACATGGCGTCGAGAGCCAGGAATTGCTCCTCAACGAAACGGACGAGCTGATGCTCGCGAGCCGAGCGCACGTCACCAGCGACGATGCCGAACTCAAAGTTCGGTCGAAGCAGCATCGCGATCTGCTTTGCTATCGCCTGATCCGGCCCGAGGCCCCCGTAGGAGAAGCCGTTGAAGGTGGCGTCGAGGTTGGTGATGCCACCCGCGAAGGCCCGGCGGATCGCACCGATCGGGTCTTTCTTGAGGTCCTCTGAGTCGAGCACCTGCCAGTCGAACCACTCGTTCGTCGGCTTGAGCATCGTCCGGGCACGAGTTGCTGTGAACCACGCAGCGCTCAGCATCGGGATCGACCGGAGATCGATCTTTTTCTTCAGCAGGTCCTTCCGAATCGAGTGCATCGCTTCGCTGGCCTGCTTGAACGGACCGCGCGTGGTTGGGGCCTGGTTGCCGAGTTTCCAGACGCCGTCCTCGAACGTGAAATGCTCGTGCGACTTCACCTCGATCACCAGGATCCCGAGATCTGGGGCGATGATGACGAAGTCGGCCTCCCCCTCCGGGTTGCGTACGTGCTCGGCGATGTTGAGCGAGTGGAGGACGATCCAGTCGTCGGTTGTCTGGTCCTCGGCGAGCTTCCGGTAGACCGATTTCTCCCCCGGCGCTGCTCCTTCAGGAAAGAGCGGCGGAATCAGTCGAGCCACTGGGCACTCCCATCCGTGAACGGCACCCGTGCTTGATGCCTGCTGACGATCTCGGTGAACGGCGCGCGGCCTAGAACCCGAGCGACAATCATGCCGCGGAACCCTTCCCGTGGAAGATCAAGATGGAGAATTCCATCGCGTTCGAGCACCCGCAGATCGGCGCGCCCGACCGCAGCTTCGAGTTCTTTGCGGAGTTCAGCGCTCGCCTTGTAGACCGCTCGCCGGAGCGTGATCGCGTTGCCGTAGGTGGGCTGCGACGGCTCGTCGAGCCAATCCAGGAGCAACGCAAAGTCGGCGTCACGCTGAGGGCAGATCAGCCGCGGCTCGGCCCAGGCACGGACTTGGCCGCTCGACCGCACGCCGAGGCGTTCAAGCTCCGCCGCTGCCTGACGGGCTCCAACCCGAGCCAGCCGTTCCTCAAGCCGCGCTTTCCACCGTGCCTGAGTGGTGAGGATCTCGGACGCTCTCGCGCCGAGGGCGACGATGGCCTGGTCGTACATCGCTCCGCGTTCGGTCTCACCCTCGCGGAGAACCAGATAGGTACCGGTCACAACTCCTGAGACGGCTTCGTACCCGACGCGGGCACCCTCGGGCTGCCGCGGGTCCAGCGAGCGGATCCGATCACCGTCGTCGAGCCACAGGCCGTACCCGCCTGCCAGGAGGACCTTCCACGCCTCCACCTCGTCGCTCGTCGGCTCACGGTCATCCGATGCGCGCGTGCCCCAAGTCGGCTGAGGGAAGTAGACGTCCGCGATCTCTTCATCATCAACGACGGCGTTGTCGGGCTCGGTCAGGTCACCGATCTGATAGACGGTGGCCTTGACCACGATCTGTCCCTCGGCATGCACCCCGAGAGTGGACGACAGTACCGACCGGTTCCCGAACCAAGCCGGCATCAGGAAGGTGACCTCAGGAGTCACCGGTGCCGTGACGACCGATGGTGGCATGAAGGTTGGCGGCGCCACAACGTAGCTGGTTTCGATCGTCAGCGCGACCTCGTCGAGCTCGCTCGGCACCAGGACGTTCACGCCGACTTCGTCGAGCCACGATGCCAACCCCGCGCGAGCTGCTCCCTTGCTCGCGACGACGACACATGCATCGGGGCCAACCTCGTGGATCGATTCGAGTAGGACTGGTCCTATGGGCGAGTCCGTCTCGCCCACTGCCGTCGCTGCGTCGGCGATGAGGTCGAGCAAGGCCCCGTCGCTGACGAGGTTCCGGAGACGCGTCGACTGCCGCACGATGTCATCGATCAGCGGCTGTTGCGTTTGGAACTGCTGCGGTTGCGGCTGGGTCATGCGGCGCCAGCGCAGCGCATTGGTCGCATGGAGGACTCCGTTCCAGACCTCGCTTCGTTCGTCCCCGAGCGCGAACAAGGTCCGGCGGATTGCCGCGTTCAACTGGGCGCCAGCCGGATCGCCGACGGCAAATATCGAAACACCCTGTTGCATCAGGGAGTCCGCAGCCACGTAGCGGCGGGCGACATCGTGGACCCGGCTCATAGCGCCACCGTGAAGGCCAAGGCCTCGACTGCGGCCGGTGGTCGCCAATGGAGTTCGTCGACCACGGATACCGGCCGACTGTTGTTGTGACGGGCCTCGATGATCGTCTCCGCCGCGGATTCGTCAGCCACCGAACGATCAACGATGCAGATGACAATCGGCACCGTGATGTCGTTCAGATACTTGATAGCGCCATAGCGATCCAGAACAACTGCGGCACAGGACTCGGGCAGAGCTTCGCCTTCGCCAAGGCGAGAAGCCGAAATGACCGGCGTCGACCAGGTCGCCGCGCGATCGTCGTAAGGCAGGACGTAGGTACCAAGCGTCGTGCCCGAAGCGCCGACGGACGCCGCGTTTCCAATGACGGCCTGAAGGTCCTCACGAAGCCACTTGCTCGTACCTACGAGGGCAAGATCCATCGGTGGCGCGGCGAGGCGGCCCAGCCATGAGGTCGCCGCACCGGTTAGCTCGGCCAGGTATCCGCCTGCGGGAACCTCGCTGACAGTGGACTCGACCTCATCGTCGAGCACCGACACGGCGCGGTAACGATCGGCAGGGAGGAGCTTGCCGCCGGTGAGAACCCGCGCGCCACTCGAATGCGCCTCCATTTTCGAGAACCTACCGGTAACGATCAGCCTGTCGGTCACCGCCCGCAAGTAGGTCGATCGATCGGATGCTTCGAACACGGCGAGCGGATCATCAAGCGCAGGAGCTGGACTCGACAGCATCCAGCCAGACCCGATGAGCGCGGCGACGTAGTCACGGCAGGGCACCGAGACGGCCAAGACCAGCTGTCGCCCCTCAAGCTTCGAGAGGTAGCGGCGTAAGAGGGATCCGAGGGCGACGAAGGAGCCAATCCATGGTTCGACGACCATCGGTTCACCTGACTGATCTGCGAGACCAAGGTACGTGCGCGGACGCGTCGACGAATCAGCCACACCGCTCCCTCCGTAGTAAGTCGGGGCCCACACCGCAACGGAGACGACTCTAGAGGGCAGGTCCGACAGATTCGGCTGAAGCCAACGCGCCGACTCTCGCTATACCTGTCGTGGCCGTTGTGCGCACCGAGTGCGACGCCCAACCGCAGCGCCGACGCGCAACCGATCGGTCAAGGTTCACCGCGATCACTTCGTTCGGATCTCACGCGCTGAGCGCCTCGACGGCCGGTGACTTCTGGTCTGCCTCGCGCAGCGCAGTCTTGATTGCTGCCGCAAGTGACTGGGCAAGTGGCGGAGGAACAGCATTCGAGACTTGCTCGACCTGGGACGAGAGGGTTCCCTCTAGAACGAACTCCTCCGGGAATCCCTGAAGGAGCATCGCTTCGTAGATGCTGAGACGGCGGCGGCCCTCGGGGTGTACGTGGATCTCTCGATGGCCGTAGGCGACAGTAGGACTCGGCTTGTCCCAGTCCAGTCGACGGAAACTGCGGCCTGCGCGATTCGCGCCGCCGGGTTGGGAGAAGCGCTTTGATACTGGGCGCATTGTCCAGTGGTTCTCATGGTGCGGAATGGCGGACTTCTCAAGGTCGCGAGCGAAGAAGGCTGGTGTAGGAAGACCTCCGATCACTGAGCGCACCGTGAGATCGCCCGCTTCCACCTTCTTTGGTCTGAAGTTCAGGGCAACTTCTTCCTTTCGGAAACCAGAAATTATGACCCGATTCCGGGTTTGGGCGACTCCATAGTCGAGAGCGGAGTACTCGTTCACGTCGGGGGTGAGACCCATATCCCCGAACTTGGAAAGAATGCCGCTAAACGTCACCGAGTGCTTGGTGTCACGGATACCCAGGACGTTCTCAAACAGAACGAACTGTACGTCGTACCTGTCCTGCAACGCTTCGACGATCTCAAGGTAGAGTATCGGTAACCGGTTCCGCGGGTCGTTCGCGGCCGACCCCGTGTTGGCCCGAGAGAAGCCCTGACACGGCGGCCCGCCAATTACCCCGATTGATTCGCCCGGCTCCAGGAGTTTCTCCAGGTGGGTGAGAACGCCGTTAGGGCCGAGATCTGCTAGGTCAGCTGCAACCGAGGTCGTATCCTTGAAGTTCCGTTGGTGAGTCTGGATGGCGGCGGGCGATAGGTCGATTGCGAAAGTCAGTAGGAAGCCGGCCTGTCTGAAGCCGAGGTCCAAGCCTCCTGCACCCGAGAATAGGCTGATGATCTTGGGCAACGCCATACTGACTCCTGTTTCGATATGCGCGCACGCAAGGGCCAAACGATTTGGCGCTTCCTCACGGCCCACGGTTGCCCCGCGTCGGACGCGGCCGGCATCGCAACTCTAGCCGGAGCCTGCGACGTTTGGGCGGAGGACTCAGAACCAGTCGGCCATGTCTGGCCCTCAAGGCTGAGTGGGCCGTATGACCGACGTCGGGCGGCATGTCGTCGGCCGGCAAGTTCGCTGCGGGTGGGGAGCTGCGTGACCAGTTGGTCGAACTCTCGCTGGCAGCTCTGCGGAGTCGGTGAAGTTCGGACGCAGGTGCGATAGCGCGAACGAGCCTATGCTCCCGGAACCGGATGTTGCGTTAGTTGTGTCGCCCCGCGGCTGATCGTGAGTTCATTGTCGAGGTGGACGCCGCCTGAGCCGCTCTACCGACCGGGCAGAATGTCCTCGTCGGTGTAGCAGTGCATCAGTGGATCGAACAGTGACCTGTCTCCGCCCCTGCCGCTGCTGTCCGCAACAGGTACACGCGCACAGGGGTACGGGCACGTGAGAAGCCCCTGTTGCAAGAACCGTAGAGAAGCTGATGGGCGAAGGAATCACTGATCAACCAGTATGGTGAGGCACGTTCGAGCGACTGAAATCAGAAGTCGCGAACGTGGATCGAATTTTTGGGTGAATGGGGCATGAAACGTTGAAAGTCGGAGTATCCGGGACCCCCGTTGAGGTACTCGTGCCACGGATCGTCTACTTGGACCAGAACGTGTGGGTAGACATGGCACGGGGATGCACTGGTACAGACTCCGCATGGCTGCAAGTTCGTGACCGATTGAGGCGGGCTACCCGGGGCGAGCAGCTCGTTGTGCCTCTGTCGCCCGCCCACTACCTGGAACTTTGGCATCGACGAGAAAGCGCGTCGCGGCGCCAGGTGGCGGAACTCATGAGGGATGTCACAGGCTACGCCACCATTCCGTCACCGCACGTCGTGCGGCAACTTGAAGCCTGCGGACTGGTCGCCAGGTGGGTGGATCCCTCTGCTCGGCTGCCCAACAAGAAGGATCTCCTGGGCCGGGGAGCAGCTCACGCGTTCGGTCGACCGTACGGACGACTTCGCTTCGTCGCGAGTGTCGCCTTCCCCCGACGGCAAAGTCGCTGAGGGCACCGCCCTAGAGCCTCCGCCGGAATGGGAGGACTTGCGGCAACACCCTGACTGGGAATGGTTCCAGTTGTTTGGTTT
>NZ_BAEE01000049.1 GCF_000241265.1 Gordonia araii NBRC 100433
ATAACCATCGAAACAGTTTTCGGCCTTTATCTTGAAGCCATACAGCGCGCAGCACGCCGAGAAATACAAACCGAATGGCGCTGTAACACCACACTATTCCAAGGTTCTCCGCTGTGTGGATGCGAGGGAGCGATAGCGAAACAAGCGCATGCGGTTGAGTTTGCGCAGTTGATGGTCCGTAGCCGCCGGTCGATGCCTGTTACCGACGAAGTGCGCGCGGAATTGCTAAAGAACTATCTGGTAAATTACGAGGAAGAGCTATGGCTGTCACCAGGCCACGCAATACACACCTTTTGGCCTCGGAGCGACGTCGATTACATAACCGACTTACAGACCGTCGAACCAATCGAATCGGCGATCCTTCAGCAACGTCAGCTAGAGGCGATCGACCACAGAACAGTCAATCTTTCAGTTCGCGATGATGACCTGTTCGCTGCTCAAGAGCAGTTGGCGACGGGTCTACCCGAGTACGGCCGTAACCTATTGACAGGCATCAACGCGTCGTCGGTAGTTGAGGGGATGGCGGCGAAACTTCGCACACCTGAACTGTATTCGAGACTCAACGACCGCGTGAAGGTGCTGGAAAGCGTTGTCAATACACGCTACGCCCGAAAGCAATCGCGACGGTCCATCGCGATTTCAGCTATCGGTCTCGGTATAGTCTTGATACTACTTCTGCCTCGCGTTGACGAACTTCTGAACAAGTTATCGGTGCTATCTCCGACGGGATCTAAGGTGGCCGCCCTTCGCGACTTCTTTGGCGGACCAGATCAAGCGACGGTCGCGGTCTACGTCGTGGCGATAGCATTGGCGACACTCGTGTTGTTCCGATTGAGCGTGCCGTACCCACGCACACGAAACCTGGTCTCAACACTTCGCGCGGCGTTCACTCGCTTGACGAGGCGAATCCCCTGGCTAAGACGCCTGAAGCGGCCGAAACCCAGCTTTGGATACGCGACCAAACATGATGTGATCGTTGAGAGACGAGGGCCAGACGGTGCCGGCAACGACGAAGATTACGACTAACCAGGCTTGCGCAAGACGAATTGTACGCCCCAGCATTATCGGCTTGGCTGGAAATCACCGTCGGAGCAATCCACTACTCCGCGCCGCGGATTGGCTCGGGCTCCTAGGGAGCAGCGACGAGCGCAAGCAAATTGCGGTCGATCTTCACATCCATGTAGGTCTTGTTCCTACCGAAGCTGTTGCCCTAGCGATGCACCCGACTTGCAATCCGATCGGTCAACAACGTCCGCACGTTCGAGGGCAACCCGGCCTGGTCATCGGCCAACGTGCCAACGTGAGCGGCACTCGACAGCTGTATCACCTTGCCCAACGCCTTCTGGAATTGCCTCAGTGCCCAGGCCACGAATGTCGGTGACGGACCCCGTCGAGCCCCGACGGCAGGGCATCGCATGAAGCTGTGTTGCCCCTGCGGGATCTCCACATAGTAGCCATTGCAAAGCGAATCAAGTCGATGTGAATGCGATACGGCCCGCACTATAAGGCCGCGCATCACCGTCTGTACGGTCTGGGCTTCTATTGCTTCCACCCGTCGCGTTTCATCTCCCACAACACATCACCACGAAGCCGCTCAGCAACGTCGTCGGGAATCGTCCACCCATTGACCCGACTCCACTCGAACCGGGCCTCATCCAAACGCGCACGAAACTCAGCCTTGAACGGCGACATCCGATCCTCGGCCTTCGCGAACTGCGCCCGAATCTCCTCTACCGTCGTCCCCTCCGGCGCCCGCAACGCCGCCACAATCATCGGCGACAACCCCTCCAACTCCTTCGACACAATCACTCCATTCCTGTAGCCGGCCAACCAGGGTCGGGGGGCAACAATCGACGCTCCTGGACGACACGACCGGGGATATCCGCACAATGCCCCCTGTTCGCCGAGGACGGCACGGTAATGTCCAGTAGTCTCCAATCGCCAAACACATCACGAGAAGGCATGTTTCGCGTCCCAGATTGCTTGACTGGTGGAATCCGCCCTGAGCGACGATAAGAGAACCACAACAACGGTCCAGGCTCGGTGAACATCGATTGGTCAACCATGCAGACTGCTACGACACCTTGAGCGGAATTCGGAATTCTCAGCTCCGGCGAGTCAGTGTCGTGGTAGTTCTTGGGAAAGGCACGAGCCCACAAGAAGATCGTTTGAGGTGGATCGTACCTGGCTAGCGGATTGTGCCATTCTCGCCACAACGGCTTTTGTCGGGTTGCCTCGAGATATCCTGGAAACAACCCACCTTTGCCAATATAGAAGCGTGATTGCAAGTAGGACTCGGCAATCGCCCGTACAAAGGTGCCGTCGGCAGAAGCGAGATCAAGGACAGGTGTCGGCAGCCAGCGAACTGGAAACTCCGCAGCGGACCGTGCAGCAAGCGAGGTAGATTCTGCACTAGGCGAGTTCGCCGATCGATCGCAGCCAGTCAAAGCTAAGGCCAGCACCGCCAACACTATCCCGCAGACGCTACTCCCACTCCGCCGGTCGGAACGTGGATCTTTCGACATTGTCTACCCTGGCTGATCCTGATCATTCTGAAGTTCTTTACCTTTCCGGAATCTAGTCTCAAACTTCTCAAATTTATCTGCGTTCTCGGCCATAAAATTCTGATAGCTCTTATAGACCTCTGGATCAGTAAATATCCGATTCACGTCCACGCGACCCTTATCGAAAAACTCGGGATTCGAGTCCCTTACTTCGGGATTCTCGTCAACGTACCCTATATTGGCTAAACTCCACCATGTTTGTGTCTGCGAGTGTAGGGATCTTCAAGGACTTTAAACCCTCAATCTGCTCGTTAGACATCGCCTCAGGGTATGTCGGTTGCGTAGCACCTGTCAGGGAGGCTACGAAGTCCTGTGGGACCGTGCCGGCCAATAGCGGACCAATGTAGGGAATGCTACCAACCAAGGAGGCCACGCGCATATACTCATTCGTTACGGCGTTGTATTGATTATTCGCCAATGCAAACTCTCGTCCTTGCTGGAGAATGATCTGAGCGTTCGATCCATCTATCATCGACTGATTTAGCTTGCCCGCAGCAAAACCCAACGCTCCGGCGTCAGGGTTCCCGTCATGCCCCAAGTGCGCCATGTACTGTTGCCACAGAATCGAGGCAGAGTTGATCGTCCTACCCGCTTCGGGGTCCGAGTTGAGCACCTTGAATAGCTGGTCAAGGTCGCCAGCCGTCATCGGCTTCACACCGTAGGTTTCGACGCCGTTTGGTCCTTCTGGGGCGCCACTGAATCCACCGAGATACTGTGACATTATCTCAGCAAGAGTCCGTGTAAGGTGAGGATTTATTTTTCCAATATTGCTATTCGATCCTACGTCGTTCTTTTGGGTCGGCAAGTCAGTGTCACCTGCACTCCAGTCAGAGGCCAGGTAGTGGCCAAGACTATCTGCGGCATTGCGCGCGAGTTCGGCCTGAAAGGCGTTGGGCGAATGCGCACCGTCTTTAAGCCAGCCGAATAGGTCGTCGATCCCTGTCCGTTCGGCACCCCACCGATAGTCTAGAATTCCGTCCAAATGCGCCCTGGTATCGTAAGTTGTTCCTGGCGTGCAAGTCGCGTTCATGTTCTCACCGGTGATGAAGTCATGGACTGCAATTTTGTCGGATGCTAGAGTAGCCGTCGCTTTGCTCATAAACTCCCGGAAATCATCGACCGGAATAGACCCCAGGCTGAGTTTATCGGTTGCTGTTGAGGGACCGATCTGCGCGATTTGCTTTAGCATCCCCCTGTCTAGATCAGTGCCCATGCGGTAGTCTCGATCACCACTTTCCACAAGTCCATGAAGATCCATCAGTTCTCGTAGGCGTGGTATTTCTACGTCGACTGTGGTGGGCGCCGCATGCCCGGCCTGCCCGAATCCCCTGTGCGCATCCACTTTGGTAACCAGTTTGGGGTCTCTAAGTAGCGATTGGACGTTCGATGGCAATAGCCCCATCCCGCCCTGGTCACCGGCCGAGGTACCAACATTGGGCGCGCTCGATAGCTGCATTGCGTTGCTCAACGCCCGATGGACTTGGTCTTGCTGCCCCTCAGCGCCGAGGCCCCGGATGTCGGTGACGGACATCCCGTCGAGGCCCGACAGCAGAGTACGCATGAAACTGTGCTGCCCTTGCGGAATCTCCACATAGTGGCCATTGCGAAGCGCGTCGATCTGTTCCGGCGTGAGATTGGTGGCTGCCTGCAACTGCTTCAGCTGAGCGGCCGTCAGCGGCTTGCCTGACCTCAAAGCATCGACGATCCCGTCTGCCGCCTTCGGATTGAGACCCGCCACCACCGGTGCGAGCGAACCCAACGCCCCGATAGCGCCATTCAGCTTCGACCGGCACGCCTGATCGGCGGTATGGAAGTCCAACGCCAAATTCTTCAACTTCACCGTGGCGTTCTTCGCCGTGTTGGCCCGGCTCGCCTTTAGCGCCGCCAGCCGCCGCTGCGCGGCCGGGTCATCGGCCGCCAACGCATCAGCCAGACCGTAGTTGTAACCATCCGTGACGGTCCAGTCCTGGGCGACGTTGTAGCCATCGGCCTCATATCCCTTGGCGGCTGACAACGATTCGTTCTGGTATCCCGACATCACCGACTGGCCGCTCCTGGCGGCATCCGCGATATCGCCCAATGCCTTAGCGACAGCCTTACGATCCGACGATTCGTCGATCGCCCGGTCCGAGGCAGCGAACTTGGCCTTCCCCGACCAGTCCAGTCCAGTGATCGCGTTCAGGATGGCTTGGGCGTCGCGTTGAACGCCTCCCTCGAACGTTCCAGCGTCAGACGCCGCCGTGCTCATCGGATCGAACTTGAAAGACTCCATCTGCGCTCTCGTCGGAATCACCTTGACCGCTCCTACGTTGATCGCGGCGCATCGTTGAGACTCCCGATCGCATGCAACCGCGCGGCAGCCATCTCATCCGTATCCACATATCTACTGGCCGACACGTCCAGCACATGGGCGAACTGCTCCCGGCGCCCGTCGAGCACCGACAACGCCGACGCGATCGCAGCGCCAGCAGCACGCAGCGCCCCAGACGTTTCAGTCGGCGCGATACTCATCGCCGCCCCGATGAAACTGTTGGCAGGATTCTTCGGCGGTGTCCAACCCCCACGAATCGTCGACGCAGCACCCCGCAATTCCTCCGGATCAACCCGCATACCGCTCATCCAGCCATCCCCTATCAATCACGAAATCAAGATGGCGAATAGCCTACAGTCGTTCCTTCAGATCCGGCA
>NZ_BAEE01000048.1 GCF_000241265.1 Gordonia araii NBRC 100433
CCTTCGCCGCGGGACCGGTCCACACATCGAGCAGATCGCCGTGCAGCTTGGCGACCGAGTGCAGCACCCCAGTCATTTCATCGCCACAGTCAGCCAACGTCTTGGCACCATCACGAACGACGGCGGGTTCCACATGTAGCTTCGAATCGTCCACCTGACACCTCCCGAACCGCAGACGACAAGTTGGAGATGCGCATGAACTGGCGGTCGAACACACCCCCAGAGGTCATCGAGGATGTCGACTCCCTCACCGAAGTCAGTGTAAAGGTCGCGGCGGATTTTCTCAGCGAGCATGATTCGTTCGCACCCCTCACGGTCTTTGGCCACGACGCGAGCTCGGGGTTGAACTCATGAACCGGCGACTTGCTGTGGTCTGCACGGTGACGATCATCTTGTTCACCTCCGCCTGCTCCTCGACCGACCAGGGCGGCGATCCCAAGTCCGCCGGCCCTCTCAGCAGTTGCGACGCCACCGCACCGACCGGCAAGACCACCACGCTCGAGACCGAGTCCTCGAACGGACGCACGGTGGAGGTGAAGATTCCGCTACTGCCGGAATGGGGCCGGCCAATAGGCTCCGGTATTCCCCAGCCCGGCGGTCCCACCCCGGGACTCGGCAAGGGGTCGCGCGTCGACCGCTCGGGCGCATGGGTCATGGTCGATGCCGAGATCGACTTCGAACCGCCGACGCCAGTCGACGACTCGCCTCGGGAGCTGGGGTTCTGGCGGTTGCCACGACCATCGCCCATCCCGCCGGAGGAGTTGGGGATATCCATCGACGACGACCGCAACGGAACGGTTTGCGGGCAGGAGGCCCACCTGCTGCGTCAGCACCCCACGCGTAACGGGTCGCAGGCACCCTATGTGCGCGGGGAGCTCACCATCACCTGTTCGTGCGGCGGTGACACACCGGTCATAGTCGTCGTGAAGGTCGACACCCATGAACGGAGGCCACCCATAGATACCCGCAGCACACGCAACGACGGCCCACCTCCACACCCATCTCTATTCGAGTCCGAGATCGCGTTGATCCTCGCGAACGTACAGGTCGGCTGGGAGAACGAGTAGGCGCGTTACTGCGAAAGCAACCGCCCGCGACCGATCGGCCGCGGACGGAGGCAGCGTTGCGGGGCCAGTACGGCGACCCGATACGCTCACCAGCACCAGACATCACCGACCCGGGGGGTTCGCACGTGTCCACCGTCGCCGAAACACTCAACGACTTCGCCGTCCGCTTTCAGGACATGCACGCGACGGTCACCAGCAACGGGCAGCCGCCGTCCAACGGTTCCACGCCGCACATGGCGATGTCGCCGCTGGCGATGTGGGCCCCGCTCGCGTTGCTGGGCACGTCGGCCGTTGCGGCCGACAGCGATGTCCAGCCCTCGGTCGCCGCCGCCGAGAAGATGATCCACGCGGTCCTCCGTCAACCGCATCCGGCCTGCCCGGTGTCAGCCGGTCTGTGGATCGACGCCACCGTCGCCAACGACGACCTCGCCGAACTCGTCGGACAACTCGCCGACTACGGACACAGCGCAGGGGCGGGAATCCCCGTACGGGCCCAACTCGACAAGTGGGCCAGCAGCCTGACGGGCGGGATCGTGCCCTGGTTTCCGCTCGACGAGGAGGACGACTCGTTCGCCATCCTGTCCGGTGATCCGGTGCGCGACCCGGCACTCGTCGGGGCCGTCGCGTTCACCAGCTCCGGCGACTGGCCCGTGCCGCTGGCGACGTGCTGGGCCGGCGCGCTGAGTGAATCATGGGGCATCGACCGCGCCCTGCAGGCGACCGGACCGGACTGCGGCCTGGCCTGGGATCCATCGCTCGGGTACGTGGGCGTGACCGTGAACCGCTGTGGCAACGGACTGTTCACGATCTCGGTGATCGCCGACCCTGACGTTCCCGACTCCGACGTGACTGCGGCGGCGGCACGACTCGCCCGTCGGTTCGCCACCGGCGAGCAGGTGTTGTTGCGCAACGTCGACCTCCCGTCCGGAGACCATGGCTGGTGGCGCGTCGATGACAGCAGCTTCTACGACGGCTTCATTGAGCAGCAACACAATTCGGCTTTGATCCCGGCGTGGTCGGCGGGATACGTCTACGACGTCATGCAGCTCGGGCTCGGCTATTGGGGTGTACTGCAGCAATCTCTGGCGCCACGCGTGGGACCCGATGACGCCCACGCGTCGGCGGGTCACGCCGCGTACAGCGGCTTCGGGCGGACTGGTTTTCAGGCCGCCGCCGTGACCGCCGTCCGCATCGGGCAGCAGGGGATGTTCGCCGCGCTGTACGCGACCCTTCTCCGAGAACCGTCAGACGCCGGTGAACAACCGCCCGGCGTGGGCGGCACGTTGGTGGAGTTGGAGTACCGGCATCCGTTCGCGGTCGTCGTCGCCACCGCATCGGAATTTCGCGATCACTTCTGGCAAGGGCTGCCGTTGCACGTTGCGTGGGTCTCGACGGCCACGGAACCGGAGTGATCGGGCTACTGGCTCGACGGGCTGGCCCGATCGCTGAGGCGGCGCCGCGCTACTCGACTTCACCGGTTGGCTAGCGGGCGGGACGCATGGTGGAGTGGCCGACCACGAACGGACCGAGGAAGACCGGCCCGCTGTACACGCCGCCCGGCCGCCGGTCGTAGATGAACCGGCCTCCCAGGTCATCGACGTAGCCGCCGGAACGCGTGTGATGCACCGTCAAGTATCGGGTGCCGAATGCCCCAAGGTGAATGAACCGATTGCCGTCCACGCGAGCGTACGAGTTGTAGACGACACCGAACTGAGTAGTGGATATTCGATATCCGCCGTTCGCCAGCCTGGCAGCCGATTCCGGTGCCGCACAGATGGTTCCGGCCGCAGCCGCCGTGACGACTGCGCTGATGGTGATGGCGCGCTTGCTTGAGATTTTCATGGCTACTCCTGTCGCGGAAACGGAGGGATTTGAACTCGATTCGCCCCTGCGCCTAACGATTCTCGCCTACCAGTGTCAGGTACAACCGATCCGTTCCAACAATCTCCCCGAAGCCAGCATCGACATACCACCGGCGCAACGCCGGCCGATCCTTCATCGGATCGACGACGACGTGGGCTCCACCAATCAGGCTCATGGCTTCGCTTGCGGTAACGATCGCGTCCGCAAGCAAGTCGATTCCCAGGCCTTCGCCGCGCAACGACCGGTCCAACGCAAACTTGCCGATGAGCACGCCAGGTAGCTCATCACCTTGGTAACTCTTAGGCCTGATTTTCGCGAAGATCGATCGATCTTCTACCGCTCTCGTGATCGTCGGGAGAAGCGTGAAGTACCCAACCACAAGCTCGCCACCTGCATCGGTCCAGACATGAGTCGCCGACTTGCCAAGTAGCTGGTCGTTGAGTGCATGCTTCTGGGGCCACGTATCAAGAGACGGCTCTCCGCAGTCGAAGAAGTCGAACCGATGATATGAGGTGAGCCGGACAGGGCTGTACGTCACGCCTTCTTGCGGCCCTGCCGTCGATTGGCGATCGCAGCTTCGAGGCGGGCGGACGGGCGGGCGGGCTTCGTCAGCATACGCTCAAGCTCACCACGACTGACGCGCGTGACGTCAACGCGGACATGCTCCTTGCCAATCTCGGCGATACCCATGCTGACGAGGGTACTCCAGAACGTCGTTCCGTGATCTGAAGGTAGTCAATGTCATGTCGCTCGCCGCGCAGCTGCCGATCGCCGGTCTTAGTCGCACACTGGAGAACGCCGGAAAGAGATGCCGCGTGATTGTATCCCGGCGCCTGGGACGGTGCCCGGCAGCGTGTCAGGTGCCAGGAAACGTCCTGAGCTGCACTGACAGAACAGGACGTTGGCGGAAGCGGAGGGATTTGAACCCCCGGTGGTTTTACCCACGCTCGCTTTCAAGGCGAGTGCATTCGGCCGCTCTGCCACGCTTCCTTCGACGATCAGGCTAGCGGATGCGAGTTCGCGACCTCCACTGCGTTTGGCCACGGAACGACCGCCCGTGCGTTGCTGATCCCAGGGCCGAACAATGACCACAAGTACGTCACAGACGACGGTTGCGATTCTCGGCGTGGTTCAACCTTCTCCGCCCACCAGCGCATCACCACCTCCACACCCCAACCCGGTATCACCCCGCAGCCGTGCGGCGTGCACCGGTGTCGGCATGGGCCTGCTCGTTGGCTCGATGCTGCTGGCCACTGCCAGCCTGTGCAGAAGCGGTGCGCTCGACCAGTACAGGAACAGTAGTTTCGGCGATGCTCGAACACTGGTCGGCCTGTCCTTGCTGCTGATCGCCGGACTCGGGTTGGCGGCCATTCTTGTCGCCTTGGCGCGGCGACGGCGTCCGTACGTCCGGACCGCTGCACTTGCGATCCTCCTGTTCGGTGGCCTGGTCATGGCCACTGTGGCCGCGTATTCAGGCATGCTCCAGGCGCGGACGCTTCGCGGTGAAGGGTACGCGCTGGCGCTGCAGTCGTTCTGGTTCCTGGTCGGAGCCCTGCCGTTCGCCGTCGTCGGAATCGGTACCCGATTCGTCAGTTCCCCTGACGGCCGAACGGGCCCGCTAGCAGCGGGTGCCGTCGCCTTGGTGATCCCGATCGCCGTTGCCGTAGCGATGGCCCGCCCGTGGCAGGCAGACCCGCACAGTCAGAATCTGGCAATCGAGAAGATCGACGTACGGCCAGTGACTGTCGGCGTGCCGAACAAGATTGAAACCGACGTCCCCGGAGGCTTCTCCGCGTTGCCGCCCGACGACTCTCGCAGGCGCGACGATCCTATTCCCGTAGGACCCGGCTACTACGCGGCTGGGGCCGTGTACAACGGCGATAACGGGAAACTGCGGTGGCGGCTCAAGATGGACGAGTACAGCTACACGGTGGTCGTCGTGCCCAACGCTGGGCTCGTCGTCGTCAACTACCCCGCTCATGGGGACGATCCCCGCTCTAACGCCATCGATGCGGCAACTGGCGACGTACGCTGGGAAAACGACAACCTGGTGAGAGTCTGGGACGGCATGTATCGACCGGCTTGGGCGACCGCGGCCGACCACTTGCTGTCCATCACCGAAGACGGACGGACTGTCCAGGCGATCTCACCGCGCGATGGGACCACGACGTGGCGTCACGACATCGGCCGAGACCAAAGCATCTGGGTAGTCGCCACCCACCCACAGCTAATGCTGGGCATCGTCGGGCCGGACAAGGTCCAGCAGACGTTGACGCTCGACGCGCAGACTGGCAAACGCTTGTCGGCCGAGCCGGGCCTCCACATCGACCGATTCTGGCACCGCTACGCCCCGGCGCCGCTCGCCGCGGAGTTTCGGAAGAACCCAGACGACGCAGCTCGGTCGGCAATCATCAACGCACGGACGCGCAAGGCCGTCCTACCTCTAGGAGAACAGCCGGACGGTACCCGGGTCTCCCTCACCACATGCGACGGAAACGGTGACTGTCTCATCGCGCGGTCAAAGGGCGGCAAGCGAACCACTCCGTACTACCGGACGACCGTCGTATCGCTGACGCGCAGTCACCCCGACATCGAGGTGAGACGCGCGACGTCCGACCCGAAGAGCCCGCTGTGGTTGCGCGATCAGATCGTGTGGGTTGATGACGGCTCTCCGGCATCCGGAGGCAAGAACGCGATCGTCGCCACCGATCGGCGGACGGGTCAGATGACTGTCCGCATCCCGACTCCGGGACCGGTCTACGATCTGCTACCCGTCGCGGGGTCGGTCCTGGCAGTAGGCCCGAATGGCCAGATCGTCGCCCGGCTCGATGGAGTCCCACGATGAGCAACGTGACCCCTCACCGAGACACCCCTCGCCCCGCAGACCGGTACGACTGGGCGATCCCGGTCGTACGCGGCATAGGCTGGGCTGCAGCACTGTTCGCTGTGCTGAGTGTCGTCTTGCCATTGTCCGGGGCCGCTGCGCTCACCAGTGCCAGGTCAGCTTGGGCGTTGGTGTTGACCCTTTGCGGCTATGCCCTCGTCACAGCAGCGCTGGCGGCGACGGGACTTGCTCGGCTCGCTCGCTACCCGGACAACCCCCCGGGCTGGATACCCGCTATCAGTTCGGTGCTCGCAATCGTTGGGCTCCCGACAGTCGTGGTGTGCGCGCACGCTCTGGGTTCGCAACGCACGGTTCTGATTCAGCTCGAAGCGCGCCCGACAGTCCTATTCGCATTGCTCGGCGCGATTGCCGGTGGCGTCGCAGCCGGCTGTGTGGCCGTCATCGGCGACCGACGGAACCATCAGTCGGATACCGCACGACATCGGCCACGTCGCGACGAAGCGTTGGTCGGCCTGGCAACCTTCCTCGTCGCGTCTTTGGTTTCCGGAACTCTTCTCAGTGTGGCGCCACCCGCTCCGAACATGGAGCCTGCTCCGCTAGCTCTGGCGGTACCGGTTCCCCCATATCCCACTTCACTGGGCAACGTCGCGTACCGCATACGACAGACCGACGAACTCCGCAACACCGCAGTCCGCGTCGGTGGTCCGGGTTTCATAATCGCTACTCCTAGAGCGATTCGCGCCCACGATGGAACGACTGGAGAAATGCGTTGGGAAATGGACGCGGCCGAGCTACGTGGCCTCGACTCGCCTGACGCCAGAGAGAGTATTGCCGTATTCGGCTATGGCGACGACGCTACCGTGATGATCGTCGGCACGGACATAACGATAGGACTGGATGCTGCGACCGGCAGGCTCCTGTGGCGATCGGCCGCACCGGAGTTCCGCCCGACGTCGCACGACTACGCACCGCAGCGAGCCCAGGTTCACGTCGAGCACCCGTCGACGGTCGACGAGAAGCCGAAGCCGCCGCGCATGGTCGTGCTCGACCCACGCCGAGGAACAATTCGTTGGCAGACCGAACTCCCGTGCCAGCCCGGCTATGATTCCACCGAGAAATTCGTCGTGACGTCGGTCTGTGGCAAACCCGCCGAGTTCGAGATCACCGATATCGAGTCACGCACGACCCGGCGCATCCGGTTGACGACACCCACCAACAGTAAGTTGACCGCTCCTGCCTACCTTGGCGAGGGATTGTTCGGAGCGTTCTACAGAACAGCTGTTCCACACCGTGATCGGGCAACCAGCTTTGATGAGGGTACCGCCATGTTCGTCACCGTCTTCGACGCTGCGACAGGGGCCGAGGTTGACCATTTCGAACTGACGTCGCGGATATCCAGTGTGAATGGCGGGGTCATCGCCATGGGCGCGGACTATTCGAAGAGAAACGGGGTGTACGGGCAGGTGATCTCCCGCAATCTACAGACCAGGAAGTCGTCGAGCGTGCCTGTAAGGGTTCAAGGGAGCGACTTCGATCCTGATTGGCTTGGCGGTTCGCTTCTTGTCAGGGGCGATGAGGAGCGAGGAAGTGTCCCGCTCGTCGTCGATCCGCGCACCGGAACGATCACGAGACGAGGATCGGCATGTATCGACAGCTTGCAGGACCTGCAGAGCGTGCCCGGCGCCGTACTGGAAGTATGTTCTGGTCATGACGGACCGTGGGGCTTCGAGATCGTCGGGCTTCGCTAGCCACCCTCCCGCTCCTCAGTTCGGCTCGCGCGCCTTCGGTCGGTGGCGCGCGAGCACATCTGAGGCGCGGGACTTACGAACGGACAGTGCCTAGCATCGAGGCCATGCGCGCCATTGCCTGCCACGACGGTGAACTGACCGTCGAAGATGTCCCCGTCCCCGAGGTCGCGAACAACGAGATTCTGATCCGCGTCGCGGCGGCCGGGGTCAACCGCGCCGACCTGCTGCAGCGTCGCGGGATGTACCCGCCGCCACCGGGAGCCAGCGACATCCTCGGCCTGGAGGTCTCGGGCACCGTCGTCGAGGTCGGGGCGCACATCACCGAGTTCCGCGTCGGCGACCAGGTCTGCGCGCTGCTCGCCGGCGGCGGCTACGCCGAGTTCGTCGCGGTACCCGCGGCCCAGGTCATCCCGGTCCCGAGCAGTGTTTCCCTCCGCGACGCGGCTGCGCTGCCCGAGGTCGCGTGCACGGTCGTCTCCAACCTCATCCTCACCGCGAAGCTCCAGCCCGGCGAGACGCTGTTGATCCACGGCGGCAGCAGCGGCATCGGCACCCACGCCATCCAGCTCGCCAAGCAGCTCGGCGCACGCGTCGCGATCACCGCCCGAACATCCGAGAAGCTGGAGCGCTGCCGCGAACTCGGTGCCGACATCGCGATCAACTACGCCGACGAGGATTTCGTCAGCGTGATCAAGGAGGCCGGCGGCGCCGACGTCATCCTCGACATCATCGGCGCCAAATACCTCGAAGGGAATGTCGCCGCGCTCAACACCGGCGGCCGACTCGTCATCATCGGCATGCAGGGCGGCGTGAAGGGGACGCTCAACATCGGCCAGCTTCTCGCCAAGCGCGCGACCGTCGTCGGGACCACGCTTCGTTCCCGACCTACCTACGGCGACGGCAGTAAGGCCGAAATCGTCGCGGCCACACTAGAACTCACGTTGCCGATGCTCGCGGACGGAACGATCACCCCGGTTGTCGACTCGGTCTTTCCGCTCGCCGACGCCGCGGCCGCCCACGAGCGCCTCGACAGCGGTGACGCCATTGGAAAGGTCCTGCTCATCGTCGACGACGAGTAGCTAGGAGCCGCCTTCCTCCGGACACGTCTCCCCCTCGACCGTGAGCTTCCCGAAGAGCCGGCCGAGTTCGAGGAAGTCGTCTTCACCGAGCACGTTGACGACATGCTCGACGACCAGCGCGTCGCGGCACGCTATCAATTCCCGGAGGTGCTCGAGACCGGCGGCGCTGGGGCGTACCCAGCGGTGCCGCGCGTCGTCGCCCTTGACCTCTTCGACGCGCTCGACCAGACCCGCGTCGATCAGACGGCTCACCTGCCGCGAGACCGTACTCATTTGAATGTGCGTGGCGGCGGCGATATCGGAGATACGCATCCGCGGCTCGCGGCCAAGCGCCTCCAGCACGCGCAGATCCGGCGTCGACGAGAATCCGGCGTCGGCCAGCCGCTGATTGACCGTCGCGAGTAGCTTCCAGCCGCCATGGACCACCGACTCCCACGCGCAGCGCTGAGCCGGGGTCAGCGCTGCGCGTTCATCGGCAGCTTGTTGCTCATCGTCAAAGTCGCGTAACGCAGTCATTCGTCCATCTCATCTCCCTGGTGCCGGGGATTCTACCGCTGTCGGTTGGTCGATTGACCCACTTTGCGGTATCGAGCGAGCAATTCAGGCAAGTGACCCAAGCGTTCGCACCAGGTGATCGACTTCATACGGTGTTGAATATGGCCCCAGCCCAATCGTAACGGCGCCACCCTCGTCGTTCACGCCCAGTTGCTCGAGTGCGGGGCTTGGCACGTTGGCCAACGACCGGATGCCGTTGTCGGCGAGCCGCCGCACCACATGTTCGGCCGGCACGCCCGAAACCATGAAGCTGGTGATCGGTACACGATGCTCGGACCGGCCGAATACGCGCACCGCCGACAGGCTCTCCAAGGAGTTCATCATGTAGTAGTCGAGCCGCTGCAGATACTCGTAGAGGCCGTCCATCGACGACGCCAGACGGTGCCGCCGCTTGCCGACGGCGTCATCGTCGAGATTGGCCAAATGCTCAACGGAGGCAACGAGACCGGCCAGCAGCCCGCCGGCCGGCGGCACGAGTTCCAGGCGCGCCGGACCGCTCGCCGAACGGTCGAGCGCAATCGGTTCGAGACGATCGATGCGCCGCGGATCCGCGAACACCATCGCGGCCAACCGCGGCCCTCCCCAGCGGTGCGCCGACACCAGGAAGACATCCGCACCGGACTCGGTGATGTCGAGCGGCAGATAGGGCGCCGCCGCGCTCGCGTCGACGACGAGCAGTGCGCCTGCCGCACGCGTCTTAGCGGCCACCTCGGCGACGTCGGCGATCGCCCCGGATGTCGACGAGGCGAGAGGCAGGGCCACGACCTTCGTCGCGTCCCCGATGGCCGTCATGTACTGCTCGATCGGGATCGTCCCGGTCTCGATGTCACTCTCGGCCCAGCGGGTCCGCGCCCCGGCCGTCCCCGCTCGCCGTTCCCACGGCACGGTGTTGGCGGGGTCGCTGTCGCGCGACAAGAGCACTTCGGTGCCCCACCACGAATGACCGTCGAAGGCATCGGCGAGCCCGCTGACCAGGTGCGCGACCGACGGCCCGATCACCACACCGGCCGGATCCCCCTTGACGAGGTCGGCGATCGCGCGGCGGGCGGAGGCCAGGGCGTCCCCGGTCGCGCGCGCACCGGGATTCGATGTGCCGGGGTCGGTGACGAGTTCCCGGAAACCGGACGAAACCGCCATGGCGACCGATGCCGGGATCAACATGCCGGCCTGCGGATCGAGGCGAATCCACCCGTCGCCCAACACAGGAAAGAGTCCCCGGGCGTGGGCGACGTCGAACGGCATTCCATCACGATAAACCGCGTCGCCTCGCGGCTGAACGGCAGTGACACAATGATCACCATGACTGACGGCAGGTTCGGAATCCCACTCCCCCTTCCCGACGAGGAATCACCGCAGCAGATCATCGTGGTCGGCGGCGGTGGCGACGGCGAATCAGGCGACGATTCATCCGGTGTCGCCGACCTCGTCGAGCAGCCCGCGAAGGTCATGCGGATCGGCACAATGATCAAGCAGCTCCTCGAGGAGGTGAAGGCCGCACCCCTCGACGAGGCGTCGCGCAACCGCCTGCGCGACATCCACAAGTCGTCGATCCGCGAACTCGAAGACGGTCTCGCCCCCGAACTGCGCGAGGAGCTGGAACGCCTCGCCCTGCCGTTCACCGACGACGAGACGCCGTCGGATGCGGAGCTGCGCATCGCCCAGGCCCAGCTGGTCGGATGGCTCGAAGGCCTGTTCCACGGAATCCAGACGGCCTTGTTCGCCCAGCAGATGGCGGCACGGGCCCAACTGGAACAGATGCGGCAGGGAGCCCTGCCGGGACCGGCAGGCAACCCCGGCCACCCGCAGGGCCCGGGGCAGTACCTGTAGACGCTTGTATGCTGGTGACCCGTGTCGGTAGCAGCAGATGAGCGGGTGATCCCTCCCCCGCCGGAGACGTCGGATTCCCGGACGTTCCGGCGCGCGTTCGCCGACCTGGTCGACGGGCTGTACAACTTCCAGCTCTGGTTCCACCTCGGCTGGACCGACATCAAGCAGCGCTATCGCCGCTCGGTGCTCGGCCCGCTGTGGATCACCATCGCCACCGGCGTCACCGCCGTCGCCATGGGCATCCTCTACGGCACGCTGTTCGGGTTCTCCATCAAGGAATTCCTGCCCTACGTCATCCTCGGCCTCATCTTCTGGAACTTCATCCAGAACACCGTCCTCGACGGCTCGGTGGTCTTCTCCACCAACGAGGGACTGATCAAGCAGTTGCCCGCCCCGATCAGCGTGCACGTCTACCGCGTCGTGTGGCGGCAGCTCATCATCTTCGCGCACAACATCGTCATCTTCTTCGTCGTGCTCGCGGTGTTCCGCCCGCCGATCAACTGGTGGGCCCTGCTCTTCTTCCCGGCGATGGCCCTGTTCGTGCTCAACGCGGTCTGGGTGACCATCGTCTTCGGCATCCTCTCGACACGGTTCCGCGACATCTCCCAGCTGACGACGACGATCGTCCAGCTCGCCTTCTTCATGACGCCGATCATCTGGAAGCTCGGCCCGGAGATGGGCAATCGGGTCGGCAGCCGCGCGAAGCTCGTCGAGCTCAACCCGCTGTTCCACTACATCGAGATCACCCGCGGACCGCTGCTCGGCGAGCACGTCGAGTTCTACCACTGGGGGATCGTCATCGCCTGCACCGCGCTGGGCTGCGTCGCCGCGCTGATCGTGCTGCGCAACTACCGGTCCCGCGTGGCGTACTGGGTTTAGGAGCAACGACCATGTCCGACGAGACGCAGGCCGCGGTGAGCGGCGAGAAGCCGGCGCACGGCGCCCGCAACAAGAACAAGATCGTCGCGGCCTCCGACGTCCGGGTCGACACGTGGGACGCCTGCGTCGACTTTCCGATCTTCGACGCCAAAACCCGCTCGCTCAAGAAATCCGTCCTGGGCCGCGCGGGCGGCGTGATCGGCGCGTCGGACTCCGGCGTGCCGATGGTCGAAGCACTGCGCAACATCAACCTGCACCTCGAACACGGCGACCGCGTCGGCCTCGTCGGTCACAACGGCGCCGGCAAGTCGACCCTGCTGCGCCTGCTGTCGGGAATCTACGAACCCACGCGCGGGTCGTGCCGCGTGCGCGGTCGCGTCGCTCCCGTCTTCGACCTCGGCGTCGGCATGGACCCGGAGATCTCCGGCTTCGAGAACATCGTCATCCGCGGCATGTTTCTGGGCATGTCCCGCAAGGAGATGCTCGCCAAGACCGATGACATCGCCGAGTTCACCGAACTCGGGCAGCACCTGGAAATGCCGCTGCGGACCTACTCCACGGGCATGCGCGTGCGCCTGGCCCTCGGTGTCGTGACCAGCATCGACCCCGAGATCCTCATCCTCGACGAGGGCATCGGAGCGGTCGACGCCGACTTCATGCGCAAGGCCCGCGTGCGTCTGCAGGCGCTGGTCGAGCGGTCCGGCATCCTGGTGTTCGCCAGCCATTCCAACGAGTTCCTCGCTCAGCTGTGCGACCGCGCCCTCTGGATCGACAAGGGCGAGATCAAGATGGAAGGCGGCATCGAGGAGGTCGTCGGCGCGTACGAGGGGCCCAACGCCGCCGCGCAGGTCCGCAAGGTGCTGGCCCGCATGGAGGCCGGCGAGTGACGGCCGCTTCGCAACGCGTCGTCGCCGTGATCGTCACCCACCGCCGCGCCGAACTGCTCGCCGAATCGACGACGGTGATCGCCGGTCAGTCGCGGCCGGTCGACCACCTCATCGTCGTCGACAACGCCGACGAGCAGGTCGTCGCCGATCATGTTGCCGCCCTCGATATCCCGACGACGTACATCGGGTCCCGGCACAATCTCGGCGGCGCGGGCGGATTCGCTCTCGGAATGTTGCACGCGCTGGCGCTCGGCGCCGACTGGGTGTGGTGCGCCGACGACGACGGACGGCCCGAGGGGCCCGAGGTCCTCGCGACGCTGCTCGACTGCGCGCAGCGCCACGGGCTCGGCGAGGTGTCGCCGGTGGTGGCGAACATCGACGATCCCGACGCGCTCGCCTTCCCGTTGCGGCGCGGACTGGTGTGGCGCCGCAAGCGGTCGGAGCTGTTCGGGCCCGGCGAGGATTCGTCGGACGACCTGTTGCCCGGCATCGCGTCGTTGATGAACGGCGCGCTGTTCGCCGCCGACACCATCGACCGCGTCGGGGTGCCGGATCTGCGGTTGTTCGTCCGCGGCGACGAGGTCGAGATGCACCGCCGCCTGGTTCGTTCGGGCATCGCCTTCGGCACCTGTCTGACCACGGCCTATCTGCACCCGGACGGCAGTGACGAGTTCCGCCCGATTCTCGGTGGCCGGATGCACACCCAGTACCCCGACAACGAGACGAAGCGCTTCTTCACCTACCGCAACCGCGGCTACCTGATGGCCCAGCCGGGCATGCGCAAGCTCCTGCCGCAGGAGTACGCGCGTTTCGCCTGGTTCTTCCTCGTGCAGCAGCGCGACCTGGCCGGGTTCCGCGAATGGCTGCGCCTGCGACGGCTCGGCCGCAACGAGCACTTCGACCGCCCGTAGTAGCGTCGCGACCTCGTCGGGCGATGGTCTCGATACGAATCGCTCCTTCGTCGCGATTCACTCGACCACCGATAGTGATTCCCGTCTTCCCGGTGGTCGAGTGCCGACGAGGCGCCAGCCGAGTCGGCGTATCGAGACCCCGCAAGCCGACATGCCAACGATTCCCCCACGGTGGTCGAGTGCCTACGAGGCGCTAGCCGAGTCGGCGTATCGAGACCCGGCGAGACGCCATGCCAACGACCCCTCACGGTGGGTGGTCGAGGGGCACCCTCACGGTCGTCGCGGAGCACCCCACGGTGGTCGAGTGCCGACGAGGCGCTAGCCGAGTCGGCGTATCGAGACCCGGCGAGACAGCATGCCAACCCGGTTACCGCACCACAAAACTAGAACATGTTCTAGTGTGTGGGAGAGACACGCTGTCCCCTCCCAAGGAGCACCGATGCGGTTCACATTCGCCGAGGCGATGACCGACCCCAGTTACTACGCACCACTGGCCCAAGCCGCCGAGGCCGCCGGGTACGACGGGATGACGATCCCCGACTCGGTCGCCTACCCGGAAGAATCCGACGCGAAGTACCCCTACACCCCCGACGGCAACCGCGAGTTCCTCGAGGACAAGGCCTTCATCGAAACCTTCATCCAGGCCGCCGCGCTCGGTGCGGTCACGACGAAGATCCGCTTCACCCCTTTCGTCGTGAAGCTCCCCATCCGCCCGCCCGCCCTCGTCGCCAAGCAGGCGATGTCGGTGGCATACCTGACGAACAACCGTCTCGCCCTCGGTGTCGGCACCAGCCCCTGGCCCGAGGATTACGAGATCATGGGCGTCGACTTCGCTCGCCGCGGCAAGCGGATGGACGAGTGCATGGACATCATCAAGGGCCTGGAAACCGGCGACTACTTCGAATTCCACGGCGAGTTCTACGACATCCCCAAGATCAAGATGAGTCCCGCTCCGACCGAGCACATCCCCCTGCTCGTCGGCGGTCACGCCGATCTGGCCCTCAAGCGCGCGGTCATCCGGGGCGACGGATGGATGCACGGCGGCGGCCCGCCCGAGGAACTCGACGCGCTGCTTGAGAAGATCGCCGGGATTCGCAAGGCGGAGGGCAAGGAGAACGACCCGTTCGAGATCCACGTGATCTCGACGGACGCCTACACGGTGGACGGCTGCAAACGTCTGGAAGACAAGGGCATCACCGACGTCATCGTCGGCTTCCGCATGCCGTACATCATGGGGTCCGACGACGAGCCGTTGCAGAAGAAGGTCGACCACCTCAACTGGTACGGCGAGAACATCATCGCCAAGGTCAACGGCTGATGGGACGCCTCGACGGGAAGGTCGCGCTGATCAGCGGCGGTGCACGCGGCCTCGGCGCGTCGCACGCGCGTCGATTCGTCGACGAAGGCGCCAGCGTGGTGATCGGCGACATTCTCGTCGAAGAAGGCAAAGCGCTGGCCGACGAACTCGGTGCCGCGGCGGCCTTCGCCGAACTCGATGTGACCGACGCGGATTCGTGGGCTCGGGCCGTCGAGCAGACGACCGAAAGATTCGGCACGCCGACGATCCTCGTCAACAACGCCGGCATCCAGAACGGCGGGCTGATCGGGTCCTTCGACCTCGGCGAGTGGGACCGGATCGTCGCGATCAATCTGACCGGCTCATTCCTGGGCTGCCGCGCGGTGGCCGACCCGATGATCGCCGCCGGGAACGGCGGTTCGATCATCAACACGTCGTCGATATCGGGCTTCCTCGGTTCGGTCGGCACCCACGGTTACAGCGCCACGAAGTTCGCCATCCGGGGCCTGACCAAGTCGGTGGCCGTCGAACTCGCACCCCACAACATCCGGTGCAACTCGATCCACCCGGCCCAGGCGCGCACCGACATGGCCGCCGGCATCCCCGAGGATTTCCTGCAGACACCGCTGGGGCGGGCCGCCGATCCAGCGGAGATCACCAACGTCGTGCTCTTCCTCGCGTCGGACGAAAGCTCCTACTGCACGGGTGCGGAATACCTCGTCGACGGCGGTCTCACGTCGACCGTTCCGTACAACCTGCCGACTAGCTAGCTGGTCAGCTGCTCGACCAGACGCCCAGCTCGTTGCCGGCCGGGTCGGCGAAGTGGAACCTGCGTCCGCCCGGAAACTCGTACGGGTCTTGGAGAATCGTTCCGCCCGCGTCTTGAACGGCCGTCACCGTGGCGTCCAGATCGTCCGAGTAGAGCAGGATCAGCGGTCCGCCCGCGCCGCGAGGTTCCGCCTCGGGCGTGAATCCGCCATCCTCGTCGTCGCCTGGCCGGGACTTGAATCCGACGTACGCCGGGGCGCCGGGCGGCCCGTAGTCGGCGAACGACCAACCGAACGCTGCGCCGTAGAACGACTTGGCCGCGGCCAGGTCCGGTGCCGGTAGCTCGACGTAGTTGACGCTGTGATGGATGATCATGCGTCGACCGTATGCCGTCGGTCCGACATCGCTATTTCATCTTGAAGATGACGGCGCGCTGCACCACGAAGTTGATGACCGTCGCGGTGCCCTGGGCGATGACGAACGACACCGCCGACATCAGCTTGTTGTCGCTGGTCCACAGGTGCTCGAGGACCGCATAGATACCCACCTGGACGGCAAACGTCGTCAGATACAGCAGCATGACCGCGACGAAGCGGGCGGCGCTCGGCTCGGCCTTGAACGTCCAGCGCCGGTTGATCAGATACGCGGTCGTCGTACCGAGTACGAAACCCAGTGCTTTGGCGTACGCGGGATCCCACCCGAGGCCGTACTGCAGCAGCATCGTGAGGCCGAAGTCGAGCACCGCCGACCCTGCGCCGGTGATGATGAATCGGATGATCGCGGTCTTGAGATCGACGTCGTCGGCCATCTCCTCCGGACCGTCGATCGGCAGCTCCATCGGAGCCGGGATGTGCGGGTGGTGCTCCGCCTCGCCGGGCCCGCCAGCGGACTTTTCAGAATCAGGCACGCAGACCACCATAGGTGGTAGACCTCAGTACATGTCGATTCACGACCTGCGCGCAGCATTCCGGTACCGGGTCGCCCGACACCTCCTGATCGGTCCGTTCCTCTTCGCGTGGGGACGCCCGAAGACCACCGGGCACCAGAACATCCCCCGGAAGGGGCCGGTCATCCTCGCCGCCAATCACCTGGCGATCAGCGACTCCTTCTACGTGGTGCAGTGTGCCCGGCGGCCGGTGATGTTCCTGGCGAAGTCGGACTATTTCACCCAGCCCGGACTCAAGGGCCGATTCAAGAAGACCTTCTTCAGCGGCATGGGCCAGATCCCCGTCGACCGAAGCGGAGGGGCTGCCGCGTCTCCCGCGATCGAGGCGGCGACGTCCATCGTCGAAGGCGGCGGCGCCTGGGGCATCCACCCGGAGGGAACTCGCTCGCCCGACGGGAGGATGCATCGAGGCAAGACGGGTGTCGTCCGCGTGGCGGTCGCGACGGGCACACCGATCGTCCCGATCGCGCTCACCGGCACGGACAACCGGTCGTGGCGCAACTTCTGGAAGTCACGCGTGACCGTCGACATCTTGCCCGCGATGGATTTGAGCTGGGTCGACCCCGACGACGAGAAGCAGATCCGCGAGGCCACCAATCGGCTGATGCAAGCGATCCGATCCGAGACCGGCCAGGAGTACGTCGATGTCTACGCCAAGCCGGGCAGCGCGACGAAATAGCCGGGTCGGGATCACCGGACGTCGCACCGGTGACCGCATCGGGCATCCATCCGACCGCGGAGTAGCGTCCCAATGATGAACCACCACTTGGCAAGCCCCCGCCGGGCACGGTCGGCGCAAATCTGGGCACGGTCGGCGGGAAACCGGGCACGGTCGGCGGGAAACCGGGCACGGTCGGCGGGAAACCGGGCACGGTCGGCGGGAAACCGGGCACGGTCGGCGGCGGTGGCGACATCGATCGCCGTCGCCACCACCATCACCACCGTCGCCGTCACGTCGATAGCCGTCGGACCGGCGTCGGCCGATGTCCTCCCGCCGACCGGCGCACCGGATTGGTCGGGCATGGACGTGCGTCACGTCGGCCCGCCGTCGGGGAGTAAGCCGGGCCAGCTGCTGGGTCAGGTGCCGCTGGCGTCACACCTGAGCGTGCCGGCCGCCGGTACCGCCGTGCGCATCCACTACGTAACACCGGATCAGCACCGCAAGACCGCTTCGAGCACCGGAGTCGTCTTCCTACCGCGCGGCAAGGCACCAGCTGGCGGATGGCCGGTGATCGCGTGGGCGCACGGCACGGTCGGGCTCGGCGACTCCTGCACGCCGTCGGCCCAGCCGCGCAGCGCACGCGACGCCCACTACCTGTCCCACTGGCTTCGTCAGGGCTACGCCATCGTCGGCACCGATTACGCCGGGCTGGGCACCCCCGGCCTGATGAGCTACCTCAACGGCAGCACCGAAGCCCACTCCATCGTCGACTCGGTGAAGGCCGCCAGGAAGACCGGATTGCCGCTGGCCAAACGCTGGACGATCGTCGGCCAGTCCCAAGGTGGCGGCGCGGCGCTGGCCGGCGCCCATCAGGCGACGGCACTGTCCCGCGGAACCGGGCTGGACTACCGCGGGGTGGTCGCCACGGGCACTCCGGCCAACATCGAGCACATCGTGTCGCTGGCCGGTCCGTACGCTGTGGCCCCGCTGCCCACGGGGCTGGCGACCTACATGGCCTACATCTTCGCCGGCTTCGGCGAGGCAAGGCCCGACCTGCACGTCGAGCGGATCCTGACGCCGCTCGGACGCCGCATGGTCGCCCAGGCGAAGACCCGGTGCTACCCGGAGATGTCCACGAGCGTCGAGCGCACGATCGGCCACTGGTTCAACGCGCCGCTGCGGTCGATCCCCGGCGTCCTCGGAGCGCTCACCGCCTACATGGGCACGCCGATCGACGGATACGACCGGCCCATCTTCCTGGGCCAGGGTCTGCTCGACATCGATGTGCCTGCACCGTCGTCGCTCTCGCTGTACGCCCAGCTGCGCGCCAACAACCAGCCTGTCGAGCTCCACGTCTACCCCAACCGCGACCACTCCGGGACCGTCTACGCCTCGACGGCCGATTCGACGCCGTTCCTGGCGCGAATCATGCGGTGAGATGCCCACTCGACGCAGGTGAGGTGCCCACTCGGCAGGGTTGAGGTGCCCACTCGGCGCAGGTGAGGTGCCCACTCGGCGGGGGCGAGGTGCCCACTCGGCGCGTCGCCTCGGTCACAACCTGACCGACCACAGACCTCTCTCAGGTCGGCGCGGGTACCCTTCTCAGCGATGTCTACCAGTGAACTCCCCATCGAGACCCGACGCCTCGTCGGCTGGGCGCGCACCACGCCGATCACCGGACACGTGCTGTCCACCCCCGACGTCGAGGTCATCGCCAAGGCTGTCGCGCAGGTCGCCGACGACAACGCCGACAAGCCGTCGTACCTGCGCCGCGGCGTGATCGCCCGCGGCCTGGGCCGCTCGTACAACGAGTCGGCCCAGAACACCGGCGGCCTGACCGTCGACATGACCCGGCTCAACCGGATCCACGACATCGACGCCGACACGGCCGTCGTCGACGTGGACGCCGGCGTCAGCCTGGACGAACTGATGCAGGCCGCGCTGCCGTCCGGACTCTGGGTCCCGGTGCTGCCGGGCACCCGCCAGGTCACCATCGGCGGCGCCATCGCCCACGACATCCACGGCAAGAACCACCACAGCCAGGGCAGCTTCGGCAACCACGTCGTGGAGATGCAGCTGCTGGTCGCCGACGGCCGCATCCTGACGCTCAAGCCCGAGGGCAGCGACGACGACCCGGATGGCTCGCTGTTCTGGGCCACCGTGGCCGGCATCGGCCTCACCGGCATCATCCTGCGCGCCAAGATCGCGATGAAGCGCACCGAGAGCGCCTACTTCATCGCCGACACCGCGACGACCAAGACACTCGACGAGACGATCGCCCTGCACCTCGAGGACGGCTTCGAGGATGGCTACGAATACGCCTCGGGCTGGTTCGACTCGATGTCCAAGCCGCCGAAGCTGGGGCGCGGCTCGTTCAGCCGCGGCAACCTCGCCCGCGTCGACCAGCTACCGCCCAAGCTGCAGAAGGACCCGCTCAAGTTCGACGTCAAGCCGCTCGCGTCGTTGCCGAACATCTTCCCGAACGGCCTCGCCAACAAGCTGGACTTCGGCCTGATGTCGGAGTTCTACTACCGGCTGGGCTCGAACTCCCAGGGCTCGGTGAAATCGCTGCCGGCGTTCTACCACATGCTCGACATCGTCGGGAACTGGAACAACGCCTATGGTCGGACCGGCGGATTCGCGCAGTACCAGTTCATCGTGCCGACCGGCAACGAGGACGAGTTCAAGCGCCTGATCCAGGACATCCAGGCCTCCGGCCACGTCAGCTTCCTCAACGTGATCAAGCTGTTCGGCGACGGCAACAAGGCGCCGCTGAGCTTCCCGTTCAAGGGCTGGAACGTCTGCCTCGACTTCCCGGTCAAGCGCGGGCTCGCCGAGTTCTTGAACGAACTCGACCGCCGCGTCATGGCGATGGGCGGGCGGCTCTACACCGCCAAGGATTCCCGCACGTCGGCGCAGAGCTTCCACGCCATGTATCCGCGGCTCGACGAGTGGCGCGCGACGCGCAGGGCCATCGACCCGACCGGCGTCTTCATGTCCGACATGGGCCGCCGCCTCGAACTCGCCTGACCCCGTTCTCCAGCACTGAAGGAACCACCATGATCAACGCCGTCGGCGCACCCCAATCCATCCTGGTCCTCGGAGGCAGCTCCGAGATCGGCCTGGCCATCACCGCCGAGTACCTCAAGCTCGGCCCGGCGCGCGTCGTGCTCGCCTGCGTACCGGGCGACGAGGCCGCCGCTGCCGCCGTCGAGTCGATGAAGTCCGCCGGTGCCACCGACGTCAGCGTGATCGACTTCGACGCGCTGGACACCGCCAGCCACCCCGGCGTCGTCGATCAGGCCTTCGCCAACGGCGACATCGACGTCGCCATCGTCGCCTTCGGCATCCAGGGCGACGACGAGCAGGCCTGGCAGGACCAGCGCCTGGCCGTGCTGGAGGCGCAGATCAACTACACCGCCGCCGTCTCCGTCGGCGTCCTGCTCGGCGAGAAGATGCGCGCCCAGGGCCACGGCCAGATCATCGCGATGAGTTCGGTCGCCGGTGAGCGCGTGCGCCGGTCCAACTTCGTCTACGGCTCCACCAAGGCCGGGCTCGACGGCTTCTACCTCGGCCTGGGCGAAGCGCTGCGCGAGTACGGCCCGCGGGTGCTGGTCATCCGTCCCGGCCAGGTACGCACCCGTCTGTCGGCGCATGTGAAGGAAGCGCCGCTGACAGTGAACAAGGAGGACGTCGCCGAATTGGCGGTCGCCGCCGCGGGCAAGGGCAAAGAGATCGTATGGGCGCCCGGCCCGTTCCGCTTCATCATGATGGTGCTCCGCCACATCCCGCGGGCGGTGTTCCGCAAGCTGCCGATCTGACCCCTGGCGCCGGGAGTCCGCGAGCGGGCCAAGTGTCCTTGGCACCGGGAGTCCGCGAGCGCACCGTGTGAATCCGATAGATTCGGCAGTCGTGAGCGCATCGACGACCGTCACCGGAACATCTGACGCCCAGCCCCCCGAAACACTGGGCGCTCGGCGCAACGGAATCGGCCTGGATGCCGCGCGCCTGCTGGCCGCCCTCGTCGGCGGTGCGGCCGTCTCCTGGATCGCGCTGTACGCCATCTCGACGGTGGACTGGCCCGCCTACAACTCGTCGAACGTCCTGCGCGCCCTGACGACGGTCGGGCAGGTCGGCGCGATCGCAGTCCTCCTCGTCGCCGTGCTGTTGTACCGCCGACGCCCGGACGGCAACCGCCTCGTCGTGGATGCCCTGTCCGCCATCGGCATGGCCGGGCTCGTCACGGTGACCCTCGGGATGCCGCTGGCGGCGACCAAGCTCTATCTGTTCGGCTTGTCGGTGGACCAGCAGTTCCGCGTCGAGTATCTGACGAGGCTGACGTCGTCGCCGCGCCTGGCGGACATGACCTACGAGGGCCTGCCGCCCTTCTACCCGGCCGGCTGGTTCTGGTTCGGCGGGCGCTTCGCCGACCTGTCGGGAATCCCCGGCTGGGAGGCCTACAAACCGTGGGCGATCATCTCGCTCGCCGCGACCGCCGCGCTGGCCACGGTGCTGTGGAACCGGATGATCGGGGGCGACCGCGGTGTCGCTGTCTCCGTGGCCGTCACGCTGGCGGTCCTCGCCTACGCCTCGCCCGAGCCGTATGCCGCGGTGCTGATCCTGCTCGGCGTCGCGTTGCTGCCGACGATCGTGCACGCGCTGCGCGGACCGAAGGACATCGCCGTCGACGATCTTGATCTCCGGTCGACCCGGTGGATCGCCGTCCTCGCGTCCGGTGTGTTCTTGGGGCTCTGCGCCACCTTCTACACGCTCTACGCCGGAGTCTTCGCGCTCACCGCCGCGCTCGTGGCGCTGTGGCTGGTCGTCAACGGGTGGATCGCGGCAGCCAACAAGTCGGTGCCCACCGCGACGGTCCGGCAGATCCGACGCCGGATGGCGCTGGTGTACGGGGTGCGGCTGGCGGTGATGGCCGTCGCGGCCGCCGCCGTCGCCCTGATCACGTGGGCGCCGTACCTGCTGGCGCGAGTACAGAACCGCCCGGCCAGCGGCGGCACCGCCGAGCACTATCTGCCGGAGTCCGGCGCCCAGCTGCCGCTCCCGATGCTGCAGCTGTCGGCCTTCGCGGTGCTGACCCTCATCGGCTTCATCTGGGTGGCGTGGCGCTTCCGCGAGCGCACGATCGCGCTGGCCTTCGCCGCCGCCGTCGTCGCGATCTACCTGGTCTGCCTCGTATCGATGGCCCGGACGGCCACCGGGTCGACGCTGCTCGCCTTCCGCCTCGAACCAGTGCTCACGGCGGTCCTCGCGGCCGCCGGCGTGCTCGGGGTCGCGCAGCTCGCGTCCTGGCTGGTCGGCCGGCTCGGCGACATACGGTTCCTCATCGGGGCGGTCGCGACCGTCGCCGCGATCGGCACGGCCCAGCACGTCCCCGGCATGCTCGCCGGCGACATCATCCTGGCCTACTCCGACACCGACGGCTCCGGCCAGCGCGCCGACAAACGGCCGGCCGGAGCCCAGGCGTACTACCCGAAGGTGCGCGAGGCCATCGCCGAACAAACCGGGAAGCCCGCGACCGACCTGGTCGTGCTGACCGCCGACTTCGACTTCCTCTCGATCTACCCGTACTGGGGTTTCCAGGGTCTGACGTCGCACTACGCGAATCCCCTTGCGGAGTTCGACAAGCGCGCCGCCGCGATCGAGGAGTGGTCCGCGGCTGAGAACCCCGCCGAGTTGCTCGCCAAACTGGATGCGTCGCCGTGGCGCACGCCAGACGTCTTCCTGTTCCGCTACAGCCCCGACGGGTACACGCTGAAGCTCGCCCGCGACGTCTACCCGAACGACCCGAACGTCAAGCGCTACACCATCACCTTCAAGAAGTCGGCGTTCGACGGCCCGCAGTTCACCGTGACCGAGATCGGCCCGTTCGTCCTCGTCGTCCGGAAGTAACGCCTAGCTTGGGGCCGCTCGACGCTTGTCGATCAGCGCCTCGATACCGTCGAGGATGCGTTCCAGCCCGAAATCGACCATGAACGCATCCTCGTCGTCGACCCCGTCGGACGACCCGGACACGTCGAACAGCCCTTCGCGCACAACCGCACTCAGATGCGGCAGCGGCGCCCGCGCGACGAGTTCGGTCAGTCCAGTCGCGTATTCGACGGCTTCTTCGTCGGTGGTGATGCCGCGCCGCTCGCGCGAGCGCTCAAGGCCCCGGGCCAGCGACACCTCGTTGCGCGCGTAGCCGTTCACAAGCATCAGCACCGACAGCTTCTCCAACGGGATGAGTGGTTCGTCGGCCAGCACGCCGAGGGCCCAATCCATCCACGCCAGCGCTTTCGGCATCATCGGCGGACCCGAGACAGGCACGTCCAGGATCCAGCCGTGGGCCCGCATCTCGTCCATCAGCATGGCGGCCCACTGCTTGAGCCCCGCGCGCCAATCGTCGGCCCCAGCAGCCGGCGGACGGCTGAACACCTCGTCGACCATCAGCTCCAGCAACTCGTCCTTCGAACCGACGTGACGATAGAGGGACATCGTGGAGTAGCCGAGCGCCTTCGCGACGCTCGCCATCGACACCGCGGCCAGACCGCCGTCGTCGGCCAGTCGCGTCGCCGCGGCGACGATCTGGTCGAGACTCAGCTCCGCCGGTCGTCCGCGGCGCGCTTCCGGGCCCAATCCCCACGCGGTCCGCACATACGACGGCAGTTGTTCTTCGGCGGTCATGGTCATCATCCTAGGTTTAGTGTATGGTCTACGCTAGATAGCGTATGAGATACACAAAGGAGTTCTCATGATTGTCGATGTCCGCGAACTACAGAAGTCCTTCGGCGACCACACCGTCCTCGACTCGGTCTCGTTCTCGATCCCTCGAGGCTCGGTGTTCGGGCTGCTTGGCCCCAACGGCGCCGGCAAGACCACCGTCGTCAACATCCTCAGCACCTTGCTGCGCCCCGACGGCGGGCAAGCGCTCGTCGCCGGTCACGACGTGGCCACCGATCCACGTGCGGTGCGGTCGGCGATCAGCGTCACCGGTCAGTTCGCCGCCGTCGACGAACTGCTCACCGGTCGCGAGAACCTGGTGATGATGGCCAGGCTGAACCGGCTGCCGCGGTCTTCGATCCCGACCGTCGCCGGCGAGCTGCTCGACCGGTTCGACCTGGTCGACGCGGCATCACGGCGCGCCGGAACCTACTCGGGCGGAATGCGCCGTCGCCTCGACATCGCCATCAGCCTGCTGGCCCGGCCGCAAGTGCTCTTCCTCGACGAGCCGACGACCGGTCTCGACCCGCGCAGCCGACAAGAGGTGTGGGCCGCGGTCAAAGAACTCGCGGCCGACGGCACGACCGTCCTGCTCACCACGCAGTATCTCGAAGAAGCCGACCAATTGGCCGACCGGATCGCCGTCCTCGACGACGGCCGGGTCGTGGCCGACGGCACCGCGGCCGAGCTGAAGAGCCGCGTCGGCACCGAGGTCGTCGAGGTCGAGTTCGCCGACGGATCCGTCGAACAGATCCCCACCGACGGCAGCGTCGCACAGATGCGCGCCATCCTCGACGACCTCGACGCCGCATCCGGGACGGCACGGCGAATCGGCGTCCGCACACCAACCCTCGACGATGTGTTCCTCACCCTCACCGAACCGAAAGCAGGTGCCCTCGTATGACCGCAATGACCACCACCCCACCGTCGCCGGCGACGACGATCGCCGCCGCGGCAGGCGATGTCGCGACGATGGTCGGGCGCAGCCTGCGGCACACCGTCCGCAACATCGACGCACTGCTCACCGCCGTGTTCCTGCCGGTGATGATGCTGGTGCTGTTCACCGTGGTGTTCGGCGGCGCGATGGACACCGGGCAGGCCTACATCGACTACGTGGTGCCCGGTGTCATCCTGCTCTGCGCCGGCTTCGGCGCCGCGTCGACGGCCATCAGCGTCACCAAGGACATGACCGAGGGCATCGTGGCCCGGTTCCGCACGATGAACATCGTGCCGTCGGCCGTGCTCGCCGGACACGTGACGGCGAGCGTCGCCCGCAACCTCGTCTCGACCGCCCTGGTCCTGGCGACCGCGCTGCTGCTCGGCTTCCGCCCGAGCGCGTCGCCGTCGCAATGGCTGGGCGCGATCGGCCTCGTCGTGCTGTTCATCGTCGCGATGTCGTGGTTCTCCGCGATGGTCGGCCTGGTGGCCAAGACCGTCGACGCCGCCGCGGCGCTGGGCTTCTTCGTCCTGTTCCTGCCGTACGCGTCGAGCGCATTCGTCCCCATCGACACGATGCCGGGATGGCTGCAGCCGATCGCGACCCACCAGCCCATCACGCCGATCATCGAGACCCTGCGCGCCCTGCTGCACGACGTCCCGACCGGCGCCGGATCGCAGGCGTGGACCGCGGTGGCCTGGTGCCTCGGGATCACCGTCGCATCGATCGCCGGCTGTGTCGTGCTCTGGAACCGGTCCCGCGGCCGGTAGACACCATCGCGTCAGTCGTCGTCGGAACCCGGTGCCAGATGATCGGCGAGGAACCGGACGGCGTACTCGTAGCCCCGCACGCCCAGCCCGGCGATCACCCCGACCGCCAGCGGTGAGACGTAGGAGTGGTGGCGGAACGGCTCCCGCTTGTGGATGTTGCTGATGTGGACCTCGACGATCGGCACCTCGGGGAACACGAGCGCGTCCGCCAGGGCGACGGAGGTGTGGGTCCAGGCTCCGGGATTGATGATGATCCCGCCGACCTGGCCGCGCGCCTCGTGCAGCCAGTCGATCATCTCGCCCTCGTGGTTGGTCTGCGCCGCACGCAGCCCGAACCCGAGCTCGGCGGCGATGCGCTCGCAGTCGCGCACCACTTCGGCCAGCGTCTGCTCGCCGTAGACGTCGGGCTGCCGCAGCCCCAGCGTGTTGAGATTGGGACCGTTGAGCAGCAGCAGGGGAAGTGCTCCGTTCTCAGCCATGTCACAACAGTAAGCCGTTGACGCGACTGATGCCGGTAGCGGCGGTCCCAACGACTACCATGGCCCTTTGTGCCTGCCCAGACAATCCGCCGCGCCCGCGCGGCCGCCATCGTCACCGGCCTGCTGGGTTTTCTGTTGGCACTGGCCGCCCCGTTGATGCCGGTCAACCAGACGACGGCCGAACTCTCCTGGCCCCAGCAGGGCACCCTCCGCAGCGTCAACGCACCCCTGATCTCCTATGTCCCCGTCGACATGGAAATCTCCATCCCCTGCTCGGCGGTGAACCGACTCGGCGACGGCGACTCGGTGCTGCTGTCGACGTTGCCGCGCCAGGCCAGCCCGTCGCCGGAGCGAGGCCTGTTCGTCCGCCGCAGCGACGACCGCTCGACGGTCGCGGTCACCGTGCGCAATCTGCCCGTCGCCTCCGCGCCGATCGGCGACGTCACCGGCCCGGACTGCCGAAGCATCAAGGTCGTCGCGACCGCCGACGCCGTCACCGCGACCTTCGTCGGTCTGCGCCATGCCGACGGCTCGGAAGTGCGCGGCACGACGGCCGATCGCAACGACGAGCACCTGGCCACCGATCAGCGCCCGCAACTCACTGGATTCTTCACCGACCTGTCCGGTTCGGCCGCCGACGTGCCCGGCATGACCGCGCACGCGACCATCGACACCCGCTACGACACGCCCGCGACCTGGCTCAAACGCATCGTGCTGATCGTCGGCGTACTCGCCACGATCGCCTCCCTCGTCGCGTTGGCCGTCCTCGACGGTTCCGACGGCCGCAAGCACCGCCGCTTCGTCCCGGCCGGCTGGTGGCGGCTGAAACCGCGCGACTACACCGTGCTGGGCCTACTGGCCGTCTGGCATTTCGTCGGCCCCAACACCTCCGACGACGGCTATCTACTGACGATGTCGCGGGTGGGCCAGGACAGCGTCTACACCGCCAACTACTTCCGGTGGTTCGGCGCGCCCGAAGCACCCTTCGGCTGGTACTACGCCGTCTTCGGCTGGCTCTCCGAGGTGAACCTGTCGAGCCCGTGGCTCCGACTGCCCGCCCTCGCGTGCGGCATCGCCGTCTGGCTCATCCTGAGCCACGAGGTGCTGCCGCGCCTCGGCCGCGCTGCCAGCCGCCCGGTCGTGGGCGCCACCGCGGCTGCCGCCTTCCTCGCGATGTGGTTCCCCTTCGACAACGGATTGCGCCCGGAACCCATCATCTGCCTCGGCGCACTGCTGACCTGGTGCTCGGTGGAACGGGCGATCGCCACCGGACGCCTCCTTCCGGCAGCGGTCGCCTGCACCATCGGCGCGTTCAGCCTGGCCGCCGGACCGACCGGACTCCTGGCCGTCGCCGCGCTGATCGCCGGAGCCAGGCCGATGCTGCTCGCGCTGATCAAGCGCGCCAAGGACATCGACGCCCAGCTCTTCGGCGACGACGCGACCGCACAGCATCGCTGGCGCACGATCGGCACCTACCTCGCGCTGCTGGCGCCGATTCTGGCGGCCGGCACCTTCGTCGTCTTCATCGTCTTCTCCAACCTGACGCTGCGATCGTTCATGGACGCCAGCACCATGAAGACGGCCCTGGGACCGTCGCTGCACTGGTACAACGAGATCGACCGCTACTCGTCGCTCTTCGAGTACTCCGCCAACGGATCGATCTCGCGACGCTTCGCCGTGCTCATCCTGCTGCTCTCGCTCGCGGTCTCGGCCGCCATGCTGCTGCGCAAGGGCCGCATCCCCGGCACGGCCAGCGGCCCGACGCGGCGCATCGTCGGCATCGTCTTCGCGTCGCTGCTGTTCCTGATGTTCACCCCCACCAAGTGGACCCACCACTTCGGGGTCTTCGCCGGACTGGGCGCAGCCCTGGCCGCCATCGCGGCCATCGCCGTCGGACACCAGGCGATGCACTCGCGGCGCAACCGCACGATCTTCGCCTCGCTGACACTGTTCATCGCCGGCCTGGCGTTCACGGCGCCGAACTCGTACTTCTACTCGTCGGCGTGGGGAATGCCGTGGGGCACCGAACAGGTGACGTGGGGCTTCCGCGTCGCGAGCGTGCTGCTGGTCGCATCCCTCGCGCTGCTCGCCCTGGCGCTCTACTTCCACCTGCGCGAACCGTTCACCGGGATCGACCCGCATGCGACGAGTGAGCCGAGCGGGACCGTTCCGGGTGCCGCCGAGGCGGCCGACGGGGTCGGCAGGACGGCGCGTCTGCGCTCGGCCCTGGTGTCCGAACCGCTCGTCTTCGTCGTATCAGCCGTGGTGCTCTTCGAGGTGGCGACGGCTGTCTTCGCCGGTATCAGGCAATCGGGGTCGTATTCCGTTCCGCGCTCCAACATCGAAGCGCTGGCCGGCAGCGAATGCGGCATGGCCGAGAAGATCTGGACCGAGGAGAACCCTTCCGACTTCCAGCTGACTCCCGCCGATCGCACCCTCACACAAAGCCAGGCGCTGGCGGGCCCGCGCCCCCGGCCGGGAGCGGACGCGGGCGTCGCGCCCACCGATGGCTTCACCCCCGACGGGGTGCCGACGTCGATGGTGACCAGCGCCAGCCAAGGCTCGCTGGGCGTCCTCGCCGACACCGCCAACGACGACCCCGGCGCGCTCTCGGCCAACAGCGGCGGCACCTCGGGCGGACGCACGGACACCCCCGGCGTCAACGGCAGCCACGCCCGTCTCCCGTTCTTCCTCGACCCGGCCCGCACCCCGGTGCTGGGCAGCTATTCCAGCTCCGGACAGGCACCCGCCCGACTGCGATCCGGCTGGTACGCCCTGCCCCGCGACTTCCGCGAGCACCCGTTGCTGGCCTTCTCCGTCGCCGGCTGGTTCGAACGGCCCGACCTGGTCTTCGAATACTCGACGACCCCGCTCGGCCCGGACACGCGCGACGATCAGATCGGCGTCGCCGGTTCGATCCCGCTCATCGACCCCGGACCTCGACCGTCGTGGCGCAACGTCCGCCTCGACACCGAGTCGTTGCCCGCGGACGCGACGGCGGTCCGGATCGTCGCCCGCGACGACAATCTCGCCGCCGACCGCTACATCGTGGTCACCCCGCCCCGGCTGCCGCGGATGACCACGCTGCAGCAGGTGGTCGGGAAGGACGATCCGGTTCACGTCGACTGGACGTCGGGACTCGTGTTCCCGTGTCAGCGGCCGTTCGGCCACCACTACGGCGTCGCGGAGATCCCGAAGTGGCGGATCCGGCCCGGTGCCGACCTGGCGGCGGCGGTGTCGACGTGGCAGAGCGCGCCGGGCGGCGGTCCGCTCGGCTGGCTGGAGGTCTCCCAGCGACCCGAAACGGTGGCGACCTACCTCAAGGGCGACATCGGCCGCGATTGGGGCGCACTGGAGGCCTACCGGCCGTTCGACCCGACGAGCACGGCGCCCGCGGATATCACCACCGGAACCCAAACCCGCAGCGGGCTCTGGCGACCTGCGCCGATCCGTCACTGATCGCGGCGGCCGAGCATGGTGGCGATCAACAATTCCTCAGGTGCGTCGCCTACGATGAGACTTCGTGTCTGTGTCTTCCACGCAATCCGCGGCCGCCCGGCCCGAGCCCGAGGGCTCCGGCGCTGACGACTCGAATCGAGTGAAGTCCCTGCGGCTGGTCGCGATCCTCGCCGGCCTCCTCGGAATCGTTGCGTGCGCGCTCACGCCGCTGCTCCCCGTCAAGGCCGTCGACTCGTCGTTCACCTGGCCGCAGGGCCAGCGCCTGACCACCTCGTCGTCGGTCACCGCTCCGCTGATCGCGCAGACCGCGAAGTCGGTCGACATCACGATCCCGTGCGAGGTGCTGCGCATCCTGCCGACCGGCACAGTGCTGACCACGATGCCCGACGGCGCCCCCAACGCCGGTAACCGACAGCTCTCGGTGAAGGTCGGCGAGACGGCCACCGTGATGAGCCGCAACAGCCTGCTGGCCAGCGCGCCGCACAACCAGCTCGGGCGGTGCAGCGAGCTGGTCATCCGCTCCGGTTCCGCCGGTCCCAGCGCTCAGTTCGTCGGACTCGGCCCGATCACCACGGCTGCTCCGGAGGCGCAACCCCAGATCGACGGCATCTTCTCGCCGCTGACCCCGGACACCGTCAACCGCGCCGCGGAACAGGGCCTGTCCGCGCGCATCGCGATCGACAACCGCTACGAGTCGTCGCCGACGCTGCTCAAGCGCCTGACCATGATCATCGGGCTACTCGCTGTGCTCGCCGCGCTCGCCTCCCTCGCACTGCTGGACCGCCGCTCGCCGACCGCTGCCGACGCCTACCGGCAATCCGAGACTGCCGGTGACGTTCCCCCGCGCATCGGCTTCGTCGCGTCGCTGAAGCCGCGCCTCTCCGACCTCGCCGTCACCGCCGTGCTGCTGGTCTGGGCCCTGCTCGGAGCCGGCGGACCCGACGACGGATACATCCTCAACATGGGCCGCGTCGCGGGCGAAGCCGGCTATCTGCCGAACTACTACCGCTTCTACGGCATCGCCGAATCGCCGTTCAGCTGGTACTACGACTTCCTCGCCCACTGGTCGTCGGTCTCGACGGCGATGCTGTGGATGCATCTTCCGAGCCTGATCGCCGGGCTGGTCTCCTGGTACATCCTCAGTCGCGTCCTCCTGCCTCGCCTCGGTGCGGCCGTCTCCCGCGGCTGGCCGGTGTGGACCGCGGCCGCGGTGTTCGTCGGCTTCTGGATGCCGTTCTGCAGCGGCCTGCGCAGCGAGTCGATCATCGTCCTCGGTTCGCTGGTCACCTGGTGGGCCGTCGAGTCGGCCATCACCTCCAAGCGACTGTTCCCGGCCGCACTTGCCGTCATCGCCGCCGCGTTCACCTTTGCCGCCGCACCGCACGGCGTCATCGGCATCGCCATCCTGCTGGTCGGGGCGCGCGCCCTGCTCGCCATCGGTGTGACGCGCAGCCGCGAGATCGGCTGGGCCGCGATCCTCGCCCCGATCGGCGCCGCCGGGCTGGTCGTGCTGCTGGCCGTGTTCGGCGACCAGACGCTGGCCACCGTCGCCGAGGCGATGAAGATCCGCTACCAGGTCGGACCGAACCTCCCCTGGTTCCAGGAATACCTGCGCTACTACTTCCTGACCGTCACCACCCCCGACGCCGCCCTGGCGCGCCGCGTTCCGGTGCTGCTGCTGTTCGCCGCGGCCTTCGTGACCGTCGCCGTACTGCTGCGCCGCGGTGAGATCGAGGGCGTCCGCAGCGGGCCGGCCTGGCGCGCGGTCGGAGCCATCGGCGTCACGATGGTGCTGCTGATCTTCACGCCGACCAAGTGGACGATGCAGTTCGGCGTGTATGCCGGCCTGGCCGCCGCCGTCGCCGCGACCGCCACCCTCGCCGTCGCACAGTCGGCCGCCCGCTCGACTCGAAACCTCACCGTGTTTGTGTCGGGTCTGATGTTCGCGATGGCCGCCGCGACCGCCGGGCGCAACGCATGGCCGTTCCTATACAACGCTGGCATCGCCTGGTTCGACCGCGCGCCCGTGATCGCCGGGATCCCGATGTCGACGGTGTTCCTCATCCTCGCCGTCGCGACCGGTGCCCTCGCCGCCTGGCAGCACCTGCGCCTGGACTACGTCGAGAACAAGGGGCTCGAGCATCACGCCGAGGCCGAGAAGGCGGAGGAAGGCGAGGCCGCGGACGAGCACACCGAGGAGGTCGGCAACCGCGTCCGCCTCCTGCTCGCCGGATCGCCGCTCGCGGTGATCGCCGGTGGCCTGGTGATTCTGGAATTGGCGCTCTTCGCCAAAGCGGCCGTGACCCGCTACCCGGTGGCTACCGCCTTCTCCACCAACGTCGCGACGCTGCGCGGACAACCGTGCGCGCTGGCCGACAAGGTTCTCGTCGAGCCGGACGCCAACGACGGCATGCTCGTTCCGGCGTCGGGTCGCAACGCGTCGCAGGCGCTGGCCGGCACCGGCTCGGTCGGGTTCACCCCCGACGGGATCACAACGAATCTCTCCGCCGAGATGGGTAGCGCGCGGCCAGGTCAGGCGCAGGTCGCCGGCTCCTCGTCGAAGCCGTTCGCCGTGATGGGCACCTGGGAAGCTGGCACGACCGGCGGCTATGGACCGGAGACGGTCAACGGCTCTCGCGCCGCACTCCCCTACGGCCTGGACCCGTCGCGCACGCCGGTGCTCGGCAGCTACGGCTTTGCCGGCGAGGCTCGCCTCACCTCCGACTGGTACCGGCTGCCGCAGCGCAACGCCTCGCCGCTGCTGGTGGTGTCGGCGGCCGGCGCGATCTCGACGATCGACGCCTTCGGGGCCCGCGTGTTCGGCCAGTCGCTGCGTTTCCAGTTCGGCAAGCGCGGCCCGAACGGCGAGTTCCAGGAGATGGGCCCCGGTGCGATCCCGATCGATCCGGGCCCGGTCGTCCCGAACCGTCCGTGGCGCAACCTGCGCATCCCGATGTCGGCGGCGCCTCCCGGTGCCGAAGTGGTTCGCCTCATCGCCCTCGACAACAATCTGGGGACGTCGCAGTTCATCATGCTGACCCCGCCGCGAGCGCCCAAGGTAGTGACCCTGCAAGATCTGGTCGGGTCGACCGACCCGGCTCTCGTCGACTTCATGGTCGCCGCCCACTTCCCGTGCCAGCGCCCGATGGCCCTGCGGCACGGCGTCGTCGAGATTCCGCAGTGGCGGATCCTGCCCGACTACGCGACCGCGTTGACCCAGTCGCGCACCTGGCAGAACAGCGCGGGCGGCGGTTTGCTCGCCGTCAGCGAAGCGACAACCTCTGCCACCGCGGTGCCGAGCTACCTCGACGGGGACTGGCATCGCGGCTGGGGTGCGCTGGAACGCCTCACCCCGAGGGATCCCAAGGCGGGACCCGCGGACGTGACCACCGATCAACGCAGGCAATGGGGCTGGTCGCGGACCGGATCCATCAGGTTGGAGCCCGGCAAGAATGACTGACGCAAAGATGACGACGCGCACCGAGCGCAAGCCCAATATCCTCACCGCCAACGACTACCGCGGGGCCAAGATCCTCGCCGCCGTCGCCGGTCTACTCGGCACGATCCTGGCGATCGCCATGGCGGTCCTGCCGGTCGAGCGCACCACCGCGAAGATCCAGTGGCCGGAGAACAACACGGTCTCGTCGGTTGTCGCGCCCCTGGTGTCGTACGTGGCCACCGACATGACCGTCGCGGTGCCGTGTTCGGCCGCCACCCAGCTTCCCGACGACGGCGGCGTACTGCTCTCCACGCTGCCGAAGGACGGCCTCGCGGCCACCGCCCGCGGCCTGTTCGTCAACGCGACCTCCGACGCGCTGGTCGTCATCGACCGCAACGTCGTGATCCTCAACGCTCCGCGCGACGCAGCGCAGGCGAACCCCGACTGCCGCATCGTGTTCAGCGGCAATGCCGACGGCGTGCATGCGGCCATCGAGGGGCTGGACGAGCAACGCTTCCCGAACGCCCTGCTGAACTACCGCACCGGCGACCACGAGATGCGCCCGCAGATCGTCGGCGTGTACTCCGACCTTTCCGGAACCGCGCCTGCCGGGTTGTCCTTCACCGCCGACATCGACACCCGCTACGTCACCAGCCCGACGCCGATCAAGTTCTGGCTGATGGTCTTCGGCATCATCATGACGCTGCTGTCGCTCATCGCGCTCGGCGTGCTGGACTCGCGCGACGGCCTGCGGCACCGCCGGGTGCTGCCCGCCGGCTGGTGGAAGGTGACCTGGCTCGACGGCCTGGTCACCGCGATCCTGGTGTTCTGGTGGTTCGGCGGCGCCAACACCTCCGACGACGGTTACAACATGACCGTCGGCCGCATCGCGAGCGGCGCCGGCTACGCCGACAACTACTTCCGCTACTTCGGTGTGCCGCAGGACCCGTTCGGCTGGCACTTCCAAGTCATCTCATGGATGACGCAGGTCAGCGTCGCGGCGTGGTGGATGCGGCTGCCGGCGCTGCTGCTGGGCCTGCTCGGCTGGTGGCTGATCAGCCGCGAAGTCATCCCCCGGCTCGGCCGTGCCGTGCGCACCAGCACGCCGGCGATGTGGGCGGGCGCGTTCGTGTTCCTGGCGATCTGGCTGCCCTACAACAACGGCATCCGACCCGAGCCGGCCGAGGCCGTCGGCGCCTTGCTGACCTGGTGCTGTGTCGAGCGCGCGATCGCCACGCGGCGTCTGCTGCCGTACGCGATCGCAGCGGTGACCGCCGCCTTCACCCTGGCCTTGGCCCCCGGTGGCCTGATGGCCGCGGCGGCGCTGCTGGCGGGCCTGCGCCCAGTCGTGAAGACCCTGGTCACCCGACGCAAGCGCGACGGGTGGCTGCCGATGCTGGCGCCCATCCTGGCCGCCGGCACCTCGGTGCTCTACATGATCTTCGCCGACCAGTCGATCCGGCCGCTGATCACCGGCAACCGTGTCGCGGCCGACGTCGGGCCGACGCTGGAGTGGTGGCAGGAGCCGATCCGCTACTACTACCTGATCCTGCAGACCGGTGACGGCACGCTGTCGCGGCGCATCGGCATCCTGCTGATGTTGCTCGCTCTCTTCTACGTGATGTTCCGCCTGCTGCGCGGCAATCACCCGAACGGCGTTGCGCGGGCACCGATCTGGCGGCTGATCGCGGTCATGCTCGGCACGATGTTCTTCATCGCCTTCACCCCGACCAAGTGGACCCACCACTTCGGCGTCTATGCCGGCATCGCCGGCGGCCTCGCGGCTGCGGCCGCCGCGCTGATGGCACCGGCCTTGCTCGCCTCCCGCCGCAACCGGGCCTTCGCCGCGTCGTCGGTGTTCTTCGTGACGGCGATGGCGTTCGCCGGCATCAACATGTGGTGGTTCGTCGGCAACTACGGCGTCCCGTGGCGGGACCGACCGGTCGCTCTCGCCGGGATCAACGTCAGCTGGATGTGGCTGGGTCTGGCCGTCGCCACGGCACTGCTTGGCCTCTACTACCACTTCCGTGACGACTATGTCGACGAGCAGAAGCGCACCGGACCGGTCGTTCCCGGCTTCCCGGTGAAGATCGCGCCGCTGCCCGCGGTCGCCACCCTCATCGTCCTGTTCATGGTCGCCAGCCTGGCCAAGGGGGCCTGGGTGCAACGCGACAGCTGGTCGTGGACCAAGTCGAACGCTCGGGCAATGGCCGGCAACGAATGCGCACTGGCCAACGACGTCTTGGTCTCCGTCGATCCCACGCGCGGCATCCTGCTTCCGGCCGCCGTCGACGGACGGCCAGCACCTTCGGTCGCCGGTGCCCTCGGCGGAGGCCGCACCGGGTTCACCCCCGACGGCCTGCCCGACAACATCATGTCGTCGTCGAAGACCGACGACGGCGGCGAGCTGCCGTCGCAGGAAAACCCGGGCGCTTCGGCGAACGAGTCCGCCGCCGGTGGAACCTGGGGCGGCCGCAGCGAGGTGGCTGGAGTCAACGGCTCGCACCACTTGCTGCCGTTCGGACTCGACCGCTCACGCACTCCCGTGCTGGGTTCCTACGGTGCGCCGGGCGGCAAAGCCGCACTCCAATCCGGCTGGTACCAGTTGCCGTTCAACACGTCCGAGCCGGACAAGGACCGGCCGCTGTTGGTGGTCGCCGCCGCCGGTCAGATCCAGGGCGTCGATCACGACAACATCGCGAAGAAGGGTCAGCGGGTCGTCGTCGAGTTCGGCCGTCGTGGCCCGGGCGGTGCGGTGACGCCGCTGGGCCGCATGTCCCCGCTCGACGCCGGTGAGGCGCCGGCTTGGCGCGACCTGCGCTTCCCGTTGGCCTCCGCCCCGCGCAACGCCGACGTCGTCCGCATCATCGCCGCCGACGAGTCAGATTCGCCGAAGGAGTGGCTGGCCGTCACACCGCCGCGCGTCGATCAGCTGCGCACTCTCAATGATGTTGTCGGACAGACAGATCCGGTATTCATCGACTGGCTGCCCGGTTTCGTGTTCCCGTGCCAGCGGCCGATCGCGGTGCGCAACGGTGTCCTCGAGGTGCCGAAGTGGCGCATCATGCCCGAGGCCGACGCCACCCGCCGCAACAGCCAGACGTGGATGGCAGGCAAAGCCGGCGGGCCGCTCGGCATCACCGAGGCGCTGCTGACTCCGACGTTGCTGCCGACCTATCTGCGCAACAACTGGGGCCGCGACTGGGGCGCGCTGCAGCGGTTCACCGAGATCGATCCGGCACCACCGGCGACGCTGGTGCTCGGGACGGCCCGCCAGTCGGGACTCTGGGACCTCGCGCCGATGCGCTCGACCGGCTACTGATCCGTTTCGGCGATTCTGCCGAGCGGACGGGTCGCTATGTGGTCCGTCCGCTCGGCAGTTCGCAGTCGGGGCACCGCGACGGCACACCGGTCCAGCCGAGTCGAGTGAGCATCAGCCCGACCTTGCGGGCCGTGCTGCACGGCCGGTCGTAGACCTGGCCCCAGCCCAGCCGAAGAGTGCGCCGATCTGATCCGACGGCCGCATCCAGGTCGCGCTCCAAGTCGCGGTCGCGGGCCCGTACCTCGTCGTGGAACAATCGGCCGTCGAGTTCGACGACGAGACACCATTCGTCGTAGTCGATGTCGCGGAAGCCGCGACGGCCGACTCGCGTCGGCGCCTGCCGCCTCGGGGTGGGCAACCCGTGAGCGCGCTCGACCCGCGTCAAGTAACGGTGTTCGAGGACCGAGCAGGTACCCGCCTCTACGTCGTCGAGGACCCCGTTGACCAGGGCGCGCCGCGAGTACCACTTTCGCTCGGCCAGTACGCGGCGCAGACGGTCCACCGTCGTCACCCGTGCCCGCACAGAGTCGGCCAGGACGGCGATCGTCTCCAGTTCGCCTGGCGCTGTCGCCGCGACGTCAAGCACGGCGTGTTCGATGCGAACGCGCGGTGGCCGAGCCGTTCCCATGACCCGCTCGGCCAATCCGGAGTAGCGATGCACGACTACCCCGGCCCGGCGGGGCGCAGCACTCTTGCGCCCGACGGCGAGATGGATCGGCTGGCCGCTCATCGAGTCGAGACCGCCCGCTCGCAGCGCCGATTCATGACTCAGCGCCGCGCCCGGCACGCTCAGCACCGCGGCCCAGGCGCGCTGGCGCCACGTCAGCGGTCCGGTGTGATTGATGAACACTCCCCGACTCAGCCGCACCCATTGCCTCCTGCGAACTCGATGGCGTAGCCACGCCAGCGACACACCGCAGTCGAGAAGCTGTCGCCGCGTGATGACACCGTCCTGGGCTAAGAGGAGTTCGTCGAGTTCACCGGTCGGGGCCATGCTCTAAGCGTGCCCCGGCTACCACACCGGAAGGCTTGGAAACCAGCCCGGCCTGTGGACAGCGCAGCGCATGTGGAAACCGATTCTGCCGAGCGGACGGGTCGCTATGTGGTCCGCCCGCTCGGCAGTTCTGCCTCGCCGGCCTCATCGGGCTCGTCGACGAGCGGATGCGCTATCTCGTCGCGCCAGAGTCTGGCGGCGACGTAGAACACCGCGGCGATGGGTACCGGGATGAGTCCGGCCAAGACGAAGGTCGCGGTGAGTCCAAGAACTTCGCTGACCGGTGCGGCGATCGCCATGGACACCGGCATCAGTGCGATAGATACGAAGAAGTCCAGACTGGCGACCCGCCCGAGCAGAGCGGGCGGTACGCGTCGCTGCAGCAACGTGCCCCACAGCACCATCGGGCCGTCGAACAGGATCCCGGTGAGGAACCCGGCCAACACCACCATCCAGGTGGCGCTCGCGACACCGACCAGGACCAGCGGCAGACTCGCCAGTCCCCAGATCGCGAACATGACGGTGAGGTAGCGGCGCGGCATGGGGATCGACGCGAAGAACAGCGATGTGAGCGCAGCCCCGACGCCGAATGCGGCGAGTACCAACGCGTGATCCGACGCGTCGCCGCCGACCCGTTCGCGCAGCAGGAACGGAATCAGCACCTCGATGGGACCCAGCGTCGCCAGCACCAGAACCGACGAGAAGAACAGCGTCGCCCATAGCCATGGAGTCCGCCACAGATAGGCGAAGCCCTCGGCGAGGTCCTTGAACACACCCTGGATCGGGTTGCCCGACAACGTGTTCGGATCCCGCCGCAGCGGGACAGGTGCCATGGCCAAGTAGCACAGACCCGAGAGGATGGAGGCGACGGCGGCCAGGAGGACGGCGTAGCCCGGCGCCGTCGCGGCGATCACCCATCCGGCGATCATCGGTCCGACCGCCTGGTACGCGACCGGCCGCAGGAATCCTTCGACGCCGTTGGCGGCCTGCAGTTGCGTCGGCGCCAGGATCGCCGGCAGCATCGCCGAGTACGCCGGGTAGTACATGCCCGTCGTGACACCGGCGAGCAAAGCGGCGATGACGACATGCCACATCTGCAGCGTGCCGGTGAGCGAGGCGATTCCGACGGCGGCGAACACGGCGGTCTTCGCCACTTCGAGTGCGATCACGATGCGTCGCTGGGATACCCGATCGGCGAGCACTCCACCTGCCAGGGTGGAGACGACCATGCCGATGGCCGCTGCCGCCGTCGCCACCGAGACCTGTGTCGGCCGACCGCCCAGTCCGATGACCTGCCAGACGAGGGTGATCGCCCACACGCCGTCGGCGAAGATCGACAGGATGAGACCGCCGACGAGCCACCGGTACTGCCGGCGCGCGAACGGCGCCAGCGCACGGGGCAACTGGACGTGTTCGTGTGGCGTGCGGGCTGTGGTGGTCACGAATCGAGCATGCCCGATCCGCCCGGATCAAAGCCACGGATTTTTCGTGGTCGGAGATCGCTGTCGAGCGCGTCCCCGTGGGTGGTCGAGGACACACCCTTGGCATCCCGGCCAACGATGGTCTCGATACGCCCGCGTCGCTTCGCTCCCCGGGCACTCGACCACCGAATAGAAGAACACCGACTCACAAACACCCGACCCGTCCAGAGCGCGGCCCCATGGGTAGTCAAGTGCCCCGACGCTGGGCGTGTCGACCCCATGGGTGGTCGAGTGCCGGCGAGCCGCCAGGCGAGCCGGCGTATCGAGACCAGGCGAGACAGCGGCTAGTTGTCGCCGTCTCCGTCGCCCTGCTCGCTGTCCTGACCTGGCTCCGGCGGACCCTGGTCGTCGCCGCCCTGATTGCCATCGCCCTGGTTGCCATCGTTCTGGTCACCCTGCGGACCTTGCATGTCGGGTTGCCCGGGCTCCGGCGGGCTGTCGGGACCGCGGAACTCGGTCTGGCCCGGCTCCGGCGGGGCCTGCGGCTCGGGCGCGGGAGCCGGCGGGGCCTGCCGCTGCTGCGGATGAATGTAGCTACCGGCCGGGCAGGCGGGATCCTGGTTCGACGCGCAGTACTGCCGCGTCAGGTTGTTGTTCGTCGAGCCGTCCGCCCCGGTGGGCCCGCCGGCGATCGGCCTCCCGTTCGCGTCCCACACTCCGGTCGCACTGCGGTCGCCGCCGTTCTCGCGTGGGTTCGTTCCGGCACCGTGGTTCGGGTTGGTGCAGATCGTGCCCTCGCACTTCACGTAGTGCGGTCCGCCCTTGGGGTCGCGCTGCGCGTTCGGTCCGACGTAGCTGCCCTTGGGGCAGGCCGGGTTCTGGTTGCGCGCGCAGTATTCCTGGGTCAGATTGTTGCCGGTCGAACCGTCGGCCCCGACCGGGCCGCCGTTGACGGGCTTGCCCTGGGTGTTCCAGTAGCCGTGTTTGTCGTGGTAGGGCGTGAACTGGCCGACATAGCTACCCACCGGGCAGCGAGGATCCTGGTTGTGCGCGCAGTAGTGGCGGTCCAGGTTGTTGCCGGTCGAACCGTCGGCCCCCTTCGGACCGCCGTTGATCGGGTACCCGTCGATGTCCCAGCCGGCGGTTCTCGGATCCGGTTTACTCGGGTCACCGGTGACGGCCGCCGAACCCGGCGGGGCCTTCGAGGACTCCGCGGTGTCGTCACCGTCCGAACTGCATCCTCCAACTATCAGAACCAGCGCCGCCAGTGCCGAGAATACTCCGAGAAATCGTTTCATGATCTACTCCTGATCCGCATCGGATGAGACGCGCAATTAGTCGATTGGCACGTCAATCCGGACGGTATCAGCTTCCCGTCGCGTAGGCAGCCGAATCTCCATCCGACCGGAAAAGGAGGCTAGATCGGCATCAGGTAATGCTTGCGCGGATTGCGGATGATGCGCTTGTCGCGCAACTGCGCCAGCGCCTTGCGGAGTTGCAACCGCGTCTCCGACGGTTCGATCACGGCGTCGATGTACCCCTTCTCCGCGGCGAGATACGGGTTGGCCATCATGACGTTGTAGAAGTCGATGAAGTCGCGGCGCACCTTGTCCGCGTCGGCCGCCGACAACCCCTCGGTCTGCCTGCGGGTCAGCAGAACAGCGGCCGACTCCGCTCCCATCACCGCGATCTTGGCCGTCGGCCACGCGAAGTTGAGGTCGGCACCGAGCTGCTTGCAGCCCATCACGGCATAGGCGCCGCCGTAGGCCTTGCGCAGCACGACGGTGATCTTCGGGACGTCCGCCTCGACATAGGCGTAGAGGAACTTGCCCGAGCGCCGGATGGTGCCCTTGGACTCCTCGACGACGCCGGGCAGGATGCCTGGGGTGTCCACCAGGAACACCAGCGGGATGTTGAAGGCGTTGCAGATGCGAACGAAGCGGGTCGCTTTCTCGGAGGCGTCGGTGTCGAGCGTGCCCGCCATGACACTCGGCTGATTGGCGACGATCCCCACGCTGTGCCCGTCGACGCGGGCGAACCCGGTGAGCAGGTTCGGTGCGAACAGTTCGCCGATCTCGTGGAAAGCGCCGTCGTCGAACAGGCGGATGATTAGATCTTTCATGTCATAGCCGGCGTTGTCGCTGTCCGGCATGAACTCGTTGAGGGCGAGATCGGACTCGGTGACCTCGGGCTCCAGGCCCGGGTTGATCACCGGCGGCTCCTCGTGACAGGTCGACGGCATGTACTCCAGGTATTCGCGTACCCAGTCGAAGGCAGCCTTCTCATCCTTCGCGACGTGGTGGATGTTGCCCCACCGGGCCTGATTGTGCGCGCTGCCCAGATCCTCGGCCGACGTGTCCTCGCCGTTGACCGCCTTGAGGATGTCGGGACCGGTGACGAACATGTAGCTCTTGTCCTCGACGCCGACCAGGATGTCGGTGTTCGCCGGGGTGTACACCGCGCCGCCCGCGCACTTGCCGAGGATGATCGACACCTGCGGGGTGAGACCGGACAGCAGTTCGTTGCGGCGGCCCATCTCCGCGTACCACGCGAGCGACGTGACCGCGTCCTGGATGCGCGCGCCGGCCGAGTCGTTGATGCCGACCATCGGGCAGCCGGTCTTGCCCGCGAACTCCATGAGCGCGGAGACCTTGCGGCCGAACATCTCGCCGACCGAACCGCCCATGACGGACTGGTCGTGCGAGAAGGCGGCGACCGGCCGGCCGTTGACCAGACCGTGGCCGGTGACGACACCGTCGCCGTAGCCGCTCTCACCGGCTCCCGGTGCCTTGACCAGTGCGCCGATCTCGACGAAGGTGCCCGGGTCGAAGAGCATGTTCAACCGCTCGCGCGGGGAGCAGATGCCCTTGGCCGCGCGTTTGGCGATCGCCTTCTCACCACCGGGTTCCTTGGCAGCCTCCAGCTTCTCGCGGAGGTCGGCGAGCTTACTCGCGGTCGTCTGGCTCATTCGCCCAGTCCCTTCATGCGCATCGGCGCCCTACGAGCGCAGATTCTTCATGCGTTCGGTCAGGTCGGTACCGATCTTCGAGATGTACGGCTCGTCGACGATCGACAGGTGGTCACCGCCGACGTGCAGAATCTCCAGGTCGTCGACGACTTCGCCCCAGCGGCCGTCCTCGTCGATCTCGGCCCACTTGGGCTCCAGCTCGATCGCCCCGTCGTGCATGCGGTCGGCCCGGTAGAGGACGACCTTGCCGTCGTAGGCCTGCGGCTCGATCTGGTCGAGGATGCGGTTCTCGATGAACGACGTCCGCTGGTGCTCGATGATGCCGCCGGGGATCTTGGTGCTGCTCATCGCCATCATCTCCATGATGATCTGGAACTGCCCCTCGTCGTCGGCCTCGACCAGCCGGTCCATCGGGATCGGGATGTCCTCGTCGAGGTCGTAGTTGCGGATGGCGAAGTCCTTCCACCGCTCCAGCCGCTCCCGTTTGGTGTCGGGGGTCTCGACGAGATCCTCCTTGGGGCGGACGACGTCGATCAACCCGAGAACGGCCACCTCCTCGCCCGCCTCGCGCAGCAACTGCGCCACGCCGTAGGCGAGTGCGCCGCCGAAGGACCAGCCGACGAGGACGTACGGGCCGTGCGGCTGGACTTCGCGCAGCCGCGGCAGGTACTCGCGCACCCGGTCTTCGATCGGGCCTTCCACGCCACGGTCGAAGCCGATGACCGGCTGATCGTCGGGCAGTCGTTTGAGCAGTGCCTCGTAGGCGCTGGTGTTGCCGCCCGCAGGATGGAACAGCAGGACCGGGACCGGGTCGCCCGCCGACGTGTCGTAGGTCTTCTTCCCGTCCGGCACCAGCCGCAGGTAGCGCAGGAACCCGTCGGTCGCAGCGCCCGCGTCGAGGTACTGGCGTACGTACTCCGACATCTCCTCGATGGTTTCGGAATCGAGAATGTCCTCGACATCGACGTCGCCGCCGGTGCGCTCGTTGAGCTTGTCGGTCAGCTGCTGGGCGACGTCCTCGCTCAGCACCGGCAGCTTGTTGAAGATGCCGCCGGCCGACTTGCCGGTCACGACCGCGTACACGCCGAACGTCAACCGCTCCGCCGCGTCGCGCGGCGGGACGTCGGAACCGGCCGCGGCCGCGACCGCCGCCTGATCGGTGAGGTCGACGGCCTTGGCAGCCGGGCTCTCCTTCGGGGCGGCCTTCGACGTCGGCTCGCTTGATCTCGATACACCCGCCTCGCTTCGCTCCTCGGGCACCGGTGGGTTGAGTGGCGGCGACGAAGGAGCCGCTGTATCGAAACCTCGACCCTCAGAAGTCGGCTTCGCCTCCTTCTGAGTCTTTTCCTTGGCGAGCTGCTCGTCGATATAGGCGTTCAGCGCCGCGGTGTCGAGTTCGCCGCCGCCCGCGGCGTTCTCGGCCAGGGTGTCGAGCTGGTCGCGATGGGTCACGGCGAAGGCCACGAACTTCTCCACGTCGGCCAGGCTCGCCTGCCGCATCGCCTGCAGCTGCAGCTGCGGGATGTCGAACTCGTACTCCACGCGGTTCTTGATGCGGACGGCCATGAGCGAGTCCAGGCCCAGCTCGATCAGCGCGACCTCGCGCGGCAGGTCCTCGGGGTCGTAGCCCATCGACTCGCCGACGATGATCGCGAGACGGTCGCCGACCTTTTCGCCGGACGCGGGATCCCACTTGTCACCGATGTTGTCGACGACTTCGTCCTCGACGATCACCTTGTCGTCGGCGAAGGCTGCGGCACCGGTGTGCTGCTGGTCGCGTTCCGACTTCGTCTCACCATGGTCTCGATACGCGGACTCGCCTAGCGGCTCGTCTCGCACTCGACCACCGTCAGGATACGCGGCCTCGCCTAGCGGCTCGTCTCGCACTCGACCACCGTCAGAAGGATTACTCCCATTGGTGGACGCACTCGACGACCCAGACAGACGACCACCGTCAGAAGCGCCGCTCCCGTCGGCGAAGGCAGTCGACGTACCCGTCACGACAGCCTCGAACAACAACCGGAAGTGCTTGCCCTCCGGGGCGTGCACGGTGACCGAACCGCCACCCGGATGCGGGCTCAGCGTCGTGGTGAGGGTGCCCGACGACGGGATGTCGCCGTGGGTCTCGCTCGCCCCGACGGTCGCGTCGGCGAACACCTGCGACGCGGCCGCGGCGACGAGCGCACGAGGATCGTCGACGGCGGAGGCGTTGACCTCCCAGGCGTGCCGGCCGTCGGGCAGCGCGACGTGGCTGCCCGGGATCTTGCCCGCGCCCGAGCCGCTGGCGAGTTCTGCGGTCAGCCAGTAGTCGCGGCGGTCGAAATGCGTGCGCGGGATGTCGGCGAAGTCGCCCGCACCGAAGAGCGCCGCGACGTTGCACGGATGACCGTGGACGTACAGCTTCATCAGGGCGTTGACGAGGCCGTGGCTCTCGTCCTCCTTGCGCTTGAGCGTCTCGACCAGCTCGGCGTCGTGCAGCCCGGCACTGAACGTGACCGCCGCGACGGAGATCAGCACGGCCGGGTTCGGCGACAGCTCGACAAAGGTGCGGTGCCCGTTCTCCACCGATTTCGCGATCGCCTGGCTGAACCACACGCTGTGGCGCAGGCCCTTGAGGAAGTAGTCGATGGTGTGCACCGGCTCGTGGCCCGGCCGGTAGAAAGTCTCCCGGTCGACCGAGCTGTAGAAACCGACGCTCGGCCGCTGCGGATCGATTCCGGTGAGCTCGTAGGCGAGTTCGCCGAGCAGCGGGTCCATCTGCGACGTGTGGCTCGCGCCCTTCGTCTGCAGCTTCCGCCCCAGCTTGCCCTCGGCCTCGGCTCGTTCGACGATCGCGTCGACTTGTGGCTCCGGTCCGCCGATCACGGTGTGCGTCGGCGCGGCGTACACGCAGATCTCCAGATCCGGGTAGTCGACGAGCACGCCCTCGATGTCCTCGGCGCTGTATTCGACGAGCGCCATGAGGCGGATGTCATCGCCGGCCAGCATCGATTCGCCCTCGCCCATCAGCCGCGAGCGCTGACAGATGACGCGGGTCGCGTCCTCCAGCGACAGGCCGCCGCTGATGTAGGCGGCCGAAGCCTCGCCCATCGAGTGGGGCACCAGCACACCGGGCACGGCGCCGAAGTGGCGCATAGTGTCGGCCAGCGCGACCTGGATCGTGTAAATGCCGACCTGGCTGGTCTCGATGCCGTAGGTCTGGGCGTCGTCGAGGAACATCTCGGCGATCGAATAGCCCAGCTCCCGCTGCACGTACTCGTCGACGCGGTCGACGTACTTCTTGAAGACCGGGTTCTCCAGGTAGAGCTGCTTGGCCATCTTGCGGTGCTGTGAGCCGAAGCCGGACAGCAGCCAGACCGCCGACGCCGGGTCGGGCGCCTCCGCGGTGTAGACGATCGGATTGCTCTTGCCCTCGGCGACCGCCGTCATGCCCTTGATCGCGTCTTCGTGGCTGCGCGCCATGACGACGCTGCGGGTACGACCGTGGTTGCGGTGCGCGAGGGCCCGGCCGATGTCGACGAGCGGGGTGTTGCGGCCTTCGTCGGACTCCAGCCATTCGACGAGCCGCTTGGCGGCCTTGCGGCGGCGAGACGAGACGAAACCGGAGATGACCAGCGGGATAACCGAGCCCTCTTGGGCGCAGGGGGCGAAGCCCTCGGCGGGATCGACCTCGACCTCGTCGACGGTCTCCTCGTCCTTCTTCGCCTGCGCCGCGAGGATCGCCCGCTCGGCGTCGGTCAGGTACTCGTCGTCGTCCTCGTCTGACTCCGCGGCCGAAGTCTCGGCCAGGGCGGTGCCGTCCGCGGACTCGTCCTGCGCGGCCGCGTCGCTGGACGGCGCCGGATGCAGATCCGAATCGAGGACCTCGCGCACGACCAGGTGCGCGTTGGTGCCGCCGAAACCGAAGCCGGATACGCCAGCGACGGCGTGCCCGCTGTAGCGCGGCCATTCGGAGATCTCGTCGTTGACCTTGAGATTGGTCGCCTCGAACTGGATGTACGGGTTGGGGCCGGCATAGTTCAGCGAAGCCGGCAGCTTGTCCTTGGTCAGCGAGAGCACGACCTTGGCGAGCGCGCCCGCGCCCGCCGCGGATTCCATGTGCCCGAAGTTCGTCTTGGCCGAGCCCAGCAGCGCGGGCTTGCCGGGCTCGCGCCCCTTGCCGACCACCCGACCGAGGGCGTCGGCCTCGATCGGATCGCCGAGGATGGTGCCGGTACCGTGCGCCTCCACGTAGTCAACGTCGCGCGGGTCGACCGCGGCATCGGTGTAGGCCGACCGCAGCACCTCGACCTGAGCCTCGGGATTTGGCGCGAAGATGCCGTTGGACCGGCCGTCGGAGTTCACCGCGGATCCCGCGATGACCGCGAGGATCTGGTCGCCGTCGCGCCGGGCGTCGGCGATGCGCTTGAGAACGAACATGCCGCCGCCCTCGGAGCGCACCATGCCGTCGGCGTCGGAGGAGAAGGCCTTGATGTGCCCGTCCTTGGCGACCGCGCCGATCGTGTCGAAGCCGACCGTCGCCGCCGGGGTGAGCAGCATGTTGACGCCACCGGCCACCGCGACGTCGGATTCGCCCGCGCGCAGGCTCTGTACCGCCTGGTGCACCGAGACCAGCGACGACGAGCAGGCGGTGTCCACCGCCACCGACGGGCCGTGGAAGTCGAAGAAGTAGGACGTGCGGTTGGCGATGATCGAGGTCGCGGTACCGGTCAGCGCGTAGGCCGCCGTCTCGTCGGAGCCCTCGCCGAGGCCCAGTGCCGCCAGCAACTGGTAGTCGTTGGTCGAGGTGCCGACGAAGACGCCGACCTGTCCGCCCTTGAGGTCGCTGGGCGGGATATGCGCGTGCTCGAGCGCCTCCCACGTCAGCTCCAGCACGAGCCGCTGCTGCGGGTCGACCATCTCGACCTCGCGCGGGCTCATCTGGAAGAAGTCGCCGTCGAACGCCTTGACGTTGTCGAGGTAGCCGCCGCGCAGGTTGCGCTTCTCCAGCACCTCGACCATGCGGGGATCGGACCGGAACTCGCTCCACCGGTCCTCGGGCAGCTCGGAGATTCCGTCGCGCCCGGTAATCAGGGCCTCCCACGTCGACTCGGGGGTCTCCCCGGCCTTGGGGAACCGAGTCGAGAAGCCGACGATGGCGATGTCGTCGTCGGCGTTGCGCTCGCGCTCCCAGAAGGCGTCGACGTCGTGGAGTCCCTCGTCGGGATCGCCTTCGATGATGCGCTTGGCCAGCGACGCGATCGTCGGGTGCTGATAGACCACCGTCGCGGTCAGCACCACGCCGGTCTTGTCCTCGATGTCTCCGCCCAGCGCGACCGCGTCGCGCGACGACAGCCCGAACTCCTCCATCGGACGGTCCTCGGAGATCTGGTCGACCGGCATGCCGGTCGCCTCCGACACCCACTCGCGCAGCCAGTCGCGCAACTCGGCGACGGTCAGGTCGCCGATGGTCTCACCGGCGGTTCCGCTGGTCTCGGGCGTCGACTGGTCGTCGGCACCGACGGGTGCATCCTCGTCGGGCGGCGTGCTATTCAGTTCAGACATCGGGTCCAGCCTACTGGTCGGGCGCGTCCGGGAAGGCAGTCTGCTGGTAGCCGCCCCGCAGCGTGCCATCGACGTAGGCCGCCTTGGCCGCGCGTCGCGCGATCTTGCCGCTGGAGGTGCGCGGGATGGAGCCGGCGGGCACCAGCAGCACGTCGCGCACCATCACGCCGTGGCGCTGGGCGATGGCGGTGCGCACGGTGTCGGCGATCTCCTGCGGGTCGACCCGCTTGCCCGGGCCGCGCTCGGCGACGATCACCAGCTGCTCCGACGAGTCGTCGGCGTCGTAGGTCAGACCGCTGCTCGAATTCTCGAAGACGACGGCGGGCAGTTCGTTCGCGGGCACCGAGAAGGCGGCGACGAAGCCGGGGCGCAGCGACGAGCTGGCCTCCTGCGCGCTGAACTCCAGGTCCTGCGGGTAGTGGTTGCGACCGTCGACGATGACGAGGTCCTTGACGCGACCGGTGATGTAGAGCTCGTTGTCGAGCCAGACGCCGTAGTCGCCGGTCGCCATCCACTTGGCGTCGGCGTCGGTGCCCTCGGCGTGACTGCCCGACTCCAGCGGCTTGGCGAGCTTGTTGAAGAAGGTCTTCTCGGTCTCTTCTTCCTTGTTCCAGTAGCCCTTGCCGATGTTGAGGCCGTGCAGCCAGATCTCGCCGACGTGACCGTCGGGGCGCTCGGTGCCGGTCTCCGGATCGACGATAACGGCCCACTGGCTCATCGCGACCTGGCCGCAGGAGACCTGCGGAACGGCGTTCGGGGCATCCTCGTCGACGAGGGTCAGCTTGCCCGCGTTGAGGTCCTCGCGGTCAACGTAGATGATCTTCGCCTCGTTCTCGCGCGCGGTCGCCGAGACGAACAGCGTCGCCTCCGCCATGCCGTAACACGGCTTGATCGCCGTCTTCGGCAGACCGTAGGGGCCGAACGCGTCGTTGAACTTCTTCATCGAGCTCACGGTCACCGGCTCGGAGCCGTTGATCAGGCCGATGACGTTCGACAGGTCCAGTTCCTCGCCGTCCTTGGGCAGGCCGCGGGCGGCGGCGTGCTCGAAGGCGAAGTTCGGTGCGGCGGCGAAGGTACCGGCGCCGTCGCTGTGCGCGGCGAGTTCCTTGATCCAGCGACCCGGGCGGCGCACGAAGGCCTGCGGGCTCATGATCGTGATGTAGCGACCGCCGAGCGCCGGCAGGATGACCGTCAGCAGACCCATGTCGTGGAACATCGGCAGCCAGGTCACACCGCGCGAGTTCAGGTCGATCTCGATGGTGTCGTAGATCTGCAGAACGTTGGCCGCGACGGCCAGGTAGGTGATCTCCACACCGGCGGGGACGCGGGTCGAGCCCGAGGTGTACTGCAGGTAGGCGACGGTGTCCTTGTTGTGGTCCTTGCCGGCGACCGGCGCGACCCACGAGGAGCCGACCGAGTCGGGCACGGCGTCGACGGCGATGACGCGCGGACGCTCCTTGGCCGGACGGTCGGAGAAGAAGTCGCGAACGGCCTCGGCCGACTTGGTCGACGTCAGGATCGCGGTGGGTTCGCAGTCGTCGAGGACGGCGTGCAGGCGGTCGGTGTGACCGGGCTCGTCCGGGGAGAACAGCGGAACGGCGATGTTGCTGGCGTACAGGGCGGCGAAGAAGCCGATCACGTACTCCAGCGACTGCGGCGCCAGAATCGCGACGCGGTCACCGTGCTTGGTGACCTGCTGCAGCCGGGCCGCGACGGCACGCAGCCGCTTGCCGAACTGCGCCCAGGTCAGATCCTGCGCTTCGCCGTCGCGCTCGCGGGAGTAGTCGATGAACCGGTATGCCAGGGTGTCGGCCTGGTCGCGAACGTTTCGCTCGACATAGTCGACGAGGGTGGCCTCCTCGGTGAAATGGAGGTTTCCATCCTTGTCGAGGAACTGTTCAAACTCGGTGTTCAGCATTCGTACTCCTGTGCCGTGTCCCGCGAAGCGGTTCCACGGCTGTTCTAGGGCCTCCGCGGCACGCAGTGGGGGCTGCAGACCGGCGGTGGGTCGTGTGGTCAGGTCAGGTTGTCCCTAGTCCGTCGCGCGCATCGGCGAGCCCGCCGCGGTCATACCGCGACGCGCCTGTCGGGCGCGGATCCTCGGCTATCTTACTCTCCCTTGAGAATGGGAATGATCGGCGCGAACGCATCCATCTGCGTGGGGAAAACGCCCACGTAGGACATGGCGGTCCGCTCGCGCACGTTGCGGATCTGGTCGGCGATCTCCTCGAAGGAGCCGATCGCGATGTACGGCGAGCTCAGCACGTCGTCGACGGTGAACTCCGTGTCCCGCTCGATGTTCGGGGGGTAGCCCTGGTCGAGCGCCTTGAGCGCCATCTCGGCGGTCGCGACACGGTCATCGGTGATGACGATCACGGCGATCGTCCAGTTCAACTCGATGTCGTCGAACCGGTCGCCGGCGACGTCGCGGATCCGGTCGACCCGCTCTGCCGTCTTGTCGATGGTCATGTCCGACAGCTTCATCTTGCCCTCGGGCGTGGTGCCCGGCGCGACGGAGATGATGTCGGCGTGCTTGGCCGCGAGCGCCAGCATTTTGGGGCCGCCACCGCCGACGGCGATCGGCGGACGCGGGCCCTGGCGCGGGCGGGGGCTGCCTTCGAGCCCGTTGATCTGATAGAACTCGCCGTCGAAGTTGACGGTCTCGCCGCGCATCAGACCGTCGAGGATGGTCAGCGCCTCGTCGAGCCGGCGGATGCGTTTGCCCGGGGATTCGAATTCGATGCCCGCCTTGTCGAATTCGTCCTTCATCCAGCCCGCGCCGATGCCCAGTTCAAGGCGCCCCTTGGAGAGGACGTCGATGGTCGTGGCCTCCTTGGCCAGGATCGCGGGGTGGCGGAAACCGTTCGCCAGCACCGACGTGCCCAAGCGAATGGTGCTCGTCGCCTGAGTCAGCGCGCCCAGCGCGGCCATCGGACCGACCTGATTGCCCAGGTGGTCGGGGACGGCGAAGGTGTCGAAGCCGTACTCCTCGGCGGTTTGGGCGAGTTGGACGAACTTGCGCGCGCCGCCCTCTTCCTTATTGCCCTCACCACCGGCTCCGAATCGGAACTTCCGGGTCATCCACCACTCCTGTATCGGCCATCAGAAACTCAACCGACGATACGGTACGCGGTCCTCGCCTAACCGGCCAAATGCGCGATCGTGAAGCTCCGATGCTGATCAGGAGTGTTTAGGGCGCGGCGCGGCCTCGATCGCGCGCACCGCCCAGGCGTACATCCACTGCGTTGCCGTCGCACCGTTGTACTGCCAATACCGCTTCGTGGCGTACATCGCGTGAACCGGGTTGGTCGCCGCCCCGGCCAATTGCCCGACCGCGCGCAGCGGGTTGGCGATCGTCGGCGAATCGCAGATGAGGTCGCCGGGTGCACAGATCCCGGACACACGGTCGTGCAGCACGCCGAACCCGCCGTTGCGCGCGCCGTTCATGGTGATGCCCGGCACCAGGTTGCGGAAGCCGCCGAGCGCCACCTCGGCACCGACGCCGGGCGGGTTCGGGCCGATGTTGATCTGCTGGTCGACGACGCGCCTTCCGTCGGCGATCAGCCCGACGCCGATCACCAGATCCTGATCCTCGGGGTCGAGCACGCCGCGGCCGTTGCCGATGTTGCTGGCGATGTCGCCGGCGATCACCGCTCCCTGCGAGAAGCCCATGATGACGTAGGACGTGATCGGGCAGCGCTCGTTGAGCTTCTTGATGTGCCCGGCGGTCCGGGCGTAGCCCTGTCGGCGCGACACGTCGTAGTCGGCCTGGCGGTCGGTGAGGTTGGTCGGGTTCCGGAACTCGGCCGTGTACGGGATCGTGTAGACGCGTGCCCGGTTCGCCGAATACTTCTGGCCGAGCGCCTTAGACACCCGCAGCATCAGCGAATTCGGATTGGCGCGCGGATTGAACGGGTCGTCCTTGGCCGACGACTCCCACGTGCCCGGGATGACGACGACCTCGACGTCGGGACAGTCGGCGGATTGGGAGTCGGGCCGCTCCGGCGGAGGCGGAGGCGGCTGCGGGCCCGGTGTCGGCGCGCAGGCCCGCAGGATCCACAGCAGCAGTGCGATCACCGCGACGAGAATGAGGATGACGACCAACCAGCGGCGCATCCGGCCGCGCTTGGCTCCGCGGGCTCCGCGAGAGGACCCAGTGTTCTTCGCGCTCATCGGGTCAGCAGTAGTTTTCGTGCGCGGCCCGAATGACCTTGTCGGCCTTGATATTCGCCTGCTCGACGGTCTTCTCGCCGGGGCCGACGGCGGCGACGACGAAAGCCTTCATCGACGTCGGGTCGCCGTTCTTGCCGCGCTGGTCGCACACGAACTGCGCCATGGTCAGGGCAATGGTGTTGTCGGTGTCGCCCATGATGGTGACGTTCATCCGCTTGAGCGCGTCGAGGTAGCGCTTGGTCTTGGCGTTCACCGGGGCCGTGGCCTCGCCCGACTTGTTCGTCGAGCCGGGGAAATCCGACGGCTGCGTCGTCGACGGGTTGGGCGCGGTGGCCGGCATGCCCGGCTTCGACGTGTCGGTGCCCGACGGTGCCGCGATCGACGTGGGGGATTCGAAATGCGTGGTCGTTACCGAGGTGGCGGTGATCGGCGCGCTGGCCGTCGAATCATCACCGCCGCACGCCGTGCACATGCCCACGATCAACCCGGCCGCTCCCGCGGCGAGTGTGATGCGCTGCAACCTGGTCACCGTTTCCCACTTTCCTCGCACTGCCCGATCGTCGGGCACTCAACCGCAAAGATTACCCGCGATTGGCGCCCAAACCGCGCAGCAAATGCCGCCACCTGCGACGACGCCCGAGATTCTTGGCGATATCTCAGTCCGGGGCCAGCGATCCGACAGCTAAGCGTCGCCAGGTGTTGTCTGCGCCACGCGGCGACGCTACCCGCACGCGTCAGATGTCCGTTTTGCCGATCTTCATCTAATGTGATCTAGAACACGTTATAGTTCGCCGCAAGTCCTCAACGACTGAAGGGAACCGACAGTGAAAACACCGTTCAACGTGGGGCGGATCACCCGCTCGACGATTGCCGCCGGCGCAGCCGGCGTATTGATTCTGGGCGCGCTGACCGCGTGTACCAGCGATGGCGACGATGCCGGACCGACGACCGAGCTGCCGACCTCGGCGGCGACCGGCGACGCGGTCAAGATCGGTCTGATCGGCGCCTCCGGCGGCGTGGTGTCGATCCCGCAGCTGACGCAGGGCGCCGAGGCCGCGGCGAAGTACCTCAACGACAACGGCGGCGGGATCAACGGGCACAAGGTCGAGCTGGTCATCTGCAACCAGCAGGAGGATCCGGCCTCGGCGACCAAGTGCGCCAACGAGATGGTGGAGAAGAAGGTCGCCGTCGTCGCGGTCCCGATGACCTCGCAGGGCGCGGTCATGCTGCCGATCGTCGCGCGGGCGGGCATCCCCTATGTCGCTCAGGCGCCGGTTTCCGCCGTCGAGATGGGCGCGCCGGGCGGATTCATGATCTCCGGCGGCACCGTCGCCGTGCTCAACGCCGAGGCACAGACCGCGGCGAAGGAGGGCGTCAAGAAGTTCACCATCCTGATCGGCGACTCCGGTGACGCCGCAGCGTCGGTGGGCCAGATGGCACAGGCCTTCTTCAAGCCGGCCGGCATCGAGGTCAAGGTCGTCACCATCCCGTCGAACGTCGCCGACCCGACCCCGCAGATCAGCGCCGGTCTCGCCGACAAGCCGGACGCGGTGACCATCCTCGGCGACTCCCGTCAGTGCATCTCCAGCCTGAAGGCGCTCAAGACCGCGGCGCCCGAGGTGAAGAAGTACCTGATCGCCAGCTGCCTGGACAAGACGGTGACCGACAACGTCGGGATGGACTCCGTTGAAGGCGCCAAGGCCTTCACCACCGTCATCACCACCGGTGAAGAGGAGTCGGTGGTCCAGTACCGCTCGGTGGTCGCCAAGTACGCGCCCGACGTCGACCCCAACGGCCTGGCCTACCTCGGCTACCAGGTGATCAGCTCGATCGCGGCGGTCGGCAAGGACCTGCCGGCCGGGCCGATCAGCGCGCAGCAGTACAAGGACGCGCTGGCGGCGGCCAAGGACGTTCCGGTTCCGGCTGCCCCGGGCCTCACGTTCACCTGCAACCGCACGGCATTCCCGCAGGCTCCCAACCTGTGCAGCAAGTCGATGCTCGTCAGTGACGTCGGCACCGACGGAAAGCTGGAGAACAGCACCGTCGTGAACTAGCGACAACCGCATTCGGGGGCCGCCACGTGCGGCCCCCGAATGTGTTGTCCCGACCGTCCCCGCACTTCTCCGACAGGTAGGACCATGGACCACTTCGCCTATCTCGCCATGGGCATCGGCAACGGAGCCGTCTACGCGGCCCTCGGCCTCGCCCTGGTGATGACCTACAAGAGTTCCGGCGTGGTGAACTTCGCCACCGGAGCCATCGCGCTCTACACGGCCTACACCTACGCCTACCTGCGACAGGGCAAGCTGCTCAACCCCATCCCCGGTTTCGACGCCAAGATCGACCTGGGCACCAAGCTCAGCGTCGGCGCGGCGATGGCCGGTGCGCTCGCCATCGCGACGGTGCTCGGCGTCCTGCTCTATCTCATCGTCTTCCGGCCGATGCGCACCGCGCCGGCCCTTGCGAAAGCGGTGGCCGCCATCGGCGTCATGCTCGTCATCCAGGCGCTGATCAGCCTGCAGGTAAAGGACGACTCGCCGGCGGTGAAGGCGATCTTCCCGTCGGGCACGATCACGATCGGCGGCCAACGCGTCACCACCGACCACTTCTGGCTGGCCGCAGTCGTCATCGGCATCGCCGTCTGCGCGGCGCTGGTGCTGCGCTACACCCGGTTCGGGATCGCCACCGAGGCGGCCGCCGAGTCGGAGAAGGGCGCCCTGGTCACCGGCCTGTCGCCGAACCGCATCGCGTGTGCCAACTGGGCGCTGTCATCGGCGACCGCCGGTCTGGCGGGAATCCTGATCGCGCCCGTCGCCACGCTCAGCCCGTTCGCCTACAGCCTCTTCCTGGTCCCCGCACTGGCCGCGGCGCTCGTCGGCAACTTCACCAGCATCGGCGTGACCGTCGGCGCCGGTCTGGTCATCGGCATGCTGATGAGCGAGGTGACCAAACTCCAGGACGTCTTCGACTGGCTGCCGCGCTACGGTCTCGGCGAGGCCGTGCCGCTCGTGCTGATTCTGGGCTTCCTGCTGCTCCGCGGCCAAGCGCTGCCGGGGCGCGGCGCGTTGATACGACAGGATCTGGGACGCGCGCCTCGACCGAACCGGCTGATCCTCCCGACCGTGCTCGGCGTCGCCGTCGCGATCGCCGCCCTCTACCTCACTTCGGGCAGCCTGCGCCTGGCCGTGATCATGAGCATGATCTTCGCGATCATCGCCCTCTCCCAAGTGGTCATCACCGGATACGCCGGCCAGGTGTCGCTGGCGCAACTCACGCTGGCGGGCGCCGGCGCGTTCGCCTTGGCGCGCATCACCGCAGACTGGGGTCTGCCCTTTCCCCTCGCGCCGCTGCTGGCCGCACTGGTCGCCACCGTGATCGGCATCGTCGTCGGGCTGCCGTCGCTGCGCGTGCGGGGGCTGCCGTTGATGGTGGCGACCCTGGCGCTTGCGGTCTTCCTGGAGCAGGCGTGGTTCCAGAACCCCGACCTCAACGGGCAGAGCGAACAGCTCAAGAACATGGACGACCCGACCGGTGCCGCCCTCCGGATCCCGGACCCGACGTTGTTCGGCATCGACATGGCGGTCGGCTCCGGGGACGGCTACCGCATCTCGTTCGGCGTGCTGTGCCTGACCGTGCTGACGCTGTGCGCACTCGGCGTGGCCTTCCTGCGGCGCAGCCGCCTCGGTGCGGCGATGCTCGCCGTGCGCGCCAACGAGCGGTCGGCGGCCGCCTCGGGGATCAACGTCGGCGCGACCAAACTGATCGCCTTCGCCGTCGCCTCCTTCCTCGCCGGCCTCGGCGGTGTCCTCCTCGCCTACCAGCAGACGCTGGCCGCGGCGTCCAGCTACGCCGTCCTCGCGGGCATCGGCCTGTTCGCCGCCTTCTACATCGCGGGCGTGACGTCGGTGTCCGGTGCGTTGCTCGGCGGCATCCTCGCGCCCGGCGCGCTGATGGCGTTCATCCTCGACAAGTACCTCCACTTCGGCGACTTCTACATGCTGGCCACCGGCATCCTGCTGATCCTCACCGTGGTGACCAGCCCCGACGGGATCAGCGGGCACCTCCACCGGATCCCGCTGCCCGCATGGCTGCGCGGCCGCACCCGGGTCGCGACGGCGAGCGCCACACCCGCCACCGCACTACTGGGCGAGGCGGAACAGCCGGGCGACTCGGCCGGGATCGACGGGCCCGACCGCACGCCGGTGCTGTCGCTCAACGACGTGACCGTCGCCTACGGCCCGGTCACCGCCGTGAACAGTGTCGACCTCGATCTCCGTCCGGGCGAGATCGTCGGCCTGATCGGGCCGAACGGTGCGGGCAAGACCACCCTGGTCGACGCGATCAGCGGTTTCGCGTCGTCGACCGGCTCGATCACCCTGGGCGGGGAAAGCCTCATCGGGCTCTCGCCGCACCGCCGTGCCCGCTCCGGCCTGGGTCGCAGCTTCCAGGACGTCGAGCTCTACGAAGAGCTGACCGTCGCCGAGAACGTCAGTGTCGGCGTCGCGCGTGACGAGCACGACGTCGCGGGTACCGTCACCCAGGCGCTGGGCCTTCTCGAGATCGCGGACCTGGCCGACACGATGGTCGCCGACCTCTCGCAGGGTCAGCGGCAGCTCGTCTCGGTCGCCCGCGTGCTGGCCGGGCGACCGACCGTCGCGCTGCTCGACGAGCCGGCCGCCGGCCTCGACTCGACCGAGAGTCGCTGGCTGGGCGAACGCCTGCGGTCCGCCGCTTCGCGCGGGGTCACGATGCTGCTCATCGACCACGACATGGACCTGGTCCTGCGCCTGTGCGATCGGGTGATCGTGCTCGACCTCGGTGAAGTCGTCGCGGCCGGACCACCGGAATTGATCCGCACCGATCCGAGCGTGATCCGCGCCTACCTGGGCTCGACCGGCGAGCATCCCGGCGACGTCACGACCGCGAGCGAGGAGTCCCAGTCATGAGTGCGTTGCGCTGTGCCGGCGTCGATGCCGGCTACGTGAAGAAGAGCCCGTGCGTGCGGGGCGTGGATCTCGCGGTCGACCGCGGCGAGATCGTCGCGCTGCTCGGCCCCAACGGCGCCGGGAAGACAACCCTCCTGATGACGCTGGCCGGGCTGCTGCCCCGTCTCGGCGGAGAGGTGCTCGTCGACGAGGAGCCGCTGCGCTCGGGCGACCCCCGTGCGGCTGTGCGCGCCGGCATGGTGCTGGTCCCCGACGATCGGGCGCTGTTCCGGAACCTCACCACCGCCCAGCACCTCCGGCTGGCCGTGCCCCGTGCCGGTCGCGGATCACTGGATCCCCGTCGCCGCAAGGCCGAATCGACCGAGGCGATCGACGGCGTACTGGCGCACTTCCCCGCGCTGACCAACCGGCTCGACGTCGCCGCCGGCGAGCTGTCCGGGGGCGAGCAACAGATGCTCGCCATCGCCCGTGCCCTGCTCCAGCGCCCGCGGATCCTGATGATCGACGAGCTGAGCATGGGGCTCGCACCGGTCATCGTCGAATCGATGCTGCCCGTGCTGCGGTCGGTCGCCGAGCAGGAGGGAACGGCCGTGCTGCTCGTCGAACAGCATGTGCGACTGGCACTGGAGGTGGCCGACCGGGCCGTCGTCCTCGCGCACGGCGAGGTCGCGCTGACCGACGACGCCGCCGCCCTGGCAGCCGATTCCGCGCGTCTGGAGCAGGCCTACCTGGGCGTCTGACCGTATTTGGTGGTCGAGTGCCGGCATATTGGCGGTCGCGGCCCGCATAATTAGTGGTCACATGCGGCCTACTGATGGTCGCATGCCGGACATCATTTGGTGGTCGAGTGCCGGCGAGGCGCTAGCCGAGCCGGCGTATCGAGACCCGGCGAGAGTCCGGCCCGACTCAACCCGAGACGATGTACTTCGTCCCGCGGGGCTCGCGCTCCCAGAGCTGCTCACCGTCGTGCGCCCTGGCACCCTCCTGCTTGAGCGCGCGCTTGATGATCTTGTTCGTCGCGGTCGTCGGCAGCTTCGGACTCACCCGGACGTAGCGCGGCCATGCCTTGGGCGAGAGATCGGGCTGTCCGGCGAGGAAGGAGGCGAAGGCCTCAGGCGTCGGGGTGTCGTCGCCGCTGGGCACGACCGCAGCCATCACCGCGTCGCCGACCGTGTCGTCGGGCACGCCGTACACGGCCACCTGCCCGACCTCCGGCATGCGCTGCAGGATGCGCTCGATCGGCCCGGCGGTGAGGTTCTCACCGTCAACGCGCATCCAGTCGCCGGTGCGCCCGGCCAGGTAGATCCAGCCGTCGGCGTCGCGGTAGCCGAGATCGCCGGACCAGTACATGCCCTCGCGCATGCGCTCCGAGGTGGTGGCCTCGTCGTTGTAGTAGCCGGTGAACATTCCCGCGCCCGAGGTGTTGACGATCTCGCCGATCGCCTCGTCGGCGTTGAGGAGCGCACCGTTCTCGTCGAACTGCGCGACCGCGCATTCGGTGACCGTGGACGGGTTGTAGACGGCGACGCCGGGGAAGCCCTTGCCGATCGATCCCTTAGGCGTGCCCGGCTCCCGGGTGATGATGACGGCGAGTTCGCTGGAGCCGTAGCCGTCCCACACCATGCAGTCGAAGCGCCTGGCGAAGTCGTCGATGTCGCGGTCGGTGGCCTCGTTGCCGAATGCCGCGCGCAGCGGGTTGTCGGCGTCGTCGGGCCGCTCGGGTGTCGCCAGGATGTACGCGAGCGGCTTGCCGACGTAGTTCATGTAGGTCACGCCGAAGCGGCGGACATCGTCGAGGAACGTCGAAGCCGAGAACTTGGCCGGCACCATCGACGCGCCGCTGGCCGCGGCGACGCAGTAGCCGCCGAGCAGGGCGGCCGAGTGGAACAGCGGCATCGACAGGTAACAGACGTCGTCGGCGGTGATCCCGAACTTTTCGACGAGCGGCGGACCGGCGAAGGGGATCAGCATGTGCGCGAGTTGGACCGGTTTCGGATCGCCGCTGGTTCCCGACGTGAAGATCAGCATGAACGGGTCGACGGCGCCCGGTGTCGAGTGCGGGGTCAATTCGGGCGCGGCGGCGACGCGCTGCGCCCACTCGTCGGTCGAGGTGTCGAAGACTTGGACGTCGCCCAGGTCGAGCCCGTCGAGGAGCTCTCGGTGCTCGGCGTCGGTCAGGAGGATCTGGCAGTCGGCGCGCCGGATGTCGCGGGCGAGTCCCTCGCCCCGGCGCGTGTTGTTGATCCCGGCGGTCACGTAGCCGCCGAGCGCACCGGCGGCGATGGCGAAGAGCATCGTCGGCGTGTTGCCCAGGAGGACACCGATGTGCATCGGCCGCGACGAGTCGGCGGCATCCAGGACGGTGGCGGCGACGCGCCGCGCATCGGCAATGTACGCGCGCCAGCTCCACGTTCCGGTGTCGTGGCGGATCGCGATGCCGTCGTCGTCGGCGCGTTCGGCAAGGAGTTGGGTCACGGTTTCAGCCATGCCCCAAATCTAGAACGTGTTACAGAAACGCGTGGCCGTTTGTCCGATTCACGGCGGGCCAACACTCATCACGTTGGCGAAAGCTCCGGTATCCGGTGCAGACGCCTAACGGATCGGCGCGTGATCGTCTTCCAACGCCCCGCGAATCTCGGCAACGAATCGTTCCGGGTGATCGACCACATCGCTCCACGTGAAGTTGAGTACCCGCCATCCGGCGGCGATGAGCGCGTTGCGCCTCGTGCGGTCGTGCTGGAAGGCCGTCGCGTCGCGGTGGAACGCGAACCCGTCGATCTCGACGGCGAGTCGACAATCGGGAAACGCGAAGTCGATGAGGTAGCCGCACGACGGATAGCCGGCCGACCATCCGGTGATGCCGGCACGCCGAAACACGCGCACCACGACCCGCTCGGCCTCCGACCGAGCACCGCTGCGGATCAGCGTGAGGTACCGGGCGACCCGTGACGCCCCGTGACGTTTGGGATAGCGAGCGTGGGCCGCCGCCAACGATGTCGGCGTCACCCGGTGAGCCAACAGTGCTGCGTCGAGGATCTGGATGCCCAGGTCCAGCGACGCATCAAGCGCGGTCAGCGCTGGTGCGGTTACGCGCAGGCCCCGGTGGTCGAGGACATCCTCGTCGGCGAGCACCCGGTGCCGCACGACCGTCGTCGATGTACGGCGTGGATGCCGTCCCGGTACGGGCGCGAACACCACGTGCCTGCGCGGTTCGTCACCGCAGAGTCCCAACCACCACGCCGCTGCCGCGCCCCCGAGTACCGCCGAACCACCGACCGAGCACACCGCGAGCCTCGCCTGCGCGCGAGCGGTGCGAGCGCACGAGGCGACCAGGTATACCCCACGCGCGACCGGCCGCCACTCCCCGGACGCGATGCGTCGCTGAATGCCGGACCGACTGAACCCGAGTGCACGCGCGTCAGCGCTTGTGAGCACTCCGTCGTGCCGAATCACGAACTCGTTGAAGTCCATGCCGGTTTAGACGCACGGATGGACCTGCCGGTTCCACCCGCTCCCCGACGCTCGATGATCTGTTTGGCGAAGGCTCCGGTTTCCGGCACCGCCGCCTAACGGATTGGTACTACTACTTGCCGACGACGGCCCCGCGGCGAGGAGTCCAGGTGATCTTGCCGCGCTGGAAGGTGGCTACCTTGCCCTTGCGGTCCTTGGTGGGACGCTCGCTGCTCGTCGGGAGACCCAGCTTTCCACCGGGACCGCCGACCGAGACATACGCTCCGCCGATGGCGCCGCCGACGATCCGCGGCCCCTTCGGGCCGGTGATGATTCGCGCGCCGCGGAAGTCCTGCGCGCGACCGCCCGGCACCGAGTACTCGGGGGTCAGGCATTCGCCGAGCAGGCGCTTGTTGGCGTTGTACACCTTCTTGATCGCACCGGCGGTACGGCAGGCCGGCCGGTCCTCCGACAGTCCGAGCGCGCTCGCGGCCTGTGGCCACGCCTGCGTCATCTCGAACTGCCAATAGGGCCACGTGTGGGTGCCCGACGGGCGGTAGACCGCCTGACCGGGAATGCCCTTGCGGTTCAGCTCGGTGGCGAACTGCTGTGATGTCACCCGCGAGAGCAGTTCCAGTCCGACGCCGGAGTAATTGGTGGCCAGCAGCGGGATGTCCGTCGGCTTGTCATGCGGGCCGACGACGCCGTTGCCCGAGGAGATGTAGAGACTCGTGCCGTGCAGCTTGTCGGCGAGCAGGTACGGATCGTGCTCGCGCCAAGCCGGGTTGCTGGGGAGGCCGAACATCTTCTGCGCGTCATAGCCGCCGGCGTCGCGCATCGCGAACTGGATCGCCGGCTGCATGCCCAGCGAGGTCATCTGCAGGATCCCGGAGAAGGAGGCGGCGAACTTGTAGAACCCGGGATTGCGGGAGGCCAGCATCATGGCGGCCGTCCCGCCCATGGACAGGCCCTCGACGCCGCGCACATCGGTCGACCGCCAATCGCGCTCGATGATCGTCGGCAACTCGCGGATGAGGAACGTCTCCCACTTGTAGTTCTTGCCGCGGTCCGGATGCAGCCAATCGGTGTAGAAGCTCGACTCGCCGCCGACCGGCAGGATGACGTTGAGGTTCTTGTCCTTGTAGAAGTCGACGACGTTGGTGTTGATCACCCAGCCGTTCTGGTCATCCTGGGCGCGCAGACCGTCGAGCATCGTCATCTGCGGGAACTTCGCCGTCGGCCGCGACCACCAATCGCGCGCGAGTAGCAGCTGCACCTGGATCTCGGTGTTCATCGCGGGCGAGAACACCCACAGCGCGACGCGGCGGTCGGTGTACCAGAACGTCTTGGTGACCCGAACCTCTTGCGGATTCGCCACCGGTTGCGCCGGAGGAGGCGGTGCCGGTGCCTGGCGCGGCGGCGGTTTCGGCGCACCCCGAGGCGGTGGGGCCGCCGGGTTCGGCGCCGGCGCGCCGGGAGCGGGCGGCGGTGGCTCGGCCGTTGCCGGTGCGACGAGGGGCAACGTCAGCGCGGCCGACAACGCACAGGCAATGGCAACGCCACGCGCACGCTGCGCCCGACCGGTCAAGACCGACGCTCGAGCACCTCTCGTCCTCACAGCTCACAGCTCCTTCGCAAACAGCCGGGCTACGCGGCTTCATCCCCTCGTCGGGCACGAAAACACAACGCCCTCCGTGTAGTTCTTACACGGAGGGCGTTGTGTTTTGGTTATGCCACGCTGTGACAGATGAGATTTTTGTTACTGGAGGTGCTTGCCCCGTACTACCGGAAGAAGCCGCGCGACTTCGCGTTCCAGACCATGTCCTGCCAGTAGCCCCACGCGTGGGTCCCGGCCGCGTCATAGGTCATGACGGGCAGGCCCTGGATGGCGGCGGACGCCTGGAAGGCCTTGGCCTGGGTGAACGCGAGGAACTCCAGCGTCGAACCCTTGAACAGGTCGTCGAACACGTTCGGCAGCGCGTTGTACTTGCCGAACAGGCCGTTGCCGGAGCCGACGAAGATCTTCATGCCGTGCATGTTGCCGATGTTCCACATCGGGTCGTTCTGGAACCACTGCAGGCCCCAGATCGGCCACATCGAGTCGACGTTCCACGGCTTCGGGTCGACGTCGAGCATCGCCAGACGGATCATCGTGCGCATGCCCGGTGCCGAGAGGAAGTTGTAGCCGGACAGCGAGCCGGCGCGGTCGAAGTGGCGGCGGTTCTGGGCGCCGATCGTCAGGGCGGCGTTACCACCCATCGAGAGGCCCATGATCGCGTACTTGCGGGACTTGCCGACGCGGAAGCCGCGGGCGTCGAGGCCGCGGATCAGGGTGCGGCTGATGACGCAGTTCCAGCGGTAGGTGTAGCGCTGGTTGTTGAAGTTACTCGGAGCGACCCAGTCGGTGTAGAAGCTGGCCGGACCACCGATCGGCTCGACGACGTTGACGCCGGAGCGGACCATTTCCTGGATGTTCGTGTTGATCTCCCAGCCGCTGTAGTCGTACTGGGCGCGCATGCCGTCGAGCATGATCACGGTCTTGTAGTTGCCCTTGCGCTTCCACGCACGAACCTTGACCTTCGGCATCCCGCAGCCGTTGACGTAGAACTGCTGGAGCCCGACCTGCGTACCGCCGATACGGGCGGCGGCCTGGCCGACGCCGGCCACGGTGACGAGGCCCAGCGAGGTTGCTACCGCCACGAGCATGACGACGAGGCGGTTCCTCATCTTCGCCGTCTTAGACACAGTCTTCGACATACGACTGAACTCTCCATCTCTGCCCGACGCGCGGCGCACCGGCTCGGTGGTCTTCAGCCTCGATCAACGGGGCTGCTCTTCATCGATTACACAACGGCATGAGGAATCCTGCATGGCGGGTTCCTCATACCGCAACGTTCGAGAATCGTATTGCAATCGCTTCGTGACTCACAAACCGTTGCTGTGTGTGACGGCGCGAACAAGGCCGCCACTCGACTCTCGACAAAACTATCGTCGCAGGTCCGACAACCGTTAGCGCTGGTGGCAAGTTGACAGGAAACCAGCAGGTTCGATGGTCCCCCAAACCACAGCAGTCACAGCGTCGGGCTACTTCGGCCGGATCCGTGCGGGCATGGGAAGGCCGCACCGCTGGATCTCGTACTCCGGAATCCGGGACATGCGGTAGCTCGTGAAGCCCAACGACTGCCTCAGGCTGCTGCGGAACCGCTTCACCGTCCAGGGCTCGTCCTTGTAGGAGGCGATACGGTCCATCGTCGCCGGACAGGTCAGCGCGACCTGGGCCTGCTGCACGACCTCCTGGTCGAGGAACAGCGGCAGCACCGGGTAGCGCCCGAAGGCGCCGGATTCGGCGATCACCCACTCCGTCGGCAGGATCTTGTCGTGACCGATGCGGCCGTCCTGCAACCGGTCGGTGTGCGCGGCGATCGGGTAGGCCAGGCCCATCTGGTCGATGATGCGCACGTCGAGCGGCGCGAGCATGCCCGTCATCCCGAGGTTCAGGAAGAAGACCGACACCTGCCGCGGCGTGTTCGGCGGCATCTTGTCGGGCAACCGGGCGTAGTACCACTCGTCGTAGTTGGCCGAGGCGATCAGCACCGCGCCTTCGTCGCGGAACTTCTCGATCGACTCCATCATCGCGCGCATGCGCGGGAACTGCAGGTAATCCTCGGCGGTGACCGGGTTTGCGACCCCCATGTTGACCGCGTAGAACCGCCGCTCGTCGACGATGCCGCTGCGGCCGATGTCGATGCCTTCGCCCTCCAGCGTGTTCTGGTGGACGACGACCGCCCAGCTCACCGTCGCGATCCACACGACGCCCAGCAGTACGGCGCCGCCCAGCGAGGTCCGAGTGCGCCGCTGGACGACCTCGTCGGCAGCGCTCTGCGGCGTCCGCCACGCCAGGCGCACGTGCTCGGGAACGGTCACCGGGATAACCATGATCGGCAGCAGCAGGATGAACAGCGGGGTAAGCAGCACGCGCGCGTGCATGAAGTCGCCGCCCTGGCGGATCCAGTACAGGGCCAGAATCGCACCGGCGGCCACGGTGACCGCGACAACGGTTTTGGACTGGCGCAGTCCGGCCTGCCACCGCGCCCAGCGCGTACCGATCTCGGCCGAGCCCGGATCCGCATGCTCGTCCTCGTCGGGTTTGGCGTGCCGGCCGCGCACCTCGACCGCGGCCGTCGCCGCGAGCCGGCGTGCGTACAGCAGCCAGCCGACGACCAGCAGGGCCAGGATCACCGGGAAGAGCAGGACGTAGGGGCCGAACATATTCGCCACGTAGGCGAAGCCCTGACCCCACTTCGATCCGGACGCGTCCTTGGCGATCGCGGGATTGGGCACGAGGACGGCGTAGTAGCCCATCCGGAACACCTGGTAGGCCACCGGCAGCGCACCGGCCACCGCGACGATTCCCAGCCGCATCCGCCAGCTGATGGGCGAGCACACGAGGACGAGCAGGACGAGCGCTCCGAGCAGCGTCAGCTCCGGCCGGATCAGCGGTGCCAGGCCGGCGACGAAAGCCAAGAACAGCACCGCCGCGTTCTCGCGGGGAGCGGCCGCGTCGCGTCGGGCCCAAGCGAGGAAGAGGCACCACACCGCGGCGACCCAGAGGATCGACAAGCCGTTCTCCAGGCCGCTCGTCGCGAAGTCGCGGGCGGGCGGCAGCGTGATGTAGATGATGGCGCCGAGCGGCAGCAGCAGCGTCCAGCCGGTCTTGGCCGCGCTGCCCCAATACAGGCGGGCGGTCCCGTACATCGCCAGCGGCACGGCGATCACCGACATCAGCAGCGCGGTCCACAGGGCGACGTATTCGAGTTGCCCGCCGGTGACCCAGGAGAAGAACCAGAGAACGTAGGTCCACGCCGTCGACGTGTTGGCCTCGACGCGCTCACCAGCGTTGAACACCGGACCGTTGCCGGCCAACAGGTTGCGGATGGTGCGGAGAACGATCAGCCCGTCGTCGGCGATCCACCTGCGCTGCCAAGCGCCGATCGCGAAGAACGTGGTGACGCCGACGGCGCCGACCAGGAAACTGACGAGGGCGACCCGGCTGCGCGTCCAGGTGGTGGGCCCGGTCCGATCGCTCACGCGATCGGCTTGCGCCTGGTCGTCAGAACCAGTTCGGGTAAACATAGACGGCGACACCCACGCATAGTATCCATGCGAGTGCGAGGACCTGCAGGACCCGGTCGCCCAGGGCGATCTCCTCGGGCTCGCCCGCCTCGCCGCCGTCGACGTCGACCGCATAGCGCAGGATGGCGATGGTGAACGGCACCATCGACACGGCGTAGAAGATGTTGTCGACATCCTTGCCGTCGACGACGTGCGCGTCGAAGGCCCACAGGCCGTAGCAGAGGACGACGGCGGTGGCCGAGAGCGTCCACACGAACCTCAGGTAGCCGGTCGTGTAGTACTCCAGCGACTTGCGGATCTTCGCACCGGTCATCTCGGCCAGCTGCAGCTCGGCGTAGCGCTTGCCGGCCGCCATGAACAGCGAGCCGAAGGCCATGACGAGCAGGAACCACTTCGAGAGGTCGATCCCGGTGGCAGCACCACCGGCGATCGCGCGGAGCAGGAATCCCGAGGACACGATGCAGATGTCGAGGACGGCCTGGTGTTTGAGGCCCAGGCAGTAGCCGAGCTGGATCACCAGGTACACGCCGATGACAACGGCGGTCTGCCAGTTGGCGAGCAGTGCGATACCGACCGAAGCGGCGGCGAACACGACCGCCAGCAGATAGGCCAGGTTGACCGGTACGACCCCGGCCGCGATCGGACGGAAACGCTTTGTGGGATGGTTGCGGTCGGCCTCGACGTCGAGTGCGTCGTTGATCAGGTAGATCGCCGACGCGGCAAGGCAGAAGGCGACGAAGGCGATGCCGGCGCCGCGCCAGACGTCGACGTTGTCGAAACGCAACTGGCCGGCCGCCAGCGGCGCGGCCAGGACCAGGACGTTCTTGACCCACTGCCGGGGACGGATGGCCTTGAAGAGCCCCGACGCCAGAGTCTTCGGCGGTCCGACTACCTTGCCGCTCTCGATCGGCTCTTCGCTCATCAGTCTCAGGCTCCCGGCTTTCGGTTCGCGAACAATCGGTGATTGAACACCGCGTCGCCCACTAGTTTGTCACCCGCGATCACCGCGCCGGCACTCGCCGCGCCAATCGCGGCTCCGGCCAGCACGTCGGTCGGGTAGTGCACGCCCAGCACGAGCCGCGACAGCAGCATCGGCGGGACAAGCACCGCGGAAAACGTAGCGGACTTCAGCCAGCGTCGATTGGCCCCGCTCGCTTCGCTCCCGGCGGCCGCGGCCCGACCGAGCAGAATCGCGGCCGCCGTCGTCGACGTGGCGTGCGACGAGGGGAAGCTCAGCTTGCTCGGCGTGCCGACACCGACGGCGATGTCGGGGTGGTCGGGGCGCGGGCGGCGGACGATGCGCTTGATGATCACCGACGCCGCGTGCGCGCCGAACGCGCCGACCCCGGCCTCGATGTAGCGGCGTCGCGCGGTCTCGTCGCCGCGGCGCGCGGCGAGCAGTGCCCCGGCGCCAGCGAGAGCCAGCCAGCCCAGCGAGTGCTCGCCGAAGTGGGACAGTCCGCGTGCCGCGGAGACGGTGGCCGGGCGGGTCAGCACCGACTGCACGCCGGCCAGGACCGCGGCTTCACCAGACGGCTTGTCCGGGGCCGCCGTCACGTCAGTCGATTCCAAAGACATTCGCCCAGCTTTCCTTACTGGTCAGGTCCGCGTGCGCGTCCCGGTACTTCTGCTTCATCTCCGGGAAGCGATCGCGCAGCTCGCGCACCAGCGCGGCGGATTCCTTGCCCAGTGCCAATGCCTTGTCGCGGTCGCGCTGACGGTAGACGACGCCTCGCCCGTCGGCGGTCGTCACGGTCACCCCGTCGACGCGGCCCAGCGAGTACCAGCGCGCTTCCACCGGCGGGTAGTTCGCCTGCGGCACCTCGTGGTGGCGCGGGTCGGCCGGGCGCAGGTTGTTGCGGATGGCCTTCGCGAGCGTCAGCACCTTGACCGCGGGGTTCTTGGGCTCGTTCACGCCGAGCGCGGTCGCCTCACCGGTCGTGCGCGGCAGTTCAGTGGCCGACGGGAGAACGACGGCGTCCGGGTACTGCTTGCGGATCTCGGCGACCTTGCCCAGTGCCGTCGGCAGGATCTCGCGGATGTGGTCGGGGCCGGCGAGGAAGTCGCGGATCGCCTCGTTCTGGATGGCGACCGTCGAGTACTCCAGGCACAACAGGTGCTTGGCGGTGGCCTTCGCCATGGACTTGAGGATGCCGTTGATCGAACCGTCGTGGTGCAGCGATGCGACGACCAGCCGGTTGCGCAGGTGGAAATACGCCTGCCAGTCGATGGCGTCGTCCTTGTCGCTCCACGCCATGTGCCAGATCGCGATGCCGGGCACAGTCGCCGTCGGGTATCCGGCTTTGGCCGCGCGCAGCGCGAACTCCCAGTCGTCCCATTTGATGAACAGCGGCATCGGCAGGCCGATGGTCTCCGCGCACTCGCGCGGGATCATGCACATCCACCAGCCGTTGCCCTCGACGTCGATGCGCCGGTGCATGTTCTTCGAGTTCTCCCGATCGCTCATCGGGTACTTGGCGAAGTTGTGGTCGTATTCGACGAACGGCGCGGCCGTCCACATGAAGGTGTTGCGGTTGATGACCTCGCCCATGCAGTGCAGGTGGCTGCGGTCCTGCAGGTTGAGCATCTGGCCGCCGACGAGCATCGGGGTCTTGGCGAACCGCGACATGGCCAGCGCCCGCAGGATCGAGTCGGGCTCGATCGCGATGTCGTCGTCCATGTACAGGATGTAGGGGCTGTCGGTGAGGCGCAGCGCCTCGTACATGATGCGCGAGTAGCCGCCGGAGCCGCCGAGGTTGCCCTGGTCGAACATGCGCAGGCGGTCGCCGAGTTTGGCCGACGCCTCGTCAAACCCGGGCTCGTCGACGACCTTCTTCGTACCCTGATCCGGCATGATCACCGCGTCGATGACGGCGTCGACGAGGGGGTCGCTGGTCAGTGCGTCCAGGGCCGCGACGGCGTCGGCAGGCCGGTTGAAGGTCGGGATGCCGACGGTGACGCGCTTGTCCTTGCCCCCCTCTTTCGGGCTGGGCGGTGCGACGGGGGCGTACCAGCCCGCCGAGGTGATCTCGGTGTCGGTGTCGGTGGTGATGTCGAACCAGATCCAGCCGCCGTCCTCGAAGGGGCCGAGGTCGAGTTCGAATTCGATGACGCCGCGGCCGTTCTCGTCCACGGGCACCAGGTCGCCGCCGATGCCGATGCGCGAGCCGTCGATCTTGGAGCGGTAGAGGTCGACGCGGGCGGTGCCGGTCAGCTCGACGCGCAGCACGACGGACTTCAGCGTCGACCAGCGGCGCCAGTAGGCGGCGGCGAACGCGTTGAAGTAGGTCTGGAAGCTGACCTCCGACTCGGCGCCGAGGTTCACCGATGTCCGCGACGGGGAGTGGGCGCGGCGCAGGTTGCCGTCGGCCTCGACGAGGTACAGGGAGCGGACGTCGAGCGGCTCGCCCGGGCGCGGGAAGATGACGCGCTGCAGCAGCTCGACGGCTTTGGACTCGGGAGTCGCGGCGGCATTCTTCTTGTTCTGTGTCGCTGTGGTCATGAGAGCCTCTCAGTCGTTCTGCTCGACCAGCGGCGCGCCCGTGCTCAGGTGCGGCGCGAGCGTGTTGTCGAACATGGTGAGGGCACTGGCGATGGCCATGTGCATGTCCAGGTACTGGTAGGTGCCGAGACGTCCGCCGAACAGGACCTTGGCGTCGCGCAGCTCGGCGGCGGCACGCTCACGGTACTTGGCGAGCATGGCCCGGTCCTCGGGGGTGTTGATCGGGTAGTACGGCTCGTCGTCGTCGGAGGCGAAACGGCTGAACTCCCGCATGATGACGGTCTTGTCGTCGGGGTAGGTGTCGCGCTCGGGGTGGAAGTGCCGGAACTCGTGGATGCGCGTGTAGGGCACGTCGGCGTCGTTGTAGTTCATCACCGGGGTGCCCTGGAAGTCACCGGTCGGCAGGACCTCGGTCTCGAAGTCGAGGGTGCGCCAGCCGAGCTGTCCCTCGGCGTAGTCGAAGTAGCGGTCGAGCGGGCCGGTGTAGACGACCGGCGCGTCGGGGTTGGCGGCGCGCAACTCGTCACGGACGTCGAACCAGTCGGTGTTCAGCCGCACCTCGATCTTGTCGTCGGCGGCCATGTTCTGCAGCCACGCCGTGTAGCCGTCCGTCGGCAGACCCTCGTAGGTGTCGTTGAAGTAGCGGTTGTTGAAGGTGTAGCGCACCGGCAGGCGCGTGATGTTGGCCGCCGGCAGGTTCTTCGGGTCGGTCTGCCACTGCTTGGCGGTGTAGTCCTTGACGAAGGCTTCGTACAGCGGGCGGCCGATCAGGCTGATCGCCTTTTCCTCGAAGTTCGCCGCCGTCTTGGTGTCGAACTCGCTGGCCTGCTCCGCGATGAGCGCCTTGGCCTCGTCGGGGGTGTAGTAGCGGTTGAAGAACTGGCACACCAGGCCCAGCCCCATCGGGAACTGGTAGGCCTGGCCGTTGTGCATCGCGAAGACCCGGTGCTGGTAGCCAGTGAAGCTGGTGAACTGGTTGACGTAGTCCCACACCCGCTTGTTGGAGGTGTGGAAGAGATGCGCGCCGTAGCGGTGGACTTCGATGCCGGTCGTCGGTTCCGGCTCCGAATAGGCGTTGCCGCCCAGGTGCTCACGGCGCTCGACGATCAGCACGCGCTTGCCCAGCTGGGTCGCCGCCCGCTCGGCCACGGTCAGGCCGTAGAGGCCCGATCCGACGACGATGAGGTCGTACGTCTGGTTATTGCTCACCACGGGGGTTCAGGGTATCGGACCCAACCTGAGAATCACGTATCGGCGAGGCAGCTGCGTCCTGGATGAAGAGCTTCACGTCGATGCCACGCGTTCCGCGGAACGTTTTCACCACAGCAGCCACTCACACGCCACCCGTAACATCGCCCACCTACGTGGCCGGAACTTAGAATTGCGCAATGCCCCCGACCGAGTTCATCCCCAACGCCGGGACCTGCCTGGCGACGACGAACGTCCTGTCGCGCCGCGGACAGGTGCGATGGATGGTGCGAGAGAAGTCGCGCGACCCGGCCGACAGCGGTTGGCGGATCATGAGCGACGTCGACACCCAGGAATACCTCGACAGCGGCGAATGCTGGCACGTCGTCGACTACAACGCCGTCTGCGCCATCGAACCCGCGCTCATCGACATGTGGAGACTGCCCGTCGGCTCCGACCTCCAGCTCGTCCGCGACCAAGCCGCCACGCGCATCGTCGAGACCGCCACCGGTCGCCAGGTGATTCCCGTCCCGAGCGCTGCTCCCACCCATCACGTCCCGGGAGGCAACGGGTCCGATCAGCCCAAGCCGCGTGACCGCATGGAACGTGAGAACGGAGTCGTCGATGCGACCTTCAGTTCCCTCTCGACCACCGCGGGCTGGGATCTTGCCCTCGTCACGATCACTTTCACCGACGAACCGCAGCCCGCCTACAGCTGTCTGCTCTACGCGACCGGCGACGAAGAGGCCGACCTCGACGCGTGGTTCGCGTCGCACACGTTGCCGAAGCTGCCGTTCGTCGCGGAGTCACGCCTGCCGTCGACCCTGGTCGAGCTCGTTGCCGAGCACCGACTGTCCATGCCCGACGCGAAGGGGGCGCTGTGGTCGAGCATGCAGTTCGCGCTCGAGCGCGACGGGAGCTTCTACTTCTACAACTGCCGCTACCGGTGAGCCGCCCGTAGCCAGCGCGACACTAGATCTCGTCGGCCCGGGGGAAGCCAAGCGCGACCAGGCCGCCGCGCTTGCTGAACGCCCGGAAACCACGATGCGAGAGGGCCGCCGCGCCCGTCTGCGCGCTGTAGAGCATGATCCCGCGCTGGAACCGCTGTTTCACGCCCATGCCGTTCTCGGTCAGCTCCGGCACGCCGAGCGGCTGGCCTAGCGGCGACCTCTTGCCGCCGAGTTCGACATGCTTGGCGGCGAACGCCGTTCCGGCCGCACCGAGCAACTTGTCGATGTCACCCTTGTCGAAGTTCACGTTCTCGGTGACACCGCGCAGCAGCGACGCCAGATCGAGGTTCTCCAGCGGACCCAGCACGTCGATCCCGGCACCCGGACCCGACGGGGGCGGCACGATCCTCGGCTTGGTCTTCTGCCCGGCGATCGAGAACCACGACGACTTCAGCTTCAGCAGCGTGCGGGCCTCCTCGCCGTTGACTTCCTTGGTGCCGCCCGACCCGATCGCCTTGACCTTGATGGCCCGGCCGTGGTTGGGACCCAGTCCATTGGCCTCGACGACCTCCAGCGCCTTGAGCGCTCCGACGCCGAAAGCGGCGCCGACGCTGCCCGCGCTCACCGTCGCGTTCCAGGTGTGGGCGGGCGAGACCGAGTCGCCGTCGTCTTTGACCGCCGGGAAGTTTCCGCCCGCGGTGTATCCACCGGTCGACGCGGAGAATTCGGTGAACGCCGGCGCGCCGCGGACCAGCCGGATCTGCCCGCCGGTCGCGTCGGCTGCGGCGTTGGTGCGCGGATCTTCGCCCGAAACCCCGCCGTACACCTGCGAATTCATCGTGTCGTCGATCTTCTTGCCCTTGGCCAGCGCGGCGAGCGCGTAGGTGCGCGCGGCGACGGCCTGAGCCTTCAATGCTTCGGCCCCGCCCTCGTCGGCCCAGCGCGGCAGACTCTCGCGCGGGATGACTCCCTTGACGTAGTCGTCGACGTGGAGACGGTTGACGACCTTGCCTCCGACGACTCCGAGCCCGCCGCGGTAGGCGGCGTTGTTGCCGCAGAACCGCAAGTGCTCGTTCGCCGGACGGCTCGGTGCCGGGTTGATGGGATCGACGAAGGGGTTGTTGCCGAGCTGGACCGTTCTGACCGCGGCGCCGTTGCACCCGGATGTGATGGTGGCCGTGGTCCCGGCCAGGCGAACGGCCTGCCCGGGAGCCACGGTCTGGCCACCGACTCGCATCCCGGCGTCCGCGCGCACATTCACCGAGGCCTGCTTGGTGAGAATCACCGAGACCTCGGGTTTGTCCGCCTTCCCCGCGGTGGTGCCGCCGTAATAATGGCGCAAGATCCGATCCGCCGACCAGCCCTTCTTCGCGTAGCCGAAGGCGCCCCACTGGCCCATGCCCCGACCGTGGCCGTGACCCTTGCCCACCAGCTTCACGTCAGCGCCGGCGGACAGTTGGATGGTCACCGTCTTGGCGGTCGCGACGACGGCGGTGATTCCGCCGACGACCAGCACCGGGGCGAGCGCAGCCGACAGCACCTTCTTCCGAACCTGTCGCATGACTGCCTTCCCCGCCTGCCATCGTGAGGCCTGTGACTAGTGAGACTCATGTGACTGTAGTGAACGCGCGAATCGGTCACAAGGCCGGGCGGTCACAACCGGGTCACGAGTTGCGGGGACTCGCTAGAAGTACCGGCGCAGCACCGTGGCGACACCGTCGTCGTTGTTCGTCGGCGCCACCTCGTCGGCGGCCGCGATCGCCGCCGGATGCCCGTGGGCCATCGCCGCACCGTGCGACGCCCAGCGCAGCATCTCGATGTCGTTGGGCATGTCGCCGAACGCGATCACCGCGTCGGTCGGCAAATCCGTCAGCTCGGCGAGTCGCTTCAGCCCCGACGCCTTGTGCGTCTGCGGCACCGACAACTCGATGAGGCCGTTGCTCGTGGAGAACGTGACTTCGGCGAGGTCGCCCACCGCCGGGACGAGCAGCTCGGCCATCTCCTCGCTGCGCATCTGCGGCGCCCGCGCCAGCAGCTTCACGGCCGGCTCGTCGGAGAGGTCGGCGTCGTCGACCAGTTCGTGATCCGGGTTGAGCCAAGCGTGCTCGTACCCGTTGGTCGCGACGAACGGCCGGGTCGCCGCGTCGTGGGCGGATTCGCCCGCGCGCTCGGCGGCGAGCCCCGCGTCCGGCAGCGTTTGCTCCACGATCTCCACCAGCTTGCGCAGGCGCGGCACCTCGAGCTGAGCGGCGTGCAGAATGCGGTCGTTCTCGACGTCGTAGACGATCGCGCCGTTCGCACACACCGCGTAGCGGACCAGCGAGGCGCCCGGCCGCAGCTCGACGAGGTCGTCGGGGACGACTAATTGATCGGTCACCTCGGCGATCCAGCGCGGCGGACGGCCCGTCGCCAGGACCAGGTCGACGCCGGCACGCACGGCATCCGTGATCGCATGGACAGTGGCCTGGCTGACCTTGTTCGCGTCGTCGAGCAACGTTCCGTCGACATCGCTGGCGATCAGCGACGGCGAGGCGGGCGTTCCGTCGGCGCGGTTCACCGCCGTCCCGACTCGCGCTTGGCGGCGCGAGCCGCGGCCTTGTTGGCCGCCTCCTCGTCCTCGATGACTTTGGCCTCGTCGAACGTCGGTGCCGAACCGCCGAGACGGGCGGGCACCCACGGCGCCCCGGCCGGGTGGTCGTACTCTTCCTGGATCGGATGCAGCATCGAGATCATCGTGTCACGCAACTCCGACACTTTCGCGTCGACCGACGTCGTGGAGTCCAGGTCGACGGCGGACAGATCGATCGGCGTTCCGTATTCGACGATGACGGGAATCTTCTTGCGGCCCATCGAGCGGATGCCGCCCTTGGTCCACTGCCGGTGCGCGCCCCAGCAGATGATAGGGATGATCGGCACGCCGGCGGCCGCGGCCATCCGCACGGCGCCGGACTTGAGCTCCTTGATCTCGAAGCTGCGGCTGATCGTCGCCTCCGGATAGACCCCGAGCAACTCGCCGTCGCGGAGTTCAGCGACGGCCGCCTCGTACGCTTCGTGCCCGGCCGAGCGGTCGACGGGCACGGTCTTGGTCCGCGTGATCAGGAACCGCATTATCGCGATGTCCATCATCTCGGACTTGATCATGAACCGGATGCGCCTGCCGCGGCGGTACACGCCCAGCGCCACGGGGATGAAATCCATGTACCCGGTGTGGTTGATCGCCAGCACCGCACCGCCCGACGTCGGAATGTTCTCGGCCCCCCGATAGTCGATACGCACGCCCTGGGCGCCCCGCAGCCCGAGGGCGATCATCTCCAGCGTGCGGTAAACCGGTTCCATCCGGACTCCTTCCCGGCTCAGGTTACCGCGACGGTCGACACCCGCTCGTCCGAATTGCGTGCCGCCGCTACCGTGGGTGTCGATGGCCGACAAGCGCACTGCCCCGACCATGATGCGACGCCTCGCCGAACGCGAGGTGACCGGTCACGTACGACGGCCGGCAGGCGGAACCGACGTCGAGATCGCGTACTTCCGGCCGTCGCCGTCGACCGGTTTGCCCGTCGTCATGATCCCTGGCGGCCCGGGGATGGCGTCGGCCTTGCCGTACCGCTCGCTTCGACGCGACGCCGTTCGCCGCGACCTCGACGTCGTCATGATGGAGCACCGCGGCGTCGGACTATCCCGGCGTGACGTCGCCGGGAACGATCTCGCGGTCTCCGCGGTGACGCTGGAAGCGACGGTCGCGGACCTGAACGCGGTGCTCGACGACGCCGGGATCGGGCAAGCGGTGATCTACGGGACGTCGTACGGCAGCTACCTCGCACAGCTCTTCGGGGTCAGCTACCCATCGCGGGTGGCCGGTATGGTTCTCGATTCGCCGGCGCTCTCGGCACGCGACGACCTCGCGATGTCCCGCCGATTCCGGCGCGAGCTCCTGCTCGATGGACCGTCGGACACCGCGGCCGCCGTACGCTCGCTGGTCGAGGCCGACATCGCACCCGACGCCGAACTCGGCCACGTGGTTCAGGTCGTCTACGAGTTCGGCGGACCGGATCTGTTGCGGCGGCTGGCGCTCGCACGGTTGGCGGGCCGAGGGCGGCGCGCGTGGGAGCGCCTCGCGGCGCTGGGCGGGTCGGAGATCGAGGGCGGTCAGCCGTTCGTGATGGAACCCGATCTCGTCGCGGGGATCACCTACGCCGAACTCGGTTCCGGTGCCGCGCCGGACGGCTTGCCTCTCGACCCGGAAGCGACGTTCGCCGGACGCTCGGACCTCGAATTCACCGGCGAACCGGTGGACATGCCGTCAGAGCTGCCCAACTTCGACTGGCCGACGGCGGTCATCTCCGGCGAGCGTGATCTGCGGACACCGCGGCCGGTCTCCGAGCGGGTCGCCGGCCTGATCCCCGACGCGGTACTGGTTCCGCTCGCCGATACCGGACACAGCGCATTCGACGGACACCGCCGGGCGGCGTTCGCCGTCGCACGGGCGGTCCGCGACGGACGTCACCGGGATCTACCCGACCGTGCCGACGGACTGTCGCAGCTGCCGCGACGAGGGTCCCTGCAGGTCGCGTCGCGCCTCATCCGCGCGGGAATCGCGCTAGATCTGCGGCTTCCCGGCTAGCGCTGCCGTCGGCGCTCGGCTGCTGTCCGCGACGTCAGCCGTCCGGGTTGGCGTCGCGCTCGGCCTTCTTCGCCATGCGCTCGGCGTGCTCGGCCTCGTCCAACGCGTTGGCCTCCTCCAGCGTCGGCGCGCCACCGCCGAGACGGGCGGGAACCCAGAACTCGCCGGCCGGGTAAGGGCCGTTCATCTCGGCGTACTGCTGCTGCAGCTCGCCGAGCTTGGCCACCATCACGTCGTGCAGCTTGGCGGTCAAGGCGTCTGGCGTGCCGGTGGCTTCCAGCGGCTCGGCGACGCCGATGGCGACCGGCGTCTTGGAACGCCCGAGGTTCTTCGGATGTCCCTTGGTCCAGATCCGCTGTGCGCCCCAGATGACAGTCGGGATGATCGGAGCGCCCGATTCCAGTGCCATGCGCGCCGCCCCCGATTTGAATCCCTTGATCTCGAAGCTGCGGCTGATCGTCGCTTCCGGATAGACGCCGACGAGCTCGCCGGCCTTCAGGTACTCGACGGCGGCCTGGTAGCTCTCCGCGCCGGCGGTCCGGTCGACGGGGATGTGCTTGCAGCCACGCATGAGCGGTCCGGTGATCTTGTTGTCGAAGACTTCCTTCTTCGCCATGAACCGGACCTTCCGCTTTCCCTGTAGATAGGCGGGGATGCCGGCGAGCGTGAAGTCGAGGTAGCCGGTGTGGTTGATCGCCACGACGCCCGGCCCGCTGGCGGGGACGTTCTCAACGCCGGAGATCTTGAACTTGATGCCCTGTACGGCCCACAGCGTGCGGGCCGCGGCGATGATGCTGTCGTAGACGGGTTCCATGCCCGGAAGTTTAGTCTGGTCGACGTCGCATCACACCAAAGAGGAAACTGCCGTATCCAGAGTTAGCGTCGTCCCTGGTGCCCGCTATTCTGACGTCCATGCGATCCAACACGCTCCCCTCCCGGCTGGCCGCCGGCCTGATCGGTTCCGCCGCAGTGGCCACCCTCCTCGCGCCCGCAGCGTCGGGTGCCACTCCTGTCGGTCACGTGGCCGCTACCGCCAAGCCGGCCGTCGCGGCGACTACTCCTGCGCCGCTCAGGTCGATGACGGATCAGCAGGTGCTCATCGTCAACCGGGCGCCCATCGGCGCCGCCGGGCCGGCCGCGCCCGCTCCGATCGTTGTGGCGCTCGGCAAGGAGCAGGTTGCCGAGCTGGGCAAGGTGCAGGTCAAACAGGGGTACATCAACGAACAACAGGCCGCCTGGCAAGGCGCCGGTGCTGGCGCCGCCGGGGGAGCAGCGGTTGGAGCGCTCGTGGGCGTCATCGCCGGCGGACTGATCGGTGGAATCTTCGGCGTGTTTGGCAGCATTCCGGGAATCGTCGTCGGGGCCATCTCCGGTGCGATCTCCGGCGCCATCACCGGCGCGATCTGGGGCGCTGTCGGCGGTGCCGTGAACGGTTACCTCAACGGCCAGAACCAGGCGCGCGCCCACAACAACGCCGTTCGCAAGAACGGCGGCAAGCCGGTGTCGGCGCAGGTGTCCGGCCCGGTCGCGAACCCCGTCGACCAGGTCGTCCGCCAGGCGCAGGCATTCCTGCCCCAGCCGCAGCGGGCCGTCGCGCCGAAGCCGGTCCGGGAGCTGCGCGAGATCCCCGACGTGAAACTGCCTCCCCAGGCCCATCGGGCGATCGACGACGCCAAGCGCGCTTTCGCGCACCACTTCGGTATCCGGACGCCCCGCCGGTGACCGCGCAGCACACCGGCCGTTCGACGCGCGTCGCGGTCGGGTTGATCAGCGCGGCCACCACGGCTGCCCTACTCGTGCCGGCCACGGCGGGGGCCACGCCGACCGGCACGGCGGCAGTGAGCCGTCCCGACGTCGCGAAGGCGCCCGCTAAGCCGTCAGCGCCGGTCCGCGACTACGTCGTCATTTCGACCGCACTGCCGGGAATGGCGCGTCCAGCCGCACCCATCGTGCTCGTCGCGGCCCACCCGACTGGCAATCCCAAAGACGGCTACATCGACGAGCAGGCGTACGCCTCGCGGATGTCCCAGGAGAACGCGGCTCACACCGGTGGACTCGGTGCTGCGTGGGGTGCCGGGGTCGGTGCCGCGGTCGGCGGTCTCGGTGGCGCTGTCGCCGGCCTGGTTTTGGGCAGCGTGCTTCTGCCGTTCGTAATCGTCGCCGTGATCGTCGGAGGCGTAGTCGGCGCGGCCGCCGGAGCGGCGATCGGCGCAGCCATCGGCGGCACGATCGGCGCGGTCAACGGGGCGAACACCGGCTACCACGACGGCCTCGGCGAGGCTCGCTGGCACAACAGGCAGGTACGCAAGCGCAACGGCGGTACCGCACGGCCCGTCCGGCAAGCTGCGTTGACGAACGCACAGCACGATCCGCACCGCGCGTTGGCCGACCTGAACGAGTCGGCCCACGATCTCGGCCGGGCGCTCGGCATCGTCCGGTAGCTCACAACCCGGCGCCACGACGACGAAAGTCCCCTCGTGCGGAATCGAGTTCCGCGCGGGGGGACGTTTATCCTGAGGAGTGGACCAGCCCGGCGAGATGGGCCGGACAGCCCAATCGTTTCGGAAGGCAAGCAGTTGCAGATCACCAGCGTCGGCCACGCCGGGTTCCACATCCAGACCAAGGCGGGCTCCATCCTATGCGACCCGTGGGTGAACCCCGCCTACTTCGCGTCGTGGATCCCCTTCCCGGATAACACCGAACTCGACTGGGCCGAACTCGGCCAGTGCGACTACCTGTACGTCTCGCATCTGCACCGCGATCACTTCGACGAGAAGAACCTGCGCGAGAACATTTCCAAGGACGCGACGGTCTTGCTGCCCGACTACCCGGTGCCCGACCTCAAGCGTGAACTCGAAGCGCTCGGATTCACCAAGTTCGTCGAGACCGTCGACTCGCAGAAGCACCGCGTGAGCGGCCCCAAGGGCGACCTCGACGTCATGATCATCGCGCTGCGCGCTCCCGCCGACGGCCCGATCGGCGACTCGGGGCTGATCGTCTCCGACGGCGAGACCACCTGTTTCAACATGAACGACGCCCGGCCGATTGACCTCGACATCGTCGCCGAGGAGTTCGGTCACGTCGACATCCACCTGCTGCAGTACTCGGGCGCTATCTGGTACCCGATGGTCTACGACATCCCCCGCAAGTCGAAGGCGAACTTCGCCAAGCAGAAGCGCCAGCGCGGCATGGACCGGGCCCGCTCCTACATCGAGCAGGTCGGGGCCACCTGGGTGGTGCCGTCGGCCGGCCCGCCGATGTTCCTCGACGACGACCTGTTCAGCCTCAACGACTTCAACACCGGCAGCGAGTCCGACCAGGCGAGCATCTTCCCCGATCAAGCCGAGTTCCTGGAGCAGATGAAGTCCCACGGGACCGACGACGGCGAGAAGCACCGTGGCCTGATGATGGTCTCCGGTTCGGCCGTGACGTTGCAGGGGTCCGAACTCGTCGAACTGAGCCACCCGTACCCGCCGGAGCAGGTGTTCGGCGAGAACAAGCAGGCCTACCTGGAGCAGATGAAGGAGAAGTTCGCGCCGATCATCGCCGCGGAGAAGGCCACCTGGGCACCGGCAGATGGCGAGCCGCTGCTGCCCCAGCTGAAGGCGACGTTCGAGCCCATCATGAAGGAATCTGACCTCATCTCCGATGGGATCGGCTACCCGGTCGGCCTGGTCGTGGGCGAGGAGACCTTCGTGCTCGACTTCCCCAACCGGACCGTGCGCATGCGCGAGGACGGCGACGGCAAGTATCGCTACGGCTTCCGGATCGCCCCCGAGCTGGTGCGCACCGTGCTGCGCGACAACGAGCCCGACTGGGTCAACACGATCTTCCTCTCGACGCGCTTCACGACCTGGCGCATCGGTGGCTACAACGAATTCCTCTACACGTTCTTCAAGTGCCTCACCGAGGAGCGCGTCCACTACGCCGACGGCTGGTTCGCCGAGGCCCATGACGATTCGGCGTCGATCTGCAAGGACGGGTGGGAGATGCAGCGCCGCTGCCCGCACCTGAAGGCCGATCTGGAGAAGTTCGGAATCATCGAGGGCGACAAGCTGACGTGCAATCTACACGGATGGCAGTGGGACTTGGCGTCGGGTCGCTGTCTGACGTCGAAGGGCCACGAGATACGTGCCGAGCGTGTCGAAGGCTAGCGATACTACTGAACGCTCCTACGGCGGACGGTCGGTCTCCGATCGCCGCGCCGAGCGTCGCGAGCGCTTCTGGGAGGCCGGTGTCGAACTGTTCGGCACCATCGGCTTCACGAAGACGACGGTCGCCGAGCTGTGCTCGACGACGTCGCTGAGCCGTCGCCAGTTCTACGAGCTCTACGACAACCGCGAAGACCTCCTGCTGGAGTTGTACGAGCACATCCAGACTGTCGCCCGCGAAGCCGTGAGCGCCGCCGTCGTCGCCGAGATCGAGAAGGCCGACGACGGGACGTTCGACCTGCCGTCGATCGCGCACGCGGCGATGACCGCCTACATGTCGGCCGTCGCCACCGATCCGCGGTGGACCAGGATCTCGTTCATCGAAGTCGGCGGCATCGGCGAGCGCGTCGAGGAACGACGACGAGCCGGTCGCGAGGTCTGGGCCGAATTCTTCGTCACCACCGTCGCCGCGGTCACCGATCGCACCCCGGCCGAACTCGACTACGCCGCAACGGCATTCATCGGCGCGCTGACCCACGTCGTCTTCCGCTGGGGCACCAGCGATCCCCGACCGCCGCGCGAAGAGATCGTCGACCTCCTCACTCACCTCCTAATCTCGCTCGCCGTCGCGCGGGAGTGATCCACTCCCGACAGGGGTCAGCCGCTACCGGTAACGCAGGTCAATGTCGGCGCATTTTTGTGTCGCCCGCCACAGTCTGCTAGTTTCTCTCCAAAGTGATACACCAATGTTTCACATTTAGCTCGGGGAGATTTCATCATGACCACACGTGCCCGCCGCTCACTGCTTGCCGTCGTCGTCGCGGCTCTGACGGCTTTCACGCTGCTGTCGTCCGGATTCACGACGGCCGCTGACGCCGCTCCGTCGACAAGTCCCGCACCGTCTGCGGCGGCGAAACAGCCGCGGGTCCAGCCGGTTCTGCCCTTCCCTGTCCCACCGGCGCTGCCCGAGTTCGACCGCGACTTCTACCTCCCCGCCAAGAGCAAGTACAAGGACCTGCAGCCCGGTGAGCTGATCGCCGCACGACGGGTCAACCTCGCCACCTATTCATTCCTGCCGCTGAACGTCGACGCGTGGCTGATCTCGTACCGCTCGACGAACTCGCGCGGCGAGGCCATTCCCGCCGTCGCGACGGTGGCTAAGCCGAAGGGACCGCGGCCGCACAAGACGACGCGAGTGCTGTCCTTCCAGATCGCAGAGGACGGCACCGCCCTCTACTGTTCGCCCTCGTACCAGCTACAGATGGGCTCCATCCCGTCGAGCATCACCGGCAGCGTCGACGCCAACGCCGAGGGCCTGCTGATCAACTCAGCGCTCGCGTCGGGCTGGACACTCGTCATCCCCGACCACCAAGGTCCTGACTCGGCCTACGCCGCCGGCCCGCTCGCCGGACGCATCACCCTCGACGGCGTTCGTGCCGCGCAAAACTTCAACCCGCTGCGCATCACCAAAGACGCCAAGATCGCCATGACCGGCTACTCCGGCGGGGCGATCGCCACCGGCTGGGCGGCCGAGCTGCACAAGACCTACGCGCCTGAGCTCAACGTCGTCGGCGCGGCGATGGGCGGCGTCCCCGCAGACATCTCGGATCTGCTGAACAACGCGAACAACAACCTGACCTCCGGGCTCATCATGGGCGGCATGATCGGCGTCGCCCGCGAATACCCGGAACTCGAACGGTTCATGCGCGCGAAGATGAATCCGCTCGGCCAAGCACTGGTCGCGTCGAAGAACCCGATGTGCCTGACCTATCACGCCGCCATCGCACCGTTCATCAACATCAAGGGGCTGTTCAACGTGCCCGGCGACCCCATGCGGCATCCGACGGCACGCAAGGTCCTCGACCAGCTGCGCATGGGTCGCACCACTCCGGAATTCCCCATGCTGATCAACCAGGCCGTGATGGACGAGGTCGTGCCGGTCGGCCAGGTCGACCGGACCGTGCGCCAGTACTGTTCGCGCCCGGGCGCCCAGATCGAGTACGTCCGCGACCACTTCAGCGAGCACGTCACGCTGGCAGCGCTCAGCTTCCCGTCGTCGATGGTGTGGCTGAACGACCGGTTCAACGGCAAGCCCGCTAAGAAGCGCTGCAGCAGATTCGAGGCCGGAACGGTCGCCTTGAACCAGAAGGCGTGGCCCGCGTTCGCCAACCTCGTCGGCGACAACCTCGTCGCGATCGTCGGCATGCAGATCGGTCAGCCGGGTAGGCGCTAGACGGAAAACAAATTCGTCGCCTCTGGCGGGCTCCGTGGTCATATCGACCACGACGTGCCGCAGGGGCGACGAATTTGTCCGCCACCGTCACGAACGACTGGACCGCACGAACCCGAGCCCGGCGACGACAGCCGTCACGACGAGCCAGAAGGCGACGCCGATCAGCGTCGGCACCGCAACGACGTCGCGCCCCTCGTTGATCACGTCGGCGCCCGCGTAGGCGGCCAGCTCCGCGAAGAGGTTCCCGTACAGCAGCGACGGGACGGCGATCGCGACGGCCATCAGCACCGCGGCGACAGTCGCAAGACCGGCCAGACCGGCGAAGAGCCACCGCGCGGCCCCCGCCAGCGGCGTCCCGCCCGGGACGAACAGCTGGAATCCGAGCAGCGTCAGCGCCTCAAGCGCGACCACCACGACGACCCATCCCAGCGGCTGGATCGCCGGCACCGAACCGATGTCGTCGCCGTAATAGAAGCCGAGGCCGGCCCACCTCATCGGCAGGCCGCGCTCCTCCAGCGACACCCACGGCAGCAGGGTCATGGCGGCCGCGATCAGGGACGACACCGCGGCGGCCAGCGCGAAGCCGCGCGTACTCACTTCTTCGGCTCCAGCACCTCGACGCCGACAGAGGCGGCCAATTCGGGCGGCAGCACGACCGAGCCGTCGGGCTGCTGGTGGTTCTCCAGGATCGCGACGATCCACCGCGTGGTCGCCAACGTGCCGTTGAGCGTTGCGGCGATCTGCGGTTTGCCGTTCTCGTCGCGGTACCGGATCGACAGGCGCCGGGCCTGGAAGGTGGTGCAGTTCGACGTCGACGTCAGCTCCCGGTAGGTCTGCTGCGTCGGCACCCAGGCCTCGCAGTCGAACTTGCGGGCCGCCGAGCTGCCCAGGTCCCCGCCGGCGATGTCGATGACCCGGTAGGGCACGTCGATGGCGGCGAGCATCTCCCGCTCCCAGCCGAGGAGGCGCTGATGCTCGGCCTCGGCCTCCTCCGGGCGGCAGTAGACAAAGCCCTCGACCTTGTCGAACTGGTGCACGCGGATGATGCCCCGGGTGTCCTTGCCGTAGCTGCCGGCTTCCCGACGGAAGCAGCTCGACCAGCCGGCGTAGCGCTTCGGGCCGTCGGAGAGGTCGATGATCTCGTTGCTGTGGTATCCGGCCAACGGCACCTCCGAGGTGCCGACCAGGTAGAGGTCGTCGTCGGGCAGGTGATACACCTCGTCGGCGTGCGCCCCGAGGAAACCGGTGCCGCCCATGACCTCCGGCCGCACGAGCACCGGCGGAATCATCAGCTCGAAACCGTTCGCGACGGCCTTGCGGGCGGCCAGGTTCAGCAGCCCGAGCTGGAGCAGCGCGCCGTTGCCGGTGAGGAAGTAGAAGCGCGAGCCGGAGACCTTCGCTCCGCGCTCCATATCGATGAGGCCGAGTGATTCGCCGAGTTCGAGGTGGTCTTTGGGATCGGCGATCTCGCGCGGTTCGCCGACCGTCTCGACCAGGACGAAGTCGTCTTCGCCGCCGGCCGGCGCACCCTGCACGACGTTGGAGATCGCGCGGTGCGCGGCCTCGCTGTCAGCCTCGGCGGCGTTCTGCGCGGCGACGGCGGCCTTGACCCGCTCGGCCAGTTCTTTGCCGCGGGCCAACAGCTCGGTCTTCTCGTCGCCGTCGGCCTTGCCGACGAGCTTGCCCAGCGATTTCTGTTCCGCGCGGAGGTTGTCGGCTTCGACGATCGCCGCTCGCCGCCGGGCGTCGGCCTCCAGCGCCTGATCGACGAGCGCCGGATCCTCGCCTCGGATGCGCTGCGATTCGCGGACCAGTTCGGGCTCGTCGCGAAGAGTCTTGAGGTCGATCACCTCCCAGACACTACCCATGCGTCTGCGAGCGGGCATTATGGAGGGGATGACTTCCGACGACGAGTTCACCATGTCTGACGAGCCGGACACCGCCGCGCCCGGCGCCGGTACAGCCGAGCAGGCGCCGTCCCGGCTCACGCGCTGGCGCACCGCGATGGCCACCCACCCGTTGCGGGTACTGCTCGCCGCCGGGGTCGCGGGCGCCGTCGTCATCGGCGCGACCGCCGTCGTCACCAATGCGATCGACGGATCCGGCCAGGTCGGTGGCACGAAGATCGGCGTCGGCGAGCGCGTCGCCCAAGACGCGTTCACCCAATCCCAGGCCGGCGACTGCCTGCAGTGGGAGGAGGGCAAGCCCGGCGCTCCGTCGAAGGTCGCGTGCGACGAACCGCATCGCTTCGAGGTCGCCGCCGCCGTCGACGGCACGATCCTGCCCGGCGGCGAGTTCTCCGAATCGGCGCCCTGGCCCGGCCCGGAACGCTTCAGCGCCATCCGTACCGAGCACTGCCCGACGCTGGTCACCTCCTACCTGCAGGGACGCCACGATCCGCAGGGGCGTTTCGTGCCCAGCCTGATCTATCCGTCGAAAGCCCAGTGGGAGCGCGGACAGCGCGACCTGCGCTGCGGGCTGATCGAGCAGGGAATCGGCGGCAGTGAAATGGAGATCGTCGGCAAGGTCGCCGACCTCGACCAGTCCCAGCAGTGGGCGCCGGGCACCTGCATCGGCATCAACCCGCAGACCCGTCAGGCGACCTTCCCGGTGAACTGCGCCGAGCCGCACGCCTTCCAGACGACGGGCGTCATCGACATGTCCGCGCGTTTCGGGGCCCGTACATCGGGCAAGCGATGGCCCGGCATCGACGAGCAGAACAAGTTCCTCACCCCGATCTGTCCCGTTCAGGCGCACCGTTTCATGGGCGGCAAGCGCAAGTTCGAGAAGTCGACGCTGAACGTCCAGTGGTCGACCATCTCCGAGATCGGCTGGCTGGCCGGCAGCCGCAAGGCGGTCTGCTACATGGGCCTGCCGCATCGCGGCGGCTTCGCGACGCTGGTCGGCGACGCGCGGCAGCAGCTGTTGATCAACGGGAAGATCCCGACGCCGCCGCCGGCCGCACCGCCCGGCCGCGCACTGCCGACGCCGGTGCCGTTGCCTCCGGGCATCGCGCCGAACCCGGCCGAGCAACCCGCTCCGGCGGGCTGACGTGCGGATAGGCAATCGCGCGTTCGACGAGCTGGTGAACGACGCGCTCGACGAGATCCCCGAGGAACTCGCGCGGGAGATGTCGAACGTCGTCATCCTCGTCGAACCGATGCACCCCGAAGGACCGCATCTGCTCGGTCTCTACGAGGGGGTCGCCCTCACCGAGCGCACCACCGAGTACGCCGGCTTCCTGCCGGACACGATCACGATCTACCGCGACTCCATCCTGGCCATCTGTTCGTCGCCCGACGAGGTGCGCGAGCAGGTGCGCATCACGGTGATCCACGAGATCGCGCACCATTTCGGCATCGACGACCAGTGGCTGCACGACCACGGCTGGGCCTGACCTACCCCATCGGGCTGGCGTCGCCCTCGGCATCCGGTTCGAACGGGGCGACGCGGTCGCCCCAGCGATGCGCGGCCCAGGTGCCGTCGGCATCCCCGTCGGCCGCATAGCTCAGTTCGACGACGCCGGTGTTCGGCAAATGGTTGGAGACCGCGAAATGCGGATCGACCTCGGCGAGACGGGCGGCGACCAGCCGAATGGCGGCGCCATGGCTGACGACGTAGACGTCGCGGCCTTCCGGTCCCACCAGGTATTTCCGCGTGACCTCGTCGATCACCGGCAAGTACCGGCCGAACACGTCGTCGAGGGATTCGCCGCCGGGCAGCGAAACCGCCGTGTCGCCGTGATGCCATTTCTCCACGACCTCGCCGAAGGCCTTGTACGCCTCGGCGTCGTTGCGGTCCTCCAGGTCGCCGACCTGGACCTCGTGCAGGCCGTCGGCCACCTCGGGCTCGACACCCCACAGATTGCCCACCACCTCGGCGGTCTGCTGGGCGCGCCGGGCCACCGAGCTGACGAGTACCGTCGGCCGCTCGTCGGCCCGGGCGTTCTCCAACGCGAACCGGGCCGCCTGGCGCACGCCGAAGTCGGTGAGCGCCGCACCCGGCATGGCGGTGTCGAGCCGGCGCATCACGTTGGAAGTGGTCTCGCCGTGGCGGACCAGGTACAAGCGAGGCATCAGCGCCCCCCGTCGCGCAGCCGGGTGAACCAGGCCTCGCTGTCGCGGTGATCGGGCGGCGGTGTGCCGCCGACCCCGTCGACGGGCCAGGAGCCGAGGAACACCACCTGCTCGACCGTGCGGTGCAGGGCGCGCAGCGCCTCACCGATCGCGGCATCGTCGATGTGGCCGATGACGTCGATGAAGAACCGGTATTCCAGCCCCGGTCCGCTGCTGCGCCGCGGGCGCGATTCGATACGGGTCAGATCGATGCCGCGCGCGGCGAACTCGTCGAGGGCGCCCAGCAGGCTGCCCGGCCGGTTGGGGAGGTCGACGATGACCGAGGTGCGGTCGTTGCCGGTGCGCGCCGTGGCCGGTCCGGGACGGCCGAGCAGCACGAAACGGGTCGCGGCGTCGGCGCTGTCGGCGACGCCGTCCGCCAGCGCGCGCAGCCCGAAGGACTCAGCGGCGACCGGCGTGGTGACCGCGGCGTCGGCGGCGCCCTCGGCGACATCGTGCGCCGCCGCCGAATTCGACGACGCGAGCACGAACTCGGCGTTCGGGAAACGCTCCGCGACGGTGGCCCGGACCTGCGCCTGGGCGACCGGGTAGGCGGCGATCGTGCGCACCTCCGCGGGCGCTAGTCCGGTCTTGGCCGCGATGGTGAAGGCGATGTCGAGGACGGTCTCGGCGAATACCTGCACGCGGTCGGCCGCCGAGGCCGGGACGAGGGCGTCCATGGTCGCCGGCACCGATCCCTCGATCGAACTCTCCACCGGCACGCAGCCGAAGTCGGCCGCACCCGTGCGCACCGCTTCGATGACCGCAGTCGGGCTGGCGACCGGCAGCCGCTCGACGTCGTCGGCGACCCCGGCCAGCGGCCCGGCCCCGGTGCCGAGGAGACGGTTCATCGCCATCTCGGTAAACGTTCCGGCGGGTCCGAAGAAGGCGATCACGGGCACGATGTCAGGTTAGCCGTATACTGGCCGCGGCGGTGCTCATGTGCCGCCGAGGCGATGGATCTCGCCGGGGCGCTCGACGCCCGACCCGCCGCTTCGGCTGATAGTTCCTGGTCAACCCGGATTCCGTGTGCTCGGAATCACCACGACCAGGAGAGGAAGCGCTCCCCCATGACCCGTCTCGGCACCGTCTTCCGCGACTGCCCCGGCTTGCTTCTCGTATTTGTCGGAGGGGCCGTCGGCACCGCTATCCGGCTGCATCTGGAGCAGGCCGCGCCCACCGAATCCGGCCGTTGGCCGCTGACCACCTTCGCCATCAACCTCACCGGCGCGCTGGTGCTGGCCGCGCTTCTCGAATTCCTCGCGTCGTCGCGGCTCGACGACGAACCAGCCCGCCGCATCCGTTTGTTCGGCGGCACCGGGTTGTGCGGCGGGTTCACGACCTACAGCACGTTCGCCGACGAGCAGGTCGCATTGATCCGCGACGGCTACCTGCCGATGGCTCTCGGCTACGGCGCCGCGACCTTGCTGTTGGGCGCCATCGGCACCGTCGCCGGCTTGGTCATCGGAGCGCGGCTGGCCGGCCGCACCGCGTCGACCGAGCCCGACGTCATCGACCCGGACACCGGCACGGCGCCGGGACACGAGCTGAATCCGGAGGCGCCCCGATGAACGCGTGGACCGCGGCCGCGTACGCGGCGGGCGGCCTCGGAGCGCTGGCGCGATACGTCATCGATGCGTCGGTCAAAGCCCGGGTCACCGCGCAGCTGCCGGTGGCGACGATCGCGATCAACATCGCCGGCTCGGCTCTGCTGGGCTTGATCACCGGCCTGGTCGTGTTCGCCGGCACCCCGTCGACGCTGGCGCTGGTGGCGGGAACCGGATTCTGCGGCGGCTTCACGACGTTCAGCACCGCCAGCTTCGAAACCGTCGCCCTGGCGCGGCGCGGAGAGACACGACTGGCGGTCGTGAACGCCGTCGGCAGCTGGGTCGCGGCCGTCCTCGCGTGCGGCGCGGGCATGTGGGTCGCGTGGCTGATCCGCTAGCTACTTCCTGACCTCGCTGAACCCCAACCCGTCGCCGATGACGAGGAAGCCGACGAACGCGACGACGTCGATGAGCGCGTGAGCGATGACCAGCGGCCACACCCGGTTGGTGCGCTGGTAGTAGCGCCCGAAGACGAGACCCATCACGACGTTGCCCAGACCGCCGCCGATTCCCTGGTACAGGTGGTAGCTGCCGCGCAGCACAGCGCTGTACGCGAGCGCCGACATGTCGTTGAGGCCGAGTTGCCGCAGACGCACCAGCAGGTAGGCGACGACGACCACCTCCTCGGCGACCGCGTTGCCGATCGCCACGGCGATCAGGAGCGGTATCTGCCACCACGGACCGCTCGTGTCGCTGGGTACGAGTGCCGCGTTCATCCCCAGCAGATGCGCCACATAGACGAGGGCGAGACCGGGCAGGCCGATCAGCGCCGCGAGCCCGACACCGGCGGGCACGTCGCGTCGGCCCGGTCGGCGGGTGAGGCCGACCGTCGAGAGCCGAATCCCGCTGCGCCACAACAGGTAGCAGCACAGCGCGGCCATTCCGACGAGGCGCACGACCGACAGCGTCTGCCGTGCGGCGTCGATCCAGCCCACCGTCGAACGCGACGGGTTGAGCGCGATCGTCTGCTGGTCGATGCCGCCGGTCAGCTGAGCCTCGACGAGCGACAAGATCGCCAGGAGCGCCGACATCCCGAAGGTGAAGATCCCGACGATCGCCAGTTCGATCCACAGTGCCCGCCGCTCGCGCGGGTCGGTGACCGGATCGATGCTCACCCGGCCACCCTAAGTCCACCCGTCGCCACTCCCCCGCAAACCCAGCAGTTGGGGACATACCCAACACCGAAAACCTGTCGGGTTTGTCGCGAGGTGCGGGGTTTGCGGACTCCTACTCGGCCAGCCAGGGCGGGCGCCCGACGCCGGTCATGCGCACGGTGCCCCACTGCGTGATCTCGGCGAGCTTCGCCTGTACCGGCTCGTGCTCCCCGCACGCGACCTCGACCCGCTTGGTGCCGGCGTAGAAGAGTTCCGGAGCACGGTTGCCGTGCAGGATTCCGGCCCAGTGGAATTGACCGTCGTTGCCGTCGATGTGCCCGCGAGCGCGCAGCCGCGCGCCGAACTCCTCGCCGTCGGCCATGACGCGCACCCCGTCGTCGAAGACCGCGGCCTCGACCGTCTCCTCGGTGAACCAGTCGTAGTCGACCGGGTTGAAGCGCCGTAGCGGATCGTGCTTGGCCGAGGTGAACAGACGTGACCGGCGGCGCGGCGACGATGGATTGTGCTGAACCGGCGGCCGGACCCGTACCCCGTGCGCTCCGGCGATCTGGGCCTCGGTGAGGGCGGCGACGATGTAGCCGACGGACTCGTCGCGGCAGTAGAACCGATTCGGCGTCTGCTCGGCGGCGACCGTCAGGTAGTTCGACGGCGGCGCCGCCTCGTCGGTCACGACGAGATCGGCATGCGAAGGGTCGTCGACGATGCGGAACTCCAGCGGCGACGCTTCCAGGTGGCGGCGCGTGGAAGTGATCGCATTCGACGAGCCGACGAGCGCGATCGTGGTCACGGCAGGAACTTCGATCGACGCCACAGGTACTCCGAGACCGGGCCCATCAGGTCGGCCTGACGCAGGAACGACGCCAGCGGCGCGAACGACTTGACCTGCACTTCGTGGAACTTCGGATTCGCCCGGGCGATGCGCGCCGCCTCGCGCGGATTCGCGATTCCGGCACGGCGGTACATCTGCGGGTTCGTGAACAGCCGGCGGAAGACCGGACCGCCGAGTCCGTGAAGGTTCGCCGCGACCAGCGACTCCCAGCGCGAACGGACCGGCTTGCGGCGCATAACACCGTCGCGGGCGAAGCCGATGTGCCTGGCTTCCTCGGTGACATGAATCTGCATCAGTCTGGCGACGATGGGCTGCAACTCGGGGTCGGTCCGCATCTCGCGCTGCAAGGCGTCGAACAGCTCCTCGCCGATGAGGGTGATCACCCAGAGCAACGTGCCCCGCATGACAGCGGGCAGGGCGAGCATGGCCGCCCGCTCCCACGGGCGCATCATGTACGGCCGCGCACCGCTGCGCTCGATCACCTTCCCGAACATCGTCATATGCCGGCACTCGTCGCCCATCTCGGTGAGCTCGTAGTGCGAGGTCGCCGCGGCGGGATCCTCACGCATCAAGCGGATCAGCAGTGCCCGGTTGAGGAGGTTCTCGAACCAGATGCCAACTGACAGCACGTGGGCCATCTCCTGCCGGGAGAGTTCGATGCGCTCGTCGGTGGTCATCGACTCCCACAACGGGGTGCCGTAGAGCGAGAGCACCTTCGGCGGAAGAAAGTACTTCCCCTCCTCAAGCGGCGCATCCCAGTCGAGTTCGACGATGGGATCGTAGGAGCGCGCCGACGATCCCTTGAGCAGACGGGTCGCGATCGCGGTACGGCCATCGGCGTCGTGGTCGCGCTGTGCGCTGGATTTGGTCTTGCGGTCGTTGTTCACAACGGTCATCGGTCAAACCCTTCTGTGTGACCTCCAACACTATGGCCGAGCACCCGTATCGTCAATGACCACTGTGCCAGTAGGCAATGTCATTGTTGGGTCGCGCACATCGGCGGCGCGTTTCAGCGTCGACTCAGCCGTGATGCGTACATTTGTCCGGGTGAACGACCCGCGCCAGCAGCCGAACCTGCGGCGCCGACGCCAGGAGCAGGACCAACAGGCCGGGACACAGTCGCCCCCGCCCCGGCCCCGCACCCCTGGACCGGCGCCGCGGTCCGACGACGCGCGCGCCGGGCAGGGGATTCCCGCCCCGCCCCGGCCACCGGCGCGCGACCCCGCGGCCACCGCCCAGGCGAACCAGACGCCCGTCTATCAACCGCCGCTCGCTTGGTCGGCGCCACCGAACGACCGGCCGGCCAATCGCACGGCACAGCCGCGCCAGGCTCAACCCGGCCGGGCACCGCAACGCCCCGGCCAGGGCCCCAACCGACGGCCGGCGCCACCCCCCGCCGGGCGCGAGACGGGCCGCAAGTACGCACCCACCCAGACGCCGGAACCGCTGCCGAGCGGCGAGCGGGTCAACCGCGCCGGAGCCGGCGGAAAGCCCCCGACCGGGAAGCCGCCGCGCCGCGCGACGAATTCGGACAAACCGCGCCAGCCCAAGCCGGCACGCCCGAAGAAGCGACGCCGGCTCGTGTCCGTCCGGGGGGTGCTCACCCTCCTGCTGGTCCTGATCATCACCGCGCTCGTCGCCGCGGTCGGCGGCCTCGTCTACTACGACGGCAAGCTGACGCGCGTCAACGCCCTCAACTTCGGCGACCGCATCCGGTCGACGCCGGGGACCAACTGGCTCATCGTCGGCACCGACTCCCGCGACGGGATGACCGCGGCCGAACGCAGGAAGCTATCGACCGGACCCGACGAGGGGGGCGCCCGCACCGACACGATCATGCTCGTCTCGAAACCGACGAGCGGCCCGACGGCGATCGTCTCGATTCCCCGCGACCTCTTCGTCGAGATTCCCGACGGCTACGGACAGCACAAGATCAACGCGGCATTCAACATGGGCGGGCCGCAGTTGCTGGTGCGCACTGTCGAAGCGTTGTCCGGGGTGCACATCGACCACTACGCGGAGATCGGGTTCGGCGGTTTCGCCAACGTCGTCGACGCCATAGGCGGCATCGACATCTGCCTCAAACAGTCCCTGCGCGACCCGAAGGCCGGGCTCCGGTTGAGGGCCGGCTGCCAGAAGATCAACGGCCGCCAAGCGCTCGGCCTGGTGCGCAGCCGCGACTTCCCCAACGCCGACCTGCAGCGCGTCGTCAACCAGCGCAAGGTATTCGCGGCGCTGATGGCGAAGGCGACCAGCCCCGGCGTGCTGCTCAACCCGTTCCAGCTGCTGCCCTTTGTCGACGGCATCGTCGGGGCCCTGACCGTCGACACCAACGACCATTCCTGGGACCTGCTGGCGCTGGCGTGGGGGCTGCGCGGATCGGCGTTGATGGTCACCGTGCCGACCGGCGGCCAGGTGTGGAGCGGCGACGGTGACTCGCTCGCCGTCGGCTCCAACACCGAGGAGTTCTTCGCGCGCCTCGCCCGTGGCCTGCCCGTCGACCCGAAGTCGGTCGACGAGGGCGACGCCGCGATCGGCTAGAGATTCCCTCCGGCGGCGGCCGGGGCGGAGTCGTCGGCGGTGTCCTGCCCGTTGATCTCACGTTCGACGAAGGTCTCGAGGTCGAAGATGTTGCCCTTGGCGCGCTCGGCGATGGTGAGCAGCGTGGTCATCGTCGCGACCTCCTCGACCTGCTCCTTGAGGAACCACTGCATGAACTGCTCGCCGAGGTAGTCGCCGTCGTCGCGGGCGACGCGCGCCAGGTTGACGATCTGCTCGGTGACCTCCTGCTCCTGCCGCAGGGCGAGCTTGATGGGCTCGGTGAAGTCGCCGAACTTGTTGAGCGGGGTGTCGACACCCGGTATCTCGACGGCCTGCCCGCGGTCCAGGAAGTACTGAACGATCATCATCGCGTGATTGCGCTCTTCGACCGATTGCTCGTAGAAGTGCTGCGCGAGCTGAGGCATGTCCTCGTTGTCGTAGTAGACGGCAATCGCGTTGTACTGCTGACTCGCGGCGAACTCGTTGGTGATCTGATCGGCGAGCAGTTGCTGAAACTTCGTCCGTTCGGTCATTCAGCAATCGTAGATGCAAACGTCGCATCGACGTGCGGCTCCCGTGGGCACGGTCGGCGGAATTCTGGGCACGGTCGGAGGGATTCTGGGCACGCTCGGCGAAAATCCGGGCACGGTCGGCGGGATTCTGGGCACGGTCGGCGGGGCTAGATGCGCAGCGTGATCTGCCGCGTCCGGATTCCCGCACGCGACCGGCGCTGCTCGCCGGTGAGTTCGGACTTGTCGGCCATCGCCTCGACGAGCCAGGCGTCGAACTGGTCCAGACCGTCGTACCACTCGTCCGAGTGCTTCTCGGGGTCGAGGTCGAAGACGGGGACGATGAGCCCGTGGGTGCGGAACGAACCCGCGAACCGCGAGCCCTCACCGAGCGTCAGATGTCCGTCTGCGTGCAACCGCGCCATCGCCGTCATCACCGCGTCCTCATCCTCGGGACGGACCCAGCGCAGGTGTGCGCGCTCGCCCGCATCCGCCCACCACGGAGCGCCCAGCCCGCTCTTGGGTGTCATCCGGGCCGCCGGCGTGATCGTTCCGGCCGCGTTGTCGAGCATCTCCCGGACCGCGGGCTCCAGTTTCGCACCCGGCGCGTACCACCACGCGAAGTCTTCGTGGACGGTGATGTCCAGGGGCGCATCGACGTCGAGCAGGTCGGCCAGCGACTTGTCGGTCGGTTCGCCCGGGAACTGCTCGTCGCTCTTCGCGTGTGCCGCCCAGTCGACGGCTGCCGCGAACTCCGCGGCGATGTCGGCCGGCTCGGGGTCGACCTGCAAGCCGGCGAATCCTTCGCGCGCACCCTTGCCGTCGCGGACCATGGCGCCGACCGCGCCGGGCAGGACCGTCCCGACGCTGACGTGGTTGCGGACGCCCTCCTTCTGCACCGAGGGTCCGGGCTCGTCATCGGGGACGACGGACTTCAGCTCGGGCTCGGGCGGGCCCGGCTCGATCAGGGACAGTCGAGCGGTCGCCGAGGCGACGAAGGTGCGCAGGGCGACGAGATCGCACTCGGCGGCGAGACCCTCGAAAGGACGCTTGGGCGCCGCGGCGGCCGCGGCCTGGCGCTCCTTGCGCGCGGCGACCCTCTCGGCACGATTACTTCCCGGGCGCGGGCCGCTGCCGCGCTTGCTCTTCTTGCCCATGGTCCAACTCTTTCACACGCGACGCGATGTGCGTGCCGCTGGCCGGATTCAGACCGTGACCAGCCAGTCGCGCACGTTCGCCGGATGATTCGTCGCTATCCACCGCACGCCGATATCGGCGCACAGCTGGACGTCGGGCCGGTCCTCGACGGTCCAGCAGTAAGTGACCCGGCCGGCCGCTGCCGCCTTGTCGACGAGTTCGGGGTGCATGCGCAGGGTCTCGACCGACGGACCGATCCCCGTCGCGCCGACCGCCGTGGCGGCGCTCCCGCCGAGTACCCGCGCGGTGTCTCCCAGCAGGATCGTCGGAAGCATGGGCGCGTTCCGGCGGATCCGCCACACCCCCGACGACGAGAACGAGATGACCACGGCTCGGCTGTGATCGGCCGACGGCGGGGTGGCCACTGAGAAGCGGTGCAGCGTCTCCAGCAGCTTCTGCTCGACGAGGCTGCCGAAGCGGACCGGATGCTTGGTCTCGATGAACAGCCGGACGGGTCGCCGCCAGTCCAGGGTGAGGGTCATCAACTCGTCCAGCGTCAGGACGGTCGCCGACCGTCCGCCGAACCAGCTGCCGAAGTCATGCTCGCGCAACTGCGCGAGCGTCATCTCGCTGACGGCGCCGGTGCCGTCGGAGGTCCGGTCGATCGTCCGGTCGTGGATGCAGACGAGTTCGTGGTCCGCGGTGAGTCGCACATCGCATTCGAGGCCATCCGCGCCCTGTTCGAGGGCGAGTTCATAGGCGGCGAGGGTGTGTTCGGGAGCATCGCCCGAGGCTCCGCGGTGAGCTACGACGGCCGGCTTGCCCGATCGGGACACGCGCTGCTCGGTCACGCGTTGACCCATCGGCGTTTGGTCCCGGCCTGGTCCCGGACGGGCGCCGGATCGAAGACCCGGACCAGTCGCGGAATCATCCACCAGGCGAAGGCCGCCGAGGCCAGGGCGGACACGATGAACAGCACCAGCGAATCGGCTTGGGTCTGCAAGCTGCCGCTCTGGCTGCCCGCGCGCCGTGCCAGTGCCGCCCACAGCGCGACCCCGTTCACCAGGACCCACGCGATCCAGATCTTGCGCAGTTCGACCGCCGCTCGCGGCGTCATCACCCGACTGTCGATCAACGCGGCCTCCCGCACCACGAACGGCGCGGTGATCACGTTGAGCAACGGAGTCACCGACATCGGCCACAGGAACCACCGCGGCCGAGGTTCCAGCCGGTGCGCGTGGCGGTAGGCGAGGGCGCGAGTCGCGATTACCCACTGGCCGAACCGGAACAGGGCGAAGAGCATGGCACCGACGGCGAGACCACCGGAGAGGATCACGAGACCAGAGGTCAGGAGATCCAGCCAGCCCGGGATCAGCCGATCCCGGCCGATGACGACGAGCAGATATCGCAGCAGGTGGATACCGGCGCTGACCGCCAGCACGATGGCCACCTGGTGCGCGGCGCGGACGAATCGCAGCGACTCGGCTTTGGCCTGCTGTTCGACGGGGACCTCGAGCCAGCTGGCCGGCAGGTCGCGCAGCCCCCACGTGGGGATGGTCCGGTACCTAGGCGTCGGACGGGGCGCCGCTCCCCAGCTTCGGCGGCGCGGCGCGGGCCGTGCTTCGGGCGGACGCTGAGCGACCCAACGGACCTTGGGGGACGCGCCCGGGCGGTAACCGGCGACGCGCTGCTGCGGCGGCCGGGCGACGACTGGCGCCGGTGCTTCGGCGAGCGCCTGTGAGACGCGGTCCGTGGTGACGACGACGAGGATGCCGTTGCAGCGCGGGCAACGCGTGCGCCCGGCGCGGTGCGGAGCCTGGATCCGGCAGTTGCGGCAGAGGTCGACCAGTTTGGCGGCGGCGGGAGGTTGAGTCATGGTCCGCCTCACGTCCCCGTCTCGACCGGCTTGCCGCTGGCCTCCCACGCGACCATCCCGCCTTGCACGCAGGTTGCCTCCCGGCCGACGTGCTCGAAGTACTCCAGCATTCGGAAGGAGCGGCCACTGGTGCGGCAGATGACGAAGAGTTCGGCGTCGGGATCGATCTCCTCGATCCGCGCGGGTACCTCGCCGAGCGGGATGTGCAGGGCGCCGCGAACGTGGCCGCCCTCCCACTCGTCCGGTTCACGAATGTCGAGCAGGATGCGGTCAGTCTCTGCGGTGAAGTCATCGGGGAGTTCGGTCACCGGCACCTGTTCGAATGCGGGCATGCTCCCATCGTGGCACAGGTTGTATTCGCCGGGCGGCCCAACGTCGACCCTTCGACTGCGACCGGCGACGCGAAGCCCCATCGAGTGCCCGGTGTCAAGCACGGATCCCACGCCGGCCAGGCCGGCGAAGATATCCACAGGTCACGGGCATAGGCGTTTTACCCGCAAAGATTCGCCCCCTGAACCACTACATGAGAGTGAATCCCCGATTGAGCAGTGTGGCCACAAACCAGCCCAATTGTGAACTGCGCCACCAATTCACGCGAGCGCCGGTGAATTCCCAGCACTATTTCGAATTTGGACACGATGTGTTTGTAGATTGCCACAAAACTGATATTGCCTGTGGACAACGTGTGGACAACTCCTCGGGCGCTCAGATCTCCGGCCAATTCCGTTCCAAGCCGTCGATGATGAAATCGACCTTCGCATCCACCGCGCCTCGTTCGGTCCATGAATCCTGCGGGCGCATCGTCGAATCATCGTCGAGCGCCTCGCGCACACGGTCGAGACCGGTCGCCCCGTCGGAGTCGATGGCACGCATGGAATCGATGCTCAGGTACGAGGCGAAGATGGTGTCGCCGAGGAAATCGAGCGCGAACATCGCCTGCCCCCGGGTTCGTCCCGCACCGGCCAGCGCCTCCGCATACGCGGCGAAGATGTGGTCGATTCGGGTGAAGGCGGTGGGGAGCGCATAGACCAGCCGACTCAGACCGGGATACTCCTCGCACACCCGCCAGCACTCGTCGGACCACAGCCGCAACACCTCTCGCCATCCCGTACCCGGCGTGGGCACGCGCAGCGTCGCCGCCGCCGTATCCAGACAGGCGATCACCAGATCGTCCCGGGACGGGAAGAGCCGGTAGATCGCCCCGGTCACGACACCGAGGCGGTCGGCCACCGCACTCATCGTGAAGGTGTCCATGCCCTCGGCGATCGCCGCTTCGACGACGTCGGCCGCGGTGAACGCCGGCTTTCGGCCCGCGCGCTTGCCGGCGCGAACAGCGGGCGGCTCCGGTTCGGGCGTCGTCACATGCACGGATCCAGATTAGTTCGTGAGCTGCCACCCCTGGGCACTGCGCAGACGGTCCCAGAAGCCCGCGTACGTCCCGCCCGCGGCGAGCAGCTCGTCGTGCGTGCCGACGCGCTCGACCCGTCCATCGCCATCGAGGGACACGATCTGGTCGGCCTTGGCGATCGTGTCGAGCCGGTGGGCGATGATCAGGATGGTCGCCTGCTCACGCAGCTTCTCCACGGCGGCAACGACATTCGCCTCGTTCTCCACGTCGAGAGCCGACGTCGCCTCGTCGAGGAGGACGATGGACGCCCGTTTCAGCAGTGCGCGAGCGATCGCCACGCGCTGACGCTCACCGCCGGACAGCGCGCGGCCGCCCTCACCGACGCGGGTCGCCCAGCCCTCCGGCAGGCGCTCGGCGATCTCGGTGACACCCGCCAGGTCGGCGGCTTCGCGGATCTCGCCCGCCGTCGCATCCTCGCGGCCCACCGCGATGTTCGCCTCGAGGGTGTCGTCGAACAGGTACACGTCCTGGAACACCATCGACAACTGGCCCATCAGCTGCTCGCCGGTTTGCTCGGCGACCGGTGTGCCGCCGACCCGAACCACACCCGAATCGACGTCGTAGAAGCGGCTGACGAGTCGGGCGACCGTCGTCTTGCCGCTGCCCGACGGGCCGACCAGCGCGACCATCGAACCCGCCGGCACCGACAGCGAAACGTTCCGCAGAACCGCGGCGCTGTCGGCAGAGTACGAGAACGCCACGTCGTCCAGCTCGATCGTGCCCGGCGCGGGCAAGTCGGCCGCCGTCGTCGCCTCGGGCAGCGGTTGCGCGGTGAGCACCTCGTCGAGTGCATCGAGCAACGGGCGCCGCGATTCCAGCGACATCGAGGCTTCGGTGATCGTCGACAGTGTCGTCGTGAACCGCAGGGCGAGGCCGATGAACGCCAACGCCGGGATCGGCTCCAACGACCCGGAGACGGCGAGTGTGCCCGTCACGCTGATCAGCGCGACGACCACGGCCTGGGTCGCCATGCCGCTGAACAGCAGTCCCACCGTCTCCAACCACAGGGCGCGATGCTTGGTCGCACGGGTCTGCTCCAGCGCGTCTTGCAGCGGCGGGAAGTCGTCGGAGCGGCCGCATGAGCGCAGCGCGCCCTGGCACTGCGAGAACTCGACGATGCGGTCGGCGAGGATGACCTCCTCCGGCTCGTGAAGGTTGCGGCCCTTGCGCATGAACGCCGTCGACACCAGCGTGATGACGATGAACACCGGGGCCGCGAGGGTAAGGACAAGACCGAGCACCGGGTTCCAGCACCAGGCGGCGATCACGATGACCACGGCCGAGGTGATGCGTGAAACGAGCGGGCCGAGCATGTGCGCGAAGATCTCGCCGGCCATCATCAGCTCGGTGGACACCATTCGCGACAACCGGCCGGCGACCGGGCGGGCGAACCACCCCAGCGGTTGCTTCGACACCTGGTCGCCGATGATGCGGTGGATGCTCTTCAGGAAGTCCAGCGCCACCGCGTAGGTCCGCTGACTCTGCCAGTAGTTCAGCCCGAAACTGGCCGCGGCGAGGAAGGCGAAAACCCACAGCCAGCCGCCCAGTCCCATGCCCCACACGGGTTCGCCAGAAGCCAACGAACTGATCGCGGGCAGCATCGCCGCCAGCGCGAGCCCTTCAGCGAGCCCGCACAGCACGGCGATCGCGATCGCCGGCTGTAGCGCGTCCGGATTGGACACCATGCGCCGCATGCGCGGTACGACGTCGAGCAGCGGCAGGTTCGGTTGGGTCGTGCTCATCGACGGTCTCCTTGGATCGCGTTGTCGGTTTCGTCTTCCAGGGCGTGGCCGGCGGATTCCCACAGGCGCGCGTAGCCCCGTTCGGCGAGCAGGTCGTCGTGCGTGCCGGTCGCGACGACGCGGCCGGATTCGACGAGGACGATCTGGTCGACGCCCGTGATCACCTCGGGCCGGTGTCCGATGAGCAGCACGGTCCGGCCTTTGACCAGCTCCGACAGCGCCTGCTGAATCTGGTGCTGCGATTCCAGGTCGGTCAGCGCCGTCGCCTCGTCGAGGATGAGGATCGGCGCGTCGACGAGGAGTGCGCGGGCGATCGCGATGCGCTGCGCCTGTCCGCCGGAGAGCCCCGTGTCACTGCCGTAGACGGTGTCCAGGCCGTTCGGCAGGGCCTCGATCTCGTCGAGCACGCGAGCGGCGCGGGCCGCGGCGCGGATCTGTTCGTCGGTGGCGTCGGGCCTGCCCAGGGCGATGTTGTCGCGGATGCTGATGCCCAGCAACTGCGGATCTTGCAGCACGAACCCGACGTGCGAATAGAGGTCGGCGATCTGGCCGACCGGCACACCACCGATGCTGATGGTGCCCGACCGCGGATCGTCGAAGCGAGCGAGCAGCGTCGCGATAGTCGACTTCCCCGAGCCCGACGGTCCGACGAGCGCGGTGATCGTGCCCTCGCGGAGGGTGAAGCTCACCCCGTCGAGGGCGAGTACGGCGTCGTCTCCCTGTCCGTACGAGTAGCTGACGTCGTCGAAGACGACCTCGCCGCCGGCGGGTACCGCGCCCTGGCCGTCGTCGGGCAGCGCCGGAGTGTCGAGGAGGGTGACGAGGCGGGTGGCCGCCGCACCGGCCATCTGCTGCGACCACATGGCCGACATCAGCGTCTCCAGTGCGTACGGGACCAGCAGCGCGATCAGCGAGGTCGCCAGCACGTCGGCGGGGGTGACCGTGCCGCGGTGCACGAGCCAGGCGCCACCGCCGATGTTGATCAGCAAGATCAACGGGACGGCGAGCAGCGAAATCCCCAGCGAACTGCCCCGGATCATCGGCTTCACCCAGGCGTAGTAGAACTCCTGGAACTCGTCGGCCGCCTCCTGGTAGGCGCGGTGCGCCCGGCCGACCCGGCCGAAGGCCTTGACCACCGAAATGCCGGTGACGAACTCGACCATGCGGGCGGAGACGGTCGCCAGCCGCTGATCCATCTCGACGGTCTTCTCGCCCATGCCGCGCATGCTGAACGCCATCATCGTCGCGTAGAGCGGCAGCGTCGCGATGGACAGCAGACCGAGGCGCCAATCGACGATGAACGCGTAGACCATGAGCGCGAGCGGCATCACGATGGCGTTCGTGCCGTCGACCGGCTGGTGTGCGATCAGGTGGTGGACGGTGCCGATGTCGTCCTGCAGGGCTGTGCGCACACGGCCCGAGTTCGTCGAGGTGAACCAGTTGAGCGGAACCTTCGACAACCGCGCGACCATGCGCTCGCGGACGAGGTGACCGAACCGGATGTCGGCGAAGTGGGTGATCAGCAGCGCGAGGAAGTAGATGCCCAGCCGGAGCGTGAACGTGATGATCAGGATCCGGAGCCAGCGACCGACCTCGTCGCCGTCGACGGCGGTGTCGGTGCGCGCGGAGTCGAGCAGACTGGCGCCGATGTGGACCAGTGCGATGTAGGGAACGACGGCGAGCACCGCGGAGATGACGGCCAGCGCCCTGCCCACGTTCAATTGGGCGGCCACCGGGCGAATCAGGTCCTTGAGCGCTTTCGCGTCGGCCCGCTGCTGGGCCTTGAGGTCATTCGGTTGCGGTTCCGGCGGCGTCTGCACCGCGGGTTCGATCGCTGTCACTGTCATGAACGTATGCCTCGCTCGCAATAAGTTAGGGTAACCAAACCCATTTGTGAATGGGCTTCACAATAACCAGGCGCGGCGAGTCCCGCAAGAGGGTCTTCGACACGTGTTCGGCGCTCGCTCGTCAGTCGGTGGCCAGGAACTCGCGCAAGCGCTGCGCCTCCTCAGCGACCTCGCGGCGCTGTGCGGGCGGGACGTCGACGAGGTAGTCGATCACCGGTTCGGTATCGGCGACCTTCCAGGTCCCGGCCAGCCGGCCGTCGACGAGGACGAAGCCGGGGCTTCGCCCGTTGGGCGTGACGGTCTTGGCGAATACGTCGGGATCGGCGACGCGAATCCGGTCGGCCGGTGCCTGCGCGACGAGGATGTGGTCGAAGGGCGCGACGAGGCGAACCGGCGCGGGTTCGTCGCCGTCGGCGATCGGCAGGCCGTCGAGGTCGTAGAGTTCCTCGCCGTTCGGACCGTCGACGCGAGCCAGCTCCCAGTCGGCCGTCATCGCTTTCACCAGCTTGCCCAGCCCGGTCAATCCCGCCCACGTCTGGATTCCCGCGATGCTCGCGGGGCCGAAGCCGCGCAGGTACATGCGGATCAGGTCCTTGCGCGCCTCGTCGTCGACGACGGCGGGTTCGCCGGGGCCGATCCAGTCGTCGAGCAACGCGTAGGTGGGATCTCCGCCGCCGTTGGCCGACGCCCAGGTTCCGCGCGGCGGTACCTGCACCAGGTGCAAGGCGTTGCGCACCACCGCCATGAGGTCGGCGACCGGCGCGTCCGGCCAGCGCTTCGCGAGTAACTCCCGCAACTGCCGTGACGGCACCTCGCCACCCGAGATCGCCTCACGACCGGCCTCGACGACCGCGTCGGCCGCGACGCCGTCGGGGAGCTTGTGCGTGCCGCGGGTGAAGGCGTCGATCCGCGGCTGCACCAGCGCCCGCATCCACCGCGCGTCGTGCGCATCCATCGTGAGCAGTGTGCCGCGCAGCACGACCGACCGCACGATCTCCCGGTCGACGAGCAGATCGTCGTAGTCGGCGGGATCGAATCCCGCGATGCGCGACCACAATCCGAAAAACGGCGGACGCGGATCCTGCGCCTGAAGCCCGACACAGCGGTCCAGGACTTCGATGACGTCCTCATCGATCCGATCGAGCAGATGCTGACGCGACAACAGTGTGCGGTTCCACTGCGCGAGCGTGATCACGACGCGAAGGTCACCCCGGTCGACGCGTGGCAGCGGTACCCGTTCGGGTTCTTCGCGAGATACTGCTGGTGATAGTCCTCGGCGTAGTAGAACCGCCCGTCGCCGGCGTCGCTCAGCGGCGCTATCTCGGTGGTGATCGGCCCATAGCCGGCGGCGGTCAGCGCCGGCTGGAACCGCTCGGCGACCTCGCGGGCGACCTGCGCGTCCTCGGCGGTGCAGGTATAGATCGCCGACCGGTATTGCGTGCCAATGTCGTTACCCTGCCGCATCTCCTGTGTCGGGTCGTGCGTCTCGAAGAACACCCGCAGGATCGTCGGCAGGTCGGTTTCGTTCTCGTCGAACACAACCAGGACCGCTTCGGTGTGTCCGGTCCGCGCCGTGCAGACCTCTTCGTAGGTCGGGTTGGGCGTGAAGCCGCCCGCGTACCCCACGGCGGTGGTGTAGATGCCGGGCAGCTGCCAGCAGATCTCCTCGACGCCCCAGAAGCAGCCGCCGCCGAGGACGACCGCGCGCCGGCCGGGCCCCCAATCACAGATGCCGTTGCTCGAGACCATCGGTGTGCCGAGGACGATGTTGCGATCAGCGACCGGCATCGGCCGATCGCGTCCTTCCAATGCATCGTCCGCGTCGACCAACACTTGCTTCCGACCGGTGAAACCCCAGGACATGACCTCGATCGTACGCGGATGTCGCGCCGGTGCGAGCGCTAGAAGGACCGTTGGTTTGAGTTCGGCCAAAACCCGTGTCTATGATGACCGTCACATCGATGTGTGATGCAGTTCACCATCGTCAATCTGTGCGACGACCCCCGAGAGGAAGAGGAAGTATGGCGACGACGACACGTTCGGCGGACCTGTCATCACAGCCCATGCCCTCTTATGACATCTCGGGCTCCTGTTTGTGGACGGTCGCCACGATCGTCCCGCTCGCGATCCTCCTCGTCGTACTCGCCATCTGACGCCGGACGTCGGGTCGTTCCACTTCGCCTGATTCTCGCTGCGCAGTTCGGGCACGGTCGGCGGGATTCTGGGCACGGTCGGCGGGATTCTGGGCACGGTCGGCGGGATTCTGGGCACGGTCGGCGGGATTCTGGGCACGGTCGGCGGTGGCGATTCCCGGATCCGCCGACTCGAAGCCCCCACGCGGAGCGATACGGTGGAATAGTCAGGTGAGAACGACCGAAAACTGAAACTGCGAAGGGAAGACAAGTGGCTGAATACACTCTGCCCGATCTCGACTACGACTACGGCGCGCTGGAGCCCCACATCTCGGGCCGCATCATGGAGCTGCACCACGACAAGCACCACGCGACCTATGTGAAGGGCGCCAACACCGCGCTGGAGAAGCTGGCCGCGGCCCGCGAAGACGGCACGATCGCCGATAAGGTCTACGGGCTCTCGGCGAACCTGTCCTTCCACCTGGGCGGCCACACGAACCACTCGATCTTCTGGAAGAACCTGTCCCCCAACGGCGGCGGCGAGCCTACCGGCGACCTGGCGGACGCGATCAACAACGACTTCGGCGGATTCGACAAGTTCCAGGCTCACTTCACCGCCGCTGCCACGACCCTGCAGGGTTCGGGCTGGGCGATCCTCGGCTACGACACCATCGGTCAGCGCCTGGTCATCCAGCAGCTGACCGACCAGAGCGGCAACACCTCGGCCGCTCTCATCCCGGTCGTCATGCTCGACATGTGGGAGCACGCCTTCTACCTCGACTACCAGAACGTGAAGCCCGACTACGTCAAGGCGTGGTGGAACGTCGTGAACTGGGCCGACGCCGGCGAGCGCTACGACCGCGCGGTCAAGCAGGGCTCGGGCCTCGTCGTTTCGGCCTGATACGACAAATTCGTCCGGCATAGCCACCGTCGTGGTCATATCGACCACGACCGGCGCTATGCCGGACGATTTTGTTTCTAGCGCTACATCGCTCCGTCGATCAGGAAGGATCCGGCGATCGCGGCCACCAGCACGACGGCCATGATCGCCAGGGCGACCCAATCGATCCGGCCGGGCCGAGCGGCGTCGGCGGCGAGTCGGCCTGTCCCGCCGCGCGCGGTGATCGCCTCACCCATCTCGGCCGACCGTCGCAGCGCCGACGAGAGGGCCGCGACGACCATGTCGACCAGGGTCAGTTGCGACGACGGGTGCCGGGCGTTCGCCGGCGCGCGCGGGCGCAGGCGGTGAACGGCACGCAAGATCATGAGTTCGTCGACCATCAGCGGCAGCGACCGCAAGCACAGGGCGATGACCACGGCCCACTCGTCGACCGGAAGGCGCAGCCACCTCAGCGGGGTCATCAATGTCGCGATCGCCGGGGCGAGCTGGCTCGCCGGCGTAGTCCAGACGACGAGTACCGAGACGGCGATGACGAGTAATCCGAGCACGACGCTGCGGGCGGTCACCAGTCCGCCGGAGACGCCGGCGACCAGGGTCGAGAGGGCCACGCTCGCGGCGGCCAGCGCCCACAACCACCACGGCGGCCGGGGCACGGCGCCCAGCGGGATTCCGGCGAGCAGCGCGACCCCGACGACGACCGCGGCCACCGCACCCAGCGCCGGCCACGACGGCAGCACCCACATCAGAACGCCGACCATCCCGATGGCGATCAGCTTGGTACCGGCCCACAACCGGTGGATCACCGAATCGCCGGGGATCTCGCGCAACGGGAGCCCATTCATGACGCCACCTCCGCCTGGGCCGGGGCGAGGACGCCATCGACCAGTTCGACCTGCCGGTCACAGACCGCCGCGATCTCGTCGAGGTCGTGGGAGATGACGACCAAGGTGAGCCCGGCCGCCCGCAGACGCCGGAACAGGGCGACGACGTCGGCTCGCGACTGCGGATCGAGACCGGCGAGCGGCTCGTCGGCGACGATGATCTCCGGGTGCCCGGCCAGCGCACCGGCGAGCACGCCGCGCCGCATCTGCCCGCCCGACAACGCGTCGGTGCTGCGCGCCGCGAATTCGCGCGGCAGCCCGACTTCGTCCAGCAGGCGCGCGACCTCCGCGCTGCCGACCTCGACGCCGCCGGCGGCCTGAATGTCCTCCCCCAGCGTCGGGCGTTGCAGCTGAAGTCTCGCGTGCTGGAAGGTGAGCTTGACCGCCCCGACCTGCGTGCTGATCGGCGCACCCTCGTAGACCGCCGTCCCGGCCGTCGGTTTGGTGAGGCCGGCGAGGATCCACGCCAGCGTCGACTTGCCCGATCCGTTGCCGCCGACGATAAGCAGACCCTCACCCCGGTGGACGCGCAACGTCACGTCGCGCAGCGCGGTGACCTCCCATGGCGAGCCGGCTTGGTAGCGGTGCCCGACGCCGGACAGCTCGATGAGCACCTCCCCCGGCCGGTGCGGCGAGACGGGGCGCGGCATCGGTACCGGCTGCGTGTCGGGCTCTTCGGCGCCGCCGAGCCAGCGCGGCGAAACAGCGTCGACCTCGCCCTCGCGCAGATGAATGATCCGATCCGCCGCGGCCGCCTCGTCGGCCCGGTGCGTGATCAGGACGACGGCGAGACCACGACGGGCAGGCAAGGCGGTGAGTACCTCGAGCAGCTCGCCGCGCCCCGTCGGGTCGACCATCGAGGTGACCTCGTCGGCGATGAGGAGCGCGGGGTTGCGGGCCAGCGCCGCCGCCAGGGCCAGCCGTTGCTGCTGCCCGCCGGACAGGTCGGCGGTATCCCGATCGGCGAGTCCGTCGAGCCCGACCTCCGCGAGCAGCGCGTCGACGTCGACCTCGACATCGTCGGGCAGCCCCCAGACGACGTCATCGGCCACGCGCGCACCCAGCATCTGCGTTTCCGGTCGCTGCAGCACCATCGCGGTACCGCCCGGCTGCCCCAGACCCGGGTCACCGGGGCGGTGGACGTGCCCGGTCGACGGCGCCCGTCCCGCGAGGATCTTGGCGACCGTCGACTTGCCGGAACCGTTCGCGCCCACAATCGCGACGAGTTCGCCGGGATCGATGCGCAGGGAGACGTCGCGTAGCGCCGGAGCATGGCCGGCACTGCCCGGGTAACTGAACCCGACCTGATCCAGTTCGACTGGCAGCGGACCGACCGGCACGGCAGCGGTGAGGTCGCGGCGGGGTTCGTCGAGAGTGTCCACACTGGGGATCGCGCGGACGCGATCGATAACGCCGCCCACCAACCACCATGCGATGAACAGCGACAACAGGGTTCCGAGGGTGCCCGAGACCCAGAGCCAGGCCCACCAGTAAGTGACGACCGCGTTGGTCAGCGCGCGCAGTCCGTCGGCGGTCTGAGCAAATCCCTGGCCGCTGCCCGGCAGGAACTTGCCGGTCTCGTCAAGAGCCTTGGCGAAGCCGTCGATGGTGTTCTTCAAGGTCGCCAGGAACAGCCGCCGCAACGGAACCAGCACCCAGAACACGACGACCGACAGTCCGCCCATCAGCGGTGCGATCACCAAGGACGCGGCGGTGAAGGCCGCACGACCGCGACCGCGGCGCTTCATCTCACCGACCAGTCCGCCGACCACGCCCGCCCCGACCACTGACACCGCCGCGGACAGTCCGGCGAGCGCGAAAGAGACGCCCGCAGCCGCGACGATGACGGCCACGAGAGTGCGTGGGCGGGTCCGTTGCCCGACCAGCGCCAGCGGCACCGGCGCGAGCAGTGCGACCGACGTGAGAATCGGCAGGACCTGCGCGACCACGACCGTGGCGACCGTGAGGCCGCCGAGGACAGCAGCCAGCGCGACTTCGTGCGGGCGCAGCGGGCCCCCGGCCCGGTGGTCGCGCGAGGCCAGGAACTCCCGTCGGGCCTGTAACCGGGGCGAGGGGGCGGCATGTCTGGACATCGCTTCCAGTCTGCCCGACCGCAGGTGAGAGCTTGCTGAACGATGCGATTTCGGCGAATCGCCTGAGCAGCCGCCATACGTGCAGTGGCAACCTATTCCTTAATGACACTCATTGTCATTAAGTGGTAGGGTCGCGCCCATCGGGCTCAGCCGGGGCGGCACGAGAACAACCGCGCCCCGCGCCGTCGCACACGACGACGGCACCCACAGCAACCGAGCGGGCAGGGAGTGATCGATCGATGAGACACCCCGGAACTGGTGAGCGCCCTGGTCGCCGCCGGCGAGAGCCGGACCTCGCCGTTCTCGGCGATCGGGCTGCACCACTTCCACGGCGCGGCGACGCGGGTCCCCGTCGATGCCACCGCGTTCGGCATCCGGACGCCGCACCTCTCCGTCGAGATCGCCTCGGTCTGGCAACCGGGCGACGATCCCGCGGTCCACCAGGAATGGGCCGACGCCACGTCCGCGGCGGTCGGGGCTCTCGCGCTGCCCGGCGGCTACGCCAACATAATGCTGGGCGCACAGTTCGCCGACCAGGTCGCGCACGCCTACGGGCCGAACGCGGCACGGTTGCGCGAGGTCAAGGACCGGTACGACCCGGACCGCGTCTTCACGGCCATCCCACTCCCTCTCGACGAGGGCTGAGCGGAGGCGGACCCGGAGCACTGCAACGGCTCCGGGTCCGCGTCCGGCGGTCGGCGCCAGACGTCGAACCGCCCGTCGCCCGCACAGATCCGTCGCCGCTGCTGTGCGGCAAACGTAACGGCAGCGACCCGCCGGTGCCCGCGCCGAGAAACACGGGATTCCTAGTTTCGGTGGACCGATACCGGTTCAACCGCTGAAGGAGTTCCACCCATGACCTACGTCAAGCCGCCCGAACTGGCGGTGTCGCTGATCGACGCCGGCGCGTCGAAAGTCATGATGTCCACCCGCGACACGCTGGTCCGCGCCTACATGGCCGGAGCGATGCTGACCCTGGCAGCGGCGTTCGCGGTGAAGATGGCCGTCGACACCGGCCAGCCCATCGTCGGGGCGCTGCTGTTCCCGATCGGTTTCGTGTTGCTCTACCTGCTCGGCTACGACCTGCTCACCGGAGTCTTCGTGCTGGCGCCGCTGGCGTGGCTCGCGAAGCGGCCGGGCGTGACCGCGGGATCGGTGCTGCGCAACTGGGGATTGGTCTTCGTCGGCAACTTCGCCGGTGCGATCACCGTCGCCCTACTCGTCTCGGTGTTCATCACCTACGGTTTCGACACGACGATTCACGACTCGTCCAACCAGTTCGCCGCCTACGGCCAGAAGCTCTCGGAGATCGGTCACGACCGCACGCTCGGATACGCCGAGCACGGCGCCGGCGGATGGCTCGCGGTGTTCGTGCGCGGCATGCTGTGCAACTGGATGGTGTCGACCGGGGTCGTCGGCGCACTGATCGCCAAGGACGTGCTGGGCAAGATCGTGGTGATGTGGCTGCCGATTCTGCTGTTCTTCGCCATGGGCTTCGAGCACTCGGTGGTCAACATGTTCCTGTTCCCCGTGGGCATCATGCTCGGCGCCGACTTCGGCTGGGGCGACTACCTGCTGTGGAACGAGATCCCGACCGTGCTGGGCAACCTGGTCGGCGGATTGCTGTTCACCGGGCTGGCGATCTACGTGACCCACTACAAGACCCGGCCGAAGCGCACCGCGTCCGAAGCGACCGAGAAGACCGAGGACTCCCGCGACGACGTGCTGGCCGGCGCCTGACCCGGACGCCCCTTGCTAGGCCGAGACCCAGCGGGCGTCTCGGGTGAGCGCGAGAGATACCTCGCGCAACGGCTCGGCATCGCCGACGAGGGTGGACGCGTGCGCCGGGAGCAGGTCGCGCACCTCTCCCGACGCCTCGCCCTCGTCGGCGTAGCGCTGCGCCGCGACGGTGATCAGTCTGGCCTGGCGCTCGGGACTGCACTCGTCGAAATCGTCGGGGAGCAGCGGGCTCAGCTGGGTCAGCGCGTCCCGGATCTCGACCACCCGGCGCCCGAACAGCACGGTCGCCGACGATTTCAGCTCGCTGCCGTCCTCGCCGGGCAGCACCACCGCGGGCACCGCGTCGGCGACGATCTGCCAGAGGGGCTCGAGATCGCGGTACTGCTGCCGCAGAGTCAACCGCGCCCGCACCCACCGGAACCGGGCGTGGACGAGCGGGTAGCAGATTCCGAGCAGGAAGCCGAACATCCCGATCAGCGTCAAGAGATGGGCGGCCGAGATCATCGACGGCACCAGGAACCAGCGGGTCATCGCGCCCAGGATGAAGACGATCTGCACGACGGCGGCCAGCATCAACGCGGCCAGCCCGGCGACCAGCAGGATCAGCGAAACCCGCAGATACCCCGCGGCCGACGGCACGAACTGCCTGATGCTGTTGATGCACGCCGCGAAACCGTAGGTGAGGTAGGTGCTGGCGATCAGGAAGAACGCGGCGAACGCCCAGTAGCGGACCGAGTTGCCCGACAGCTCGTTGTGCCGCAAGTCGTGCGGGATGAAGGCCATCGCGATCTGGAGACCGCCGGCGGCCATCATCAGCGGCACGGCCTCGATCCCCGCGCGCCGAGCGCGGGCCGATTCGCCTGGAACGTAGTAGAAGACCACGACGAGCGCTGCCACGCCCAGCGCGAGCATGCACCACACCATGACGCGGGCGAAGCCGTCGAAGACTCCCGTATTCAGCCGTCTCGCCATCTCCGGGTTGGCCGCGACGAAAGCGAGTGTGAAAGCGACGATGCTGACGGTCATCGCGGTGGCCTGCAGCCCGCCGCCGTGACGGCGGATCTGATCCATCCGCCAGCACACCGCGAGAGCGAAGACGACGAGCGCGGCAACGTTGATGACGTCGGCCTGGAGTATCGATTCCACTGTCTACATCCAACCCCCGTGGCCGCCGAGCAAGCGCTGGATTCTCCGCAGACCGTCGTCGGAGACGGTGGCGTCCACCGAGCCCGCGGCATCGGCGGCCCAGCCGACGATGATCGAGGCGAGCATCTCGGCCTCCCATTCGCGTTCGTCGGAGTAGCAGGTCCGCGACAACGCGTCGTTGGCGTCCTCCTCGCTCGGTGCCAGCAGTGCTGCGGCGTCGAGCTGACCGAGCATTTGATGCCCGGCGATCAGGTGCCCGAACTCGTGGATGATGATCTGGTTGCGGTGCAGCGGCGACGTATTGGCCTGGCAGAAGAAGTAGTCGCCGTCGCTGGCCGCGAGCCACACACCGTTGGGCATGCCGGCGGGCAGCGGATGAGAGATGACGTTGATCGGCCGACCGCGTCGCTGCCCGTAGCGGCTGCAGAGCTGCTCGGCGTCCAGGGGCAAGTCCAGATCAAGACCGCGCAGTTCCCTGCGGCACAGCGCACGCAACGCACGCTCGCTTCGCATGAAGGCTCACTCCCACCGACGGTCCGCGGACGAAGCCGCCCGCGACGGCGATCCTACTTGGATGCGAGTCCGGTGCCTGCGACGTCCGGCGGGTCCTGGGGAAGGCCCTGCTGCTGACGCAGTACTTTGATCAGCTCGTTAATGACGGTCACCTTGTCGCTGGATAGGCCGGCCAGTCGGAAGGCGGCGAGCTGAATGTCGGCGTCGGCCTGCATCCGGAGCTTGTCGATCTCGTCTCGCGTGCGCTGCGCCGCGCCGTCCTCGAGGAAGTAGTGGACGTCGACACCGAACGCGGCGGCGATCCCCTCGACCGTGCGGAACGACGGGGATTTCGCCTTCCCGGAGCGCAACTGGCTCAGGTACGACTCACCGAGACGGAAGCCTCGCTCCGTCGAGCGCTGGGCGATAGCCTTGGCGCTGTAGGCGCGACCATTCGGTCCGGGCACCGTCCGGAACAGCTCTTCCAGTCGCCGTGCGAACAAGCCTGGTTCGACGTCGGCGGAGTGGTTGCCGGTCGTGCCGTTCTCACTTGCCGTCATGAACTTCGTCTCCAATAGGTCTGCGTCTACCCCCGGCCCGGGGTAATCGTGAATCTTCTTCAGGATACCCCATTTGGGTGAATTGCCGCGTCATTGCGGGAAGACACCCCACCGAAGGCGCACTAACGAGGTAGGGACTAACCCTACCGATAGTTGAGGTGGCAACTAGGATCCGACACCCCGAGGACGGCGAGTACCCTGGTTTCAGCCTTATGCTCGAGTAAAGGCGACCGCACAGTCTGCACTGTCGCCGGGGGGGACCGGCACCACGCCGGAACGCGCACTTTCTCCGGTATTCGCAGGTCACAGACTTGTATCGCGAACCAACCACACGCCGGACCACAGGACCTCACCACCATGAATCCCGACCTTCCACGACAGCGGCGACGCGTCGCGGCGCGGGTCACGGTGGCGGCCGCGGCGGCAGGTGTGTTGAGTATCACATTTCCAGTGCTGGTTGGCGTCGGTGACACTTCGGCAACTCCCCCGCATTCCAGCCACCACGGAGGCTCACCGGGCAGTCCGGGTTCACCGGGCGGTCCGGGTTCACCGGGCGGTCCGGGTTCCGGTAACCCGTGGGGCCAGAATCACGGTGGCAACGGCGGCTCCAACCAGGGAGGCCCCAACGGCAGCGGCGGCGGTCCCTCCGGCCCGGGCAACGGGTGGGGCCATGGACACGGCGGCGGCTACGGAGGTGGCGGCCCCAAGTGGAAGACCGGACCGCACTCCGGCCCGAGCGGCAACCAGGGAGACGGCGGCCAAGGGGGCGACGGCCAGGAGCAGAATCCCAACACCGGCGGCACCCAGAACCCGAACCCGGGCGGCACCCAGACTCCTGATCCCGGCGGCGGGAACGACGACACCACCACACCGGCACCGCCTCGTCCCGGTGGGACCGGCGGAGGCGGAGGCGGTGGCGCACCCCGGTACAGCGGCCCCAACCAGCCTCAGCAGGCTCCCCCGACCCGCCCGAACGACCACTACTCGGGCAGCACGTTCAATCCGCAGCAGAACCGGCCGCAGCAACAGGGTCGGCCGGCACCGGGTGCACCCGCACCGAATCAGCCGCAAACACCCGCTCCCGGAACACCTGGCGCACCAGCGGCCCCGCCTGCGCCACCCGCTCCGCCCGCGCCAGGAGGGCCGAGCGGCTCCGGAGGGCCCGGCGCACCAGGCGCTCCCGGAACCCCCGGTGGACCAGGAGCGCCCGCGTATCGAGGCGGCAACGGATCAACGCCGTCGCAGTCGCCCCCTGCGCGCACCACGACCGTCGAACCGGTCGCCGCGCCCCGCATGGGCGATCTCGGCGGCATCGCCGACGGCTACACCCCGGCCATGCTGATGGCGATGTCGACTCTCGCGCTGCTGGGCAGCGGACGCTTCCTGGACGCCTTGCGCGCCATCCGCCGCTGATCGACGACTTCGGTCGGCGCGCCGCCGGGTATCGGGGCAACCGGACTCAGGCCAGCAGATCTCTCATCGTCGGTAGACGTTTCACGTCGTCGCCGTCCATCCATTCCCGCAACACCTTGGTGGCCCACACGTCGTCCTCGTTGTACTGCAGCAGGCGGGTGCGCTGAGTCTCGTCGGGCGCCGACCCGTTCAGTCCGACGGCAGCGACGTACCAGTCCATCGAGGCCGCCCCGTTCGCCTCGTCGTCGCGCCAGGTGAATCCGGCCACCGGAGCGACGCGTTTGAGGCCCTTGCCCTTGGGGCAGAAGAAGTTCGCCGAGACCGCGGCATACACGTCGACCCAACGGGGGGACGCGATGAACTCCTCGACCTCTTCTAACGACGGGATGCCGGGCAGTCCGGCGAACCGCTCGGCCGAGCCCCGCAACCAGCGGTTCTCGGCCTGCTCGGAATAGCAGTACGCCGCGAAACTCTTTCCCGCGGCTTCGGCCGCTGCCATCTCCTCGTGCAGCCACGCCCAGAACATGGCGAACGACTCCGCCTCGGCGGTCGTCGGCAGCGGGCGCCACGTGACGAACGGCCGGTACACCACGGGACGCCCCGGGTCGGTGCGGTCGGTGAGCAACGTGCCCCACAGGTAGGCGCCGTCTTCCCCGTAGCTCTCCATGTCGACATCGACTTCGACGTCAGCGCGCGCGACCGGGGTCTGCTCGGCCCGGCGCACCATGACGTCACCGGTGCGGTAACAGCGTGCGGCCGCCACCGCGTCGGCGAAGGACCCGTTGCGCCAATCGGGGGGCGGCTCATCCACCCGACTGTCGGCCAGCTGGGTGATGGTGAAGATGCCGTTCTCCCGCAGCGTCTGTGCGACTAAGCCGTTGACGACGAGGCTGACGTCGTCGCGCGCGGTCAGGTCGGCTTCGCATTGGGGCCACCAGGGACAATCGCGGCACTCGCCGATCCTGCTCGGCTGCGTCGGCACCAGCTGGTCGACGATCGCCAGGCGCTCATGCGTCAGCTGGGCGAACTCCTGGCGCAACGGGCCGACGTCGATCACCGCGATGCAGTCGGCGTCCATCCCGACCACCCCGGCCAGCCACTGCGTCGGTCCGCGCTCGCCCGACAGCCCGGCCTCGACGAGCATCTCCGTCAGCAGTTGCAGCCGTTGCTGGTCGCGGCGATTGGGCCGCATCGTGCGCGTCGTATCCGGCAATGGCAGCCACGTCCACAGCGGGCTCGTCAGAATCGCCCGCGGTGGCTCGTCGTCGCCGTTCTTCCGCGATGCCGCCCGTGTGACGCGGTGATTCACCACGATCACCGGCACGTAGCCGACGCCGTCGTGGACCAGCAGTTCGCTATGGCCTCGGCGGCGTCCGGCGGCATCGTCGGGCAGCGTCGCGTTCCAGATCCAGCGCGCGCCGCGGGCCGCAGCAGCGAGTGTCTGTTCGATCCGGCGATCACGCGGTCCGTCATCGACGATGGCCAGCATCGACGACTCGTCGCTGTGGATCGACCGCAGCAAGTCGCACACCCTCTCCCGGTGCGCGGCGGCCGCCTCTTTGCGGCGCACGACCTCCGGGGAGTCCTCGGCGACGAACCCGAGGTCGCGCGCGGCCGTGGAGTTGTCGAGCGAAAGGCGGTGCGCGCACCCGGACAGGTCACGGGCGGTCAACAACACCCCGGCCTGGCTCTGGATCACCGCGCTCACACTCACCGCTTTCAGCTGCTCCCCGGTTCCCCGGGAGTGCTTCTCAAGTTATCCGATCGGTCCGACGTCCAGCCCGAATGACCGCAGGCGCTGTGGAGAACCACATCGAGCGCAGCGACGGCGACCGGCCATGATTTAGGGTGAGCGCATGGGATTGTTCTCCTCGGACACGCAGAAGCCGAGCCGCGCCGAGCGCCGCGCCCAGAAGAAGGCCATGCGCAAGCGCGCCAAGTTCGAAGCCAAGTACGACGCCAAGGAGCGCCGCGCCGAGCGCAAGCGCGGCGAGCGGGCGGTCAAGCGCGACCAGCGTCGCTCCGAGAAGCGGGCCGATCGGGCCCAGAAGCGCGCACTGCGCAGCGAGACTCGCAAGTCGAAGCACGAGTCGAAAGCGGCGATCGCCGACGCCAAGGCGCGCACCGCCGAGATCGAGGCGGCGGCAAAGAAGAAGAAGCTCACGCCGAAGAACGCGCGGCGCGCCCTGTCGATCGGCCGGGTGGTGGCACCGGTCGCCGGGCCCCTCGTCTATCGCGGCGCGGTCGTCCTCCGCGAGAAACTCGGCGATCTGCAAGCCGCGCGCGTCGGGGTGGCACCGGAAACGCTGCGTCAGTTCTCCGGCAAGGGCGCACCGCTGGCAGCGCGAATCGCGACAACGCAGGGGTCGCTGCACAGCCTCACGCTGACCGACACCAGCCCCGATGCGGCAACTTTCGCCACGAAGATGGACGAGCGGCTCGCCAATCTGTCCGTCGCCGTCGACGCGGCTGAGTCGATGTCACCGGGGGCGCGCAAGAACGCGCACCGCGCCATCGGGAACGAACTCTCGGCGATCGACGCCGACATCCTCGCGCGACTGGGAGTTACCGCCTCCTGACGGACCCTCGGGCACGCTCCGACGGTGGTCGAGTGACCGCGACGCAGGAGCGGTTGTATCGATGGTGGTCGAGTGACCGCGACGCAGGAGCGGTTGTATCGATGGTGGTCGAGTGACCGCGACGCAGGAGCGGTTGTATCGATGGTGGTCGAGTGACCGCGACGCAGGAGCGGTTGTATCGAGACCAACGACGTCCCAGGGTCGACCTACGGAACGATGACGCCGCTGTAGGCGGTGCACTGCTTCCCGTTGGGAGCCAGGCGGCACAGACGGAACTGCTTACCGTCGAAGCCGTGCAGCCGCGTCCACTGCCCCCACACCGGCGCCGACCCGCGGCGAGCGATGGCCAGCCGCTTCCACGGCGTGCCCTTCTTCTTCCGGTATTTGACGCTGCGCTGCTCGAGGACGACGGCGCTGCGGCCCTTGTCGTGCGTGAGTAGATAGCCGCCGTTGTCCGGCGAGGCGATCGTGACCGCCCACGCCGTTCCGTACCAGTCGGCCAACCGCACCGAGGCCGCCGGATTCGGCGCGGGAAGACCGGGCAGCGCCCCGGCCGGAGCGGCGAGGCCTGCTCCGATCACCGTCGTCACGGCGACCGCAGTGCCGATCCGGCGCACGTTCGTTATGGGCATCATCGTCCTCGTTTCGACTATCGGCCCGGCAGGAACTTCAAGGATTCCATGATCTTCGGAGTCAGCTTCAGGAACACGCTCTGCGGCACGCCTGGCATGCCGTCGATGCCGATGAAGCGCTGCTCGGCGACCGTCTGCGGCTCGGTGTACTTCAGCAGGCCCTCCTCGCCGTGGCGGCGACCGACGCCGGAGATCCCCATGCCGCCCATGGGCGCCGCCGTCGATCCCCACGCGGCCGCGTAGCCCTCGTTGATGTTGACGGTCCCGGCGCGCAACTGGTCGGCGATCGCATTAGCCTCGGCGCTGCTGCCGGCGAAGACGCTGGCGTTGAGGCCGTACTCGGTGTCGTTGGCGAGCTTGACGGCTTCGTCGACGGAGTCGACCGGGTACACGGCGACGAGCGGACCGAAGGTCTCCGCCCGGTAGCAGGTCGCCGCATCGCTCACGCCGGTCAGCACCGTCGGCTCGAAGAAGAACGGGCCGAGGTCTTCGCGGCGCTTGCCACCGGCCAGCACCTTCGCGCCGTTCTTGACCGCGTCGTCGAGGTGCGCCTGCACCGTCTCGACCTGTGCCGCCGACGCCAGCGAGCCCATGTCGACCGAGAAGTCGTAGGCCGCCCCGAGCTTCATGTCGTCGACGTAGGCGGCGAATCGCTTGGTGAACTCGTCGGCGATCGGCTTCTCGACGTAGATGCGCTCGATCGAGATGCACAGCTGACCCGAGTTCGAGTAGCAGGCGCGCGCCGCTCCCGGCACCGCCTGGTCGAGGTCGGCGTTCGCGGTGACGATCAGCGGGTTCTTGCCGCCCAGCTCCGCCGAGAAACCGATCAGGCGCTTGCCCGCCTGCGACGCCAGCGTGGCGCCGGTCGCCGACGACCCGGTGAACATGACGTAGTCGGTCTGCGCGACGATCTCCTGCCCGACGACGCTGCCCGGTCCCGGCACGACGGCGAACAGCTCGCGGGGCAGTCCCGCTTCGTACAGCAGCTCGGCCGCCGAGAGCGCGCAGTACGGCGTCTGGCTGTCGGGCTTGATCACGACGGCATTACCCGCGAGCAGGGCCGCCACCGCGTCCGAGACCGCCAGGGTCAGCGGATAGTTCCACGGCGAGATGACGCCGACGACGCCCTTGGGCTGGTACCGGACGCGCACGCTCGTGGCACCCGGGATCATGCCCTTGACCTTGTGCTCGGCCAGCGCCGCCGGTCCGGTGCCCGCGTAGTGACGCGCGGTGAGCGCGACGTCGAGCACCTCTTCCTGCGCGTACTGGCGGGCCTTGCCGGACTCGGCCTGGACCATGTCCATCAGCGCGTCGGCGTCGCGGTGGACCAGGCGGGCGAACTCGAACAGGACATCCGCGCGCTGCTTCGGTGTGCGCGCCGCCCAGCCCTCCTGCGCCACCCGTGCCGCCGCGACGGCATCCTGCAGGTCCTTCGCCGTGCCGACGGGGATCTTCGCGATCTCCTTGCCGCTGAAGGCTTCCAGGATCGGACGGGTCTTTCGCTTGGCCTTGGGGTCGATCGCGACGAGCTTGTTCAACCGGTCGAAAACGGCGGGCGAGGGTGCAGGCATTGCGTTCTCCTAGCGGGGTTCGGATTAGGCGTCGGGTGCGACGAGAACGATGCCGTCGGCATCGGAGTAGAGGGTGTCGCCCGGGCGGAACGTGACGCCGCCGAACTCGACGGGAACGTCGCGCTCGCCTGCGCCGGACTTGGTGGACTTACGCGGGTTGGTGCCCAGGGCTTTGACACCGATGTCCATGCCGTCGATGGTGGCAGCGTCGCGGATGGCACCGTTGACGACCAATCCCACCCACCCGTGGGTGCGGGCGCGCTCGGCGATGAGGTCGCCGACCAGCGCGGTGTGCACCGACGCGTCGCCGTCGATCACCAGGACGCCGCCCGGATTGTCCTCGCCGAGGACCTCCTTGAGCAGTGCGTTGTCCTGGAAGCAGCGGACGGTCGTCACCTTCCCGACGAAGGTCTCGCGCTGACCGAATCGGCGGAACTGGGTGTCACAGCTGCGGACATCGGATCCGATCTGGTCGACCAGGTCGGCGGTGGGGACGAATTCTGGCCCAGAGTTGGTCATGAGTGAATCCTAACCAAGTCCTACCGGCGCGTAACCCTCCGGCGCTGGGCCGGCGATCGACGGAACTAAACTGGGTACATGGACGAGGTACCCATCGACACCGATTCGATCAAACTCGGACAGTTCTTGAAGCTGGCCAACCTCATCGACTCGGGCTCGGACGCCAAGGCGGTGATCGCCGACGGCCTTGTCCGCGTCAACGGCGACGTCGAGCGTCGCCGTGGCCGTCAACTCGTCGACGGCGACGTGGTGGAGTTCGCGCAGTATTCGGCGAAAGTGGTGGCACCCTAGCGCCGGTGACCGTTGGCTCAGCCGATCCGGTTGAGATGGTTGTGCGCCCACTGCACCGCGGTGACCCCGGGTCGGACCTCGAAGGTTCCGTAGCGGCCGTGCGCACCAGATCGCAAGAAGCTCATGAACGACGTGATCTGCTGGCGCGCTTTGGCATTCGAGAGTTCGGCAACGATCCGTCCCGGACCGCCCAGGGTCAGCATCTCGTTGAAGATCGCCGCCGCCTCGCCTGCGTAGGACAGCATCTGCTGCGGCGTCGGATTGGTGACTTGGGCGAGGAAACCAACGATCCGGGTGATGTAGTACTCGCGCGGCACGTTGCAGTACATGTCCGACGGCTCGCAGATCGTGAACACCTTCCGGTGCAGATGGCCGAATCCGTTGAACCGCGGCCCTCCGCTGCCCTGTCCCGACAGCGGCGGTCCGATAAGTTGATCCGCCCGCGAGCGCCGCGGGTCGGCCAGCAGCACGACACCGGCGATCTGGCCAGGACGCAGCGGGGACAGCCCGGTGCCGACTTCGGAGGCGAGGTCGCCAGCGGCGTCGGCGCCCTGGCTGTAGCCGACCAGCGCCACGCGTGTTCCCGGGCATCTGCGCGTCATCGCCAGCGCCATGCCGCGTGCGTTGTCGACGCCCTGGGCTTTGGACTTGCCGTAGACGCGCCCGCCCTTCTCGAACGGGAACGCGGTCCGGCTGTAGCTCACGTAGTCGACCCTGATGCCCGGGCCGAGCCCGCCGGTGACGCCGCCGAGTACGCCGGGGCCCTGGGCCCACGTTCCGGCCAACCCGAGGACGTAGAGGCGCGGACAGTCACCCGGCTGGGCACTGGCCACGGGCGGCGCCGCCGCGACACCGATCGCCGCCAGCCCCGCGACTGCCAGCGCCGCACGACGAAGAATGGTTCTCATCGCGTCCCCTCCGCACTTGGCCGTATCTCGGACGAACAACGAAATGGTAACGGCAAATGTCGCCGCGTGCCTGCCGAACGGGCTGGTCAGCGACCAGCCGGGCGGCCGTCAGGACCTCTTGGTGAAGCGCAGCGAGGACGTCTTGGAGGTCGGCAGTTCGTAGTCCACCGTGTTGTCGCGGACGGCCAGGACGACTTCCTGGCTCAAGCAACCCTTCCGCGGTGTGACGCTGAGCAGGCGCCCGAACACCTTGCCCGGCTCCCGTCGCTGTTCGGCGAGAGTCATGATGCACGCCTTCACCCTGCTCGAGTAGGGGTTCCCGTAGGTCACCTTCCCGTCGAACTTCAACGAGCTCTCCAACTCCAGCGTCACCGCCTGGTCGGAGTTCCAGCTCGCCGTGGACGTCCAGGTTCCTTTCAGATCCGTGGTGAACAGACCGAGGGGAATCGTGGTGAACGCGCCCTTGTCGACATCCACGGCGTCGAATCCGGACGCGGTGCCGCCCGGCGTGACGGTGACGACCTTCGACGCCGAGTAGCCGGACCACTCCCCCGAGCGCGGAACCTTCGCACCGGATTCCGGTGCACCCAGCGGCACGCCGCCGGAACACCGCACGCGCGGCATCCCGGACGCGTCGACGAGGACGGGGGTGCCCGCCTCCAGTACCGCCTGGTACGCCTCGACCTTGCCGTCGACGTAGGAATGGGCGGCGACTTTGGTGTCGTGCAAGAGCACCAGCGAGGCCATGTTGAGCGTGTCCGCGACGACCTGGGTCGGTGACGATCCCATGACCGAGGCGAAAGCCGATCGCCGGGCGGTATCCGACTCCAAGCCGCTGACGAGGGGTCCGACTTCACAGGTCAGTCTGGTGGTCGCAGCCGCGTACAGGCCTCGGTCGGTGCCGCTGACCGTACCGTTCCGGTCCGGCCTCCCCGACCGCTGCTTGGACCGGTCCAGAACGCTGCCGACGACGACGGCCGGCTTCCCCGAGACGAACTGTCCGGGGGCCATCGCCGTCGATGCGAGCAGACGCGTCCCCGTGCCGAAGAAGCCGAGGTACCAGGCGCCGACCCCGACGACACCGGCCAGCAGCACGACCACCGCCATGACCGAGACGATGATCACGCTCACGCGCCTATCCGGCGACGGTGCGGTACCGGGAGGGCCGGGCACGCCGGGTGGAACACTGCCGGGCGGCAGCTGCCCTTGGGCTCCGACCGGCTGGCCGGGATGCGGTGCCGCGTACCCGTAGCCCGGCTGCGGGGCCGGTGCCTGACCGGGCTGGGCGTAGCCGGGTGCGGGCGCGGGGCGCTGATTCCCCGGCTGCACCGGCCACTGCCCGCCGTCGGGTGCCGGAAACTGCGACCCGCCGTCTGGAAACTGACTCATCCCCCACCCTTCGTCGTCGCACTGCTGCGCCGCAGTGCAGAATATCGAAGCTGCTGCCGACCCGCCGTCTCAGCGTCCTCCAGGTGAATCGGCCGCGAGCGCCGTCCACAATGCCTCGCGGATGACTTCGGCTTCGGGCACCGACGTATGCGGAGTTGCCGACTCCTGCCCTCGGTGGTCGAGTGCCGACGGAGCTTGCGACGTCGGTGTATCCCCTCGGTGGTCGAGTGCCGACGGAGCTTGCGACGTCGGTGTATCGAGACCCCGTGAGGTGTCATGCCAACTCCATTGAGCGCGTTGACATCTCGTCTCACCAGGTCTCGATACACTTCCTCGGCTAGCGCCTCGGAAGCACTCGACCACCGAAGCGGGTTGTTCTCGGCGGATATTCGAGCACTCACCACCCGCGGATCTATCGCTGGGCGACCTGCGTCGGCACGATCGGTGAGGGCAGATCGGTCGACCCCGTGAGGTAGCGGTCGGCCGCGGCCGCGGCGGAGCGGCCTTCGGCAATCGCCCACACGATCAGCGACTGGCCGCGCCCGGCGTCCCCGGCGACGAACACGCCGGGCACCGTCGAGGAGAAGTCGTCGTCGCGCTTGACGTTGCCGCGGCCGTCGTATTCGACGCCGAGCTTGTCGAGCAGGTCGCCGCGCTCGGGGCCGACGAATCCCATCGCGAGCAGCACCAGATCGGCCTCGAGGTCGAAGTCGCTGCCCTCGACCTTCTCGAACCGGCCGTTGACCATCTTCACCTCGTGGGCGCGCAGGCCGGCGACTTTGCCGTCGGAGCCGAGGAATTCCTCGGTGTTCACGCTGAACACGCGCTCGCCGCCCTCCTCGTGCGCCGAGGACACCCGGTACATGAGCGGGTAGGTCGGCCACGGCGTCGACGCGGCGCGCTCGCCCGGCGGTCGCGGCATGATCTCGAACTGGTGGACGATCTCGGCGCCCTGGCGCAACGACGTACCGAGGCAGTCGGCTCCGGTGTCACCGCCGCCGATGATGACGACCTTCTTGCCCTTGGCGGTGATCTGGCCCTCGACCGTCTCGCCGAACTGCACGCGGTTCGCCTGCGGCAGGAACTCCATCGCCTGGTGAATGCCGTCGAGTTCGCGGCCCGGGATCGGCAGGTCGCGCCCGATCGTCGAGCCCACGGCCAGGATCACCGCGTCGAACTCGTCGCGCAGCTGCTCGACCGTCACGTCGACGCCGACGTTGACGCCGGGACGGAACACGGTGCCCTCGGCTTCCATCTGCTTGAGACGGCGGTCGATGTAGTGCTTCTCCATCTTGAACTCGGGGATGCCGTAGCGCAGCAGCCCGCCGATCCGGTCGGCGCGCTCGAACAGCGTCACCGCGTGTCCGGCGCGGGTGAGCTGCTGGGCGGCGGCCAGGCCGGCCGGTCCGGACCCGACGACGGCCACCGACTTGCCGGTCCGTACGGTCGGCGGAACCGGCTCCACCCCGGTGGTCTCGAAGGCGTTCTCGATCAGCTCGACCTCGACCTGCTTGATGGTGACCGCCGGCTGGTTGATGCCGAGCACACACGACGACTCACACGGCGCCGGGCACAGCCGCCCGGTGAACTCCGGGAAGTTGTTGGTCGCGTGCAGCCGCTCGATGCCTTCGTGCCAGCGGTCGCGGTAGACGAGGTCGTTCCACTCCGGAATCAGGTTCCCCAGCGGGCACCCGTTGTGGCAGAACGGCACACCGCAGTCCATGCAGCGGCTCGCCTGCGTGCGCAGGGTGTCTTTGTCGAAGTCGGTGTAGACCTCTTTCCAGTCGAGCAGTCGCAGCTCGACGGGACGTCGCTCCGGGAGCTCACGCTCGGTGTGCTTGAGGAATCCGCGCGTGTCAGCCATTTGCCGCCTCCATGATCGCGTCGTTGACATCGCGGCCGTCGCGCTCGGCGGCCTCGATGGCGAGTAGGACCCGCTTGTAGTCCCGGGGCATCACCTTGCGGAAGTGGACGCGCTGGGCGTCGAAATCCGCGAGGATCGCAGCGGCGACCGGCGAACCGGTCTCGTCGCGGTAGTCCGCGACCGTCGCCGCGAGGAAGGCGACGTCGTCGTCGCCCAACTGCTCGATGTCCACCAGTTCGGGATTGAGGTTCTCGACCAGACGGTTGTCCGGGTCGTAGAAGTAGGCGATACCGCCCGACATGCCGGCAGCAACGTTGCGGCCGGTGGCGCCGAGCACGATCACCCGGCCACCGGTCATGTACTCGCACGCGTGGTCCCCGACGCCCTCGACGACGGCGGTGATGCCGGAGTTGCGGACGCAGAACCGCTCGCCGACGATGCCTCGCAGGTAGACGGTGCCCGAGGTACCGCCGAAGCCGATGACGTTGCCGGCGATGATGTTGTTCTCGGCGACGTAGTCGTCGGGCATCGTTTCGGTGGGGCGCACGACGATGCGCCCGCCCGACAGTCCCTTGCCGACGAAGTCGTTGGCATCGCCCTGCAGCCGCATCGTGATGCCGCTGGGCAGGAAGGCGCCGAAACTGTTGCCCGCCGACCCGGTGAACGCGATCTGAATCGTGTTGTCGGGCAGGCCGTGCGCGCCGTGCGCCTTGGTGACCTCGTGACCGAGCATCGTCCCGACCGTGCGGTTGACGTTGCTGATCCCCATCGAGACCGAGACCGGGGTCGCGGTGTCGATCGCCTCCCGGCACTGGGCGATGAGTTCCTGGTCGAGCGCCTTGTCCAGCGCGTGGTCCTGGCGGCCCGAGCAGTAGCGGTCCTGGTTCATGAACGGCGATTCGGGCTCGGCCAGAATCGGGCTCAGGTCCAGCTTGCCCGCCTTCGAGTTCTGCCAGTGCGCCAGCGCCTTGGAGGTGTCGAGGGCCTCCACCTGCCCGACCGCCTCCTGCAGGGTGCGGAAGCCCAGGCGCGCGAGCAGTTCGCGCACCTCCTCGGCGACGTAGAGCATGAAGTTCTCGACGAACTCCGGCTTACCGGTGAAGCGCTCGCGCAGCAGCGGGTTCTGCGTTGCGACGCCCACCGGGCACGTGTCGAGGTGGCAGACGCGCATCATGATGCAGCCGGAGACGACCAGCGGAGCGGTCGCGAAACCGAATTCCTCGCCGCCGAGCAGCGCGGCGATGACCACGTCGCGCCCGGTCTTGAGCTGACCGTCGACCTGCACGACGATGCGGTCGCGCAATCCGTTGAGGAGCAGCGTCTGCTGGGTTTCGGCCAGCCCGATCTCCCACGGCGCGCCGGCGTGCTTGAGCGACGTCAGCGGGCTCGCCCCGGTGCCGCCGTCGTGACCGGAGATCAGCACGACGTCGGCGTGCGCCTTGGAGACGCCCGCCGCGACCGTGCCGACGCCCAGCTCGGAGACGAGCTTCACGTGGATGCGCGCCTCGGGGTTGGCGTTCTTCAGGTCGTGGATCAGCTGTGCGAGATCCTCGATCGAATAGATGTCGTGGTGCGGCGGCGGCGAGATGAGCCCGACGCCCGGCGTCGAACCGCGCACCTCGGCCACCCACGGGTACACCTTGTGCGGCGGCAGCTGGCCGCCCTCACCCGGCTTGGCGCCCTGGGCCATCTTGATCTGGATATCGGTGCAGTTGCTCAGGTAGTGGCTGGTCACGCCGAAGCGGCCCGACGCCACCTGCTTGATCGCCGACCGGCGCCAGTCGCCGTTCTCGTCGCGGCTGAAGCGCCGCGGATCCTCGCCGCCCTCACCGGAGTTCGAGCGGCCGCCGAGCCGGTTCATCGCGATCGCGAGCGTCTCGTGGGCCTCCGCCGAGATCGAGCCGTAGCTCATCGCGCCGGTGGAGAACCGCTTGACGATCTCGCTCGCCGGCTCGACCTTGTCGATCGGGATCGGGTCGCGGTCGCCGAACTTGAAGTCGAACAGCCCGCGCAGCGTGCCGAGCCGTCGCGACTGGTCGTCGACGAGCGCGGTGTACTCCTTGAAGACGTCGTACTGGCCGGTGCGGGTGGAGTGCTGCAGCTTGAACACCGTTTCCGGGTTGAACAGGTGGTACTCGCCCTCGCGGCGCCACTGGTACTCGCCGCCGACCTCCAGCTCGCGGTGGGCCCACTCCGCCGGCCGGTCGAGGAAGGCCAGGTGGTGACGCGCGGCCACCTCCTCGGCGATCTCGTCAAGCCCGATACCGTCGAGCTGGCTGTTGCACCCGGTGAAGAACTCGTCGCAGGTCTCCTGGCTCAGCCCGATGACCTGGAACAACTGGGCGCCGTTGTACGACGGGACGGTCGAGATGCCCATCTTGCTCATCACCTTGAGCACGCCCTTGCCCGCGGCCTTGATGTAGTTCGCGCGGGCGGTGGCGAAGTCCGACGCGTGATCGCCGGTCGCGCCGTTGATCACGCCGGATTCCAGCATGTCCTCGATCGACTCGAAGGCCATGTACGGGTTGATCGCCGACGCGCCGAAGCCGATCAGCAGCGCCATGTGGTGCACTTCGCGGGCGTCGCCGGATTCGACGACGAGGCTCGCCCGGCTGCGCGTCTTCTCCCGCACCATGTGGTGGTGGACGGCAGACGTCAGCAGCAGCGACGGGATCGGCGCGAGCGTCTCATCCGATTCGCGGTCGGACAGGATGATCAGGCGGGCGCCGTCGGAGATCGCCGCCGACACCTTCGCGCGCACCTCGTCGAGGGCGCGACGCAGTCCGGCGCCGCCCTCGGCGACGGGGTAGAGGCCGTGGATGTGGACCGACGGGAACCCGGTCTTCTCACCGTCGATCGTGATGAGGCGGCGCAGGTCGTCGTTGTCGATGATCGGGCTGGGCAGCACGATCTGCTTCGCCGATTCCGGCGTCGGGTGCAGCAGGTCGCGCTCGCCGCCGATCCGCTGTCCGAGGCTGGTCACGACCTCCTCGCGGATGGCGTCCAGCGGCGGGTTGGTGACCTGGGCGAACAGTTGCTGGAAGTAGTCGAACAGCAGTCGCGAGCGCGCCGAGAGAACCGCCACCGGGGTGTCGGTGCCCATCGACCCGATCGCCTCCGCGCCGGTCGCAGCCATCGGCTTGACGAGGATGTTCAGATCTTCGTTGGTGTAGCCGAACAACTGCTGCCGGTGGGCGACCCGCTTGTGCGACATGTGGATGTGCTCGGGCGCGGGCAGATCGGTGATGTTGATCTGGTTGTCGGCCAGCCACTGCGCGTACGGGTGCTCGGCGGCCAGTTCGTCCTTGATCTCGACGTCGTCGACGATCCGGCCCTGCGCGGTGTCGACGAGGAACATCTTGCCCGGCTGGAGTCGCAGCTTCTGCACGACGTCGGCGTGGTCGATGTCGAGGACGCCGACCTCGGACCCGAGGACGACCAGACCGTCCTTGGTCACCCAGATGCGCGAGGGGCGCAGACCGTTACGGTCGAGCACGGCGCCGATGACGGTGCCGTCGGTGAAGCACACCGAGGCCGGCCCGTCCCAGGCCTCCATGAGCGCCGAGTGGTACTCGTAGAACGCGCGGTGCTCGGGCTTCATCGACTCGTGGCGCTCCCACGCCTCGGGAATCATCATCAAGACCGCGTGCGGGAGGCTGCGGCCGCCCAGGTGCAGCAGCTCGAGCGCCTCGTCGAAGCGCGCGGTGTCCGACGCCCCCGGCGTACAGACGGGGAAGATCCGGTCGGCCACGGTGTCGTCGCCGCTCTCGCCACCGAAGTGCGACATGTCGATGAGCGCCTCGCGTGCGCGCATCCAGTTCTCGTTGCCGTTGACGGTGTTGATCTCACCGTTGTGGGCGACGCGGCGGTACGGGTGGGCCAGCGGCCAGCTCGGGAAGGTGTTGGTGGAGAACCGCGAGTGCACCAGGCCGAGGGCCGAGACGACGCGGTCGTCCTGCAGGTCGAGGTAGAAGCCGCGCAGCTGCGGGGTCGTCAGCATGCCCTTGTAGACGAAAGTGCGCCCCGACAGGCTCGGGAAGTACACGGTGCCCGACGCCTCGGCGCCCTGCCCCGCTCCCTTGTTGCCGAGCTCGTGCTCGACGCGCTTGCGCACGATGTAGGCCTTGCGCTCGAGGTCGTCGCCGCTCGCGCCGGCGATGAACACCTGCCGGAAGGTCGGCATGGCGTCACGAGCCAAGGCGCCGATCGAGGAGTCGTCGATGGGGACGTCGCGCCACCCGAGCACCGTCAAGCCCTCGGACTCGACGATCTTGTCGACGCCTTCGACGGCGTTCTTCGCGTCGCCGCTGCCCTGCGGGAGGAAAGCGAGGCCGGTGGCGTAGGCCCCCTCTTCGGGGAGGTCGAAGTCCACGACGTCGCGGAAGAAGGCGTCGGGGGTCTGGATCAGGATGCCCGCGCCGTCACCGGTGTTCGGCTCGGCGCCGGCCGCGCCTCGGTGTTCGAGGTTGACCAGTGCGGTGATCGCCTTCTCGACGATGTCGCGGCTCTTGCGGCCGTGCATGTCGACGACGAACGCGACGCCGCATGCGTCGTGTTCGTTGGCTGGATCGTAGAGACCGATGGGTCCCGGAGCATGCTGCATGGTCGCCCCTTGCACTCGAACGGTGCGCGACGCTGAGCACCCCAAACAATTGGACTGTGGGTGAGTTCCCGCCGCGGGCTGCGCGGCGGTGGCCAGCGTCGTTGCTGACGATTCAGATGTTCAGCCATTCTCCCACGCGATTGCCCACGACGGGAAATCGGATTCGGCGACGATTAGGTTTCGTATCCATGACCTGCATGTTTCGTCGAAAATTCACAGGTATTTCGCGGTTCCGCCGCCGATCGACACACCGATCGCGCTAGCTGGCGGCTAACACAACCCGCCAAGTTACCCAAGCACTTGCTCGGCAGGCGCTACAGTCAGAATTTGTGAGCGTGAATACTGGCGCCCCGGGCGCCCGCGGTTCGCTTCGGGCCCGCGCCATCAACGGATCGTTGACCCGCGTCGCCAACCCGACGTTCAACATCACCAAACTAGGATCGCCGCAGATGGTCCGGGCGCTGCGCCCGATGGTGAACCAGGCGCTGAACCTGGCGAGCCCGGTCCCGACCGGCACGCTGACCGAAACCGTGCGCAGTCGCGCCGGGGGCGGCGAGGTCCGCGGTGAATGGGTGTGGGGTCCCGGCGTCGGGCAGCGCCGTGTCGCCGACACCGGGGTCATCTACTACCTGCACGGGTCCGGATACGTGATCTGCAGCCCGCGCACCCACCGGGGCCTGGTCTCCCGGCTCTCGCGCCGCACCGATCGCGTCGCCTTCTCCCTGGACTACCGTCTGGCACCCCGACACCAGTTCCCCGCGGCGGGCGACGACACCGTGCGGGGATACGAGTGGCTGCTCGACCAGGGCTACCGCGCGGAGAACATCGTCGTCGCCGGCGACTCGGCTGGCGGTCATCTGGCGATGGACCTGCTGGCGAGCAACCAGGCGGCGTCGCGGCCGCAGCCCCGGGCGATGGTGCTGTTCTCCCCGCTGATGGATCCGACCTTCGGCCTGGCGATGGCGCGCGAAGCGCGCGGACTCAAGGATCCGATCATCACCGCGAGGGCCGGACAGCACTTCTTGAACATGTACACCGGCGGACAACCGGCCGATCATCCGCGGATGACGGTGCGGCTGCGCCCGACCGGTGACCTTCCGCCGACGCTCATCCAGGTCGGGGCGCGCGAGGTGATGGCCGACGACGCCCACTTCCTGCACGCCGCTCTGGTCGCGGCCGGCGCCGACTCTCAACTGCAGGCGTGGCCCGACCAAGGGCACGTTTTCCAGATGTTCCCGATGCTCACCCCCGAATCCCGTCACGCCGTAAGTGAAGCAGCGAGATTCCTTCGTTCGGTAGCATGAACCCACCGGCGACCGCGGACCTCAAACCCTGCCTCGGCGCCACAACAAAGGAGACCCCGTGTCTGAACTTGATGACCTGTTGAAGTCCATTCCGGTCGGCGACATCGCCTCGAAGCTCGGCGTCGACGAGTCGACGGCCGGTGCCGCGGTCGCACAGGCCGTGCCGACCCTGCTGGCCGGACTGCAGGCCCACGCCGAGACCGACGGTCCGGCGCCGGAGGACCTGACCAAGGCGGCCGACGACGGCGACGGCGACGGCGTGGTCAAGGGCCTGTTCGGCGACAAGACCGACGACGTGGCGAAGGCCGCGGCCGGCCAGGCACCGGCCGGTGTCAACTCTGATCTGATCAAGAAGGTCATGCCAATGCTGGCCCCGCTGGTCATCGCCTTCGTAACGCAGAAGCTCATGAGCGGGCAGGGTGGCGGCCAGCAGCAGCAGGCCGGCGGCGCGGGCGGCGCACTGGGCCAGATCCTGGGTGGTGCGCTCGGCGGTGGCGGCGGCGCAGGCGGTGCCGGTGGCCTGGGCAGCATCCTGGGCAGCGTCCTCGGTGGCGGTGGCGGCCAGCAGCAGGCCGGCGGCGCAGGCGGCGCACTCGGCAGCATCCTGGGTGGCATCCTCGGCGGCAAGAAGTAGTCGCCGACCTTCGTTCCGACCAAACGGCCGTCGCGTTCCTGACCGAACGCGGCGGCCGTTGGTATTAGGCTGCGATAGTGCGTCGCGTCTTCCTCTCCTTCCTGGTCGCCCTCCTCACGGCGATCGGGCTGCTGCTCCCCGTGCCACTGGGGCTGACCGGCGACGACGGCAGCGGATCCACCGACCCGGTGCGGATCAGCAACTACGAGGCCGTCTACACCGTCGACGACAAGGGCACCCTGCATGCCGAAGAGAAGCTGACCACCGAGTTCCCCTTCGGGCGCCACGGCATCTTCCGGTACTTCGACGTCGCGGACTCGTCCAACCCGCGCGTGCGCTACATGCCCAAGGACCTCCGGGTGACCATGGACGGTCACCCCGAGCCGTTCACCACTCAGTGGGAGCGCGGCAAACGCTTCCACGTCGCCAAGATCGGGTCGGCCGACCGCTACGTCGACAGCGGCACCCACGTCTACACACTCACCTACACGATCAACGGGGTGCTCGAACCGGCGAACTCCCGGCCCGGCGACGGCGAGGTCACCTCCAGCTGGGGTGATCGCGAGAAGGCACGGTTCCGGTGGCGCGTCGTCTCCGACGGGTGGTCGATGCCGATCGAGGCGTCGAAGGTGACGGTCCGGCTGCCCGCCAAGACGACCAACTACTCGTGCGCCACCAGCAACAACGATCCCTGCACCGACCGCGCGGCCGACCCGCAGACCATCGAGGTGACGACGGGCCGACTCGGCTCGCACAACGGCGTCGCGGTGCTCGCCGACCTGGACATGGCACCGCCGAAGCGCACGACCGTGCCGTGGTCGGTCCGCCTCGACCCCGTGCTCGGGCGATCGTTGCCGCTCGTCATCCTGATCCTGCTGGTGTCGGCGATCGGCTTGGGAATCGGGCTGTTCTGGACGTGGCGCAGTCGCGAGGAGATCCCGCTGCTGCCGGTCATGTTCGAACCGCCGACCGACCCGCGCACCAACACGACGCTCTCCCCGGTGCAGACCTACTACGTCACCAGGGAGACGTCGCCGGTCAAGGGTCTGACCGCCACGCTGCTGTTCCTGGCCGAGCAGAAACTCGTACACATCGTGCGTGAGGACAACGGCGATTTCACCGTCGTCTCCGACGCCGACGCCCAGCGGTGGTCGCAGGCCGATCCCGTCAGTCAGGCCGTCGGCCGCAAACTCGGCATCACCGACACCGGACGGACGTTCAAGGCCGACGGCTCGGTCGACGCGGGCGAGAAACTCCAGGGGGCGCAGTCCTCGGTCACCGAGGCGGTGAAGATCTGGGGTGTGCAGTCCGGCGCCATCACCCGCAGCGCGTTCGAGACGATCGGCCGGACGCTGGTCGGCCTCGGCTTAATCCTCTGCGGCGTCCTCTTCCTGTTCAAGCTGTACCCATTCTCGCTAGTCGTGCTGCCGTTGGCCGCCTTCGTGATCGGCGGGATCGGGCTCATGCTGCCCGGCGTCGGCACCCGCCGCACCCTGCTCGGCCGCGACATCTGGTCGCGCGCGGGCGGTTTCGAGCGGTTGCTGTCGACGCCGTCGAACAAGGAGCGGCTGGACTTCAGCGCGCGCAAGGACCTGTACACGTCGTTCATCCCGTACGCGGTCGCCTTCGGCGCGGCCGCGGCCTGGGCCAACAAGTACCGCATGGCGATGGGCACCGAGCCCCCGACACCTTCATGGATCGTCACCCCCCACGGCGCTCCGGTGTCGGCGATGCTGCTCTCCGGACCCGGCGGGATCGACAGTTTCGAGTCGAGCCTCTCGTCGTCGATCTCGGCGTACACCGCCAGCCAGGCGTCGTCGAGCAGCAGCGGCGGAGGCTTCTCCGGCGGGGGCTTCTCCGGGGGCGGCGGAGGCGGCGGTGGCGGCGGCTCCTGGTAAGCCCGACACCTCGCCTCATCAGGCAGTAATCTCAAACCCGAGACCCGACGAAAGGCAACGGACGTGACTATCGGCGCGATCGTTTTGATCATCCTCGTGGTACTGATCGGCGCACTCGTGCTGTTCGGCATCACCGGCTTCAACAAGCTGCGCAAGGCCGACATCGCCGCCCAGGAGGCGCTCGGCGGCATCGATGTCCAGCTCACCCGACGGGCCGACCTGATCCCGAACCTGGTGAACACCGTGAAGGGCTATGCCGCTCACGAGAGCGGCGTCTTCGAAGAGGTCGCGCGGGCCCGCGGCGCGGTCGCGCAGGCGGCGCAGAACGGCACGGTCGAGCAGAAGGCCGCGGCCGATCAGGGCCTGACCGGTGCGTTGGGCCGACTGTTCGCCGTCGCCGAGAACTACCCCGACCTCAAGGCGTCGACGAACTTCATCCAGCTGCAGAACGAACTCAGCGACACCGAGAACAAGCTGAGCTTCGCCCGGCAGTTCTACAACGACGCGGTGTCCCGCCTCAACCAGCTGGTCCAGACGATTCCGTGGATGTTCTTCGGCGGCATTGCCGGGGTGAAGGCGCGCGACTTCTACCAGGCACCCGAAGGCCAGCAGGCCCCGCCGCAGGTCCAGTTCTAGCCGCCGACTGGGCACCCCACCCACGCCGACTGGGCACCTCACCTGTGCCGAGTGGGCACCTGGGCGCTAAGAATCCGAGCTTGAATAGCGCACGCGCAGCCAGCCGTAGAGCCAGGTGCTCACGAGCAACGCGATGATCGACCCGACCGCCGGCCAGAGCCACACGTTGTTCAACGAGTTGCGAACGGCCATCACCACCCACGCGAGCACGGTCAGCACGGTCGCGATCGTTGCCAACACACGCACGACGAGCACAAGCGTCGCCGCTGCCGACCATGCGGCATCCGCCGCCTTTTCCGGTGTCATAGCCTCACCCTAACCCGCGTTCAGCCAGCGCTCCGGGTCATAGATGCTGGATTCCTGCCGTCCACTCGGCCTAGGCGAGGTGCCCACTCGGCGTGGGTGAGGTGCCCACTCGGCGTGGGTCAGGTGCCCACTCGACGGGGGTGAGGTGCCCACTCGGCAGGGGTGAGGTGCCCACTCGGCAGGGGTGAGGTGCCCACTCGGCGTGGGTCAGGTGCCCACTCGGCGTTTCAGGGGCCGAGTCTGGCGAGGTCGGCGATGGTGTCGGCCTCGGCCGGCGTCTTGTCCGGCCGATAGCGGATCACTCGGGCGAAGCGCAGCGCTAGCCCGCCCGGGTAACGCGAACTGCGCTGGACGCCATCGACCGCGACCTCGACGACGAGCTCGGGGCGCAGGTAGACGGTGTGCTGGTCGCGCTCTACCTCGTGCTTCGGAAACTCTTCGGTCTGCCATTGCAGCAGCTTGTCGGTCATCCCCTTGAAGGTCTTGCCCACCATGATCGGCGGCCCGTCATCGGGATCACGGGCGCCCAGGTGGATGTTCGACAGCCATCCGCGTCGCCGGCCGGACCCCCATTCGGCGGCCAGCACCACCAGATCGAAGGTGTGGACCGGTTTGATCTTCTGCCACGACCTTCCTCGCCGCCCCGCGGCATACAGTCCGTCGGGCGACTTCACCATCACGCCCTCGTGCCCGGCGGCGACCGACGACTCGAAGAAGGTCCGGACCTCCCGAGCATCGTGTACCTCGCGGCTGGGTATCCGCAGACCCGAGGCGACCGACTCGAGCGCGGCGAGGCGCGCGTGCAGCGGTTCGTCGATCAGATCCCGACCGTCGAGGTGCAGACAATCGAAGAAATAGGGCCGGAGCGCGCCGTCAGAACCGAAACCGCTCATCGTCTCCTGGAACGGCCTCGGCTTTCCGTCTTCGGTGATGGCGAGGGTCTCGCCGTCGAGAATGATTGTGCGGCAAGGTAATTTGCCGACGAGCCGTACGACCTCCGGCACGGCGCCGGTGATCTCCCGCAGGGAGCGGGTGAAGACGGCGATCTCGGAGCCGTCGCGGTGGACCTGGATGCGCGCCCCGTCGTACTTGGCGTCGACGACGACCCGCGGGCCCAGTTCCTCCCACGCCGCGTCGACCGACTCGGCGGGTGTCGCCAGCATCGGCGCGACCGGCCGCCCGACGACCATGGTCACTTCGGCCAGCGCTTCGGCACCGCCGACGGCGGCCAGGAGTGCCGTCTGCGGCAGCGACCCGGTCAGCATGACCGCGCGCCGTACCTCGTCCTTGCCGATTCCGGTCGCCACGGCGACCGCGTCGGTGACGACTCCCGCCAGCGCGCCCTGCCTGATCTCGCCCGACAGCAGCCCGCGCAGGAAGCGCTGTTCGGTATCGGTGGCCGCCCCGAACAATCCGACGATGAGGTCGCTGCGGGCGCGCGCCATCCCGGGACCGCGCAGCTCGGAGATACGGGTGAAGGTCTCGTCGACGCCGGCGACGGTGAGGACGGACTCGGCGGACGCCGCCTGATCGCTGAGGTTGCGCAGACTCGCCCAACCGACCCCGATGCGCCCCTGCGGCAACTCCCCCGACAGCCACGACGTCACCGTCGCGATCTCGTCGGCGTCCGCCCGGCGCAGCAACTCGGCGATCGCCGCCGTCTTCTCGGTGCGCGAACGGGTGGCGCCGACGCGCTCGGACGTCGCGACGACTTCGGCCAGCGGCAGCGCACTCATGTCACAACCGGGTCAGCTCCACGTCGCGCGTCTCCGGGGCGAGGATCAGCGCGACGAGCGTGATGGCGCCCGCGATGGCCAGATAGATACCGACCGCCCCGACGCCGTGACTCGCCGCGAGCGCGGTCGCGATGAACGGCGCGACCGCGGCACCGAGGATGGAGGCGACGTTGTACGAGATGCCCGAGCCGGTGTAGCGGACGTTGGTCGGGAAGAGTTCGGGCAGCACGGCGCTCATCGGCCCGAACGTGAGCCCCATCAACGTCATGCCGACGATCAGGAAGCCCAGCATCGTGGCCTCGGAGGCGACGTCGGGGCCGATCACCTGGTTGAAGGTGAAGCCGAAGGCGATGATGCCGATCGTGATGGCGATCAACACCGGCTTGCGGCCCATCCGGTCGGCGAGCCGGCCGGAGACGGGGATGAACGCCGCGAAGAACAGCACCGCGATCAGTTGCAGCTCGATGAATCTGGTCGGCGCGATCGCGAGATTCGTCGTGTGTTCGGCCGTGGACTTCTGGGTCCCGTACGAGCTGGCCCACGCGGTCATCAGGTAGAAGAGCGTGTAGGTGGCCAGCATGATGAAGGTGCCCAGGATCAGCGGCCGCCACGAAGTGCGCAATACCGCGGCCAGCGGAGTGCGGACCTTCTCCCCCGCCTCGACCGCCGCGGTGAAGACGGGCGTCTCGGCGAGCCGGAGGCGCACGTAGAGGCCGACGATGACCATGACCGCGCTCGCCAGGAAGGGCACGCGCCAGCCCCAGACGTAGAACGGGTGGTCGGCCGGCGAGGAGTTCTTGTCGAACCCCATGCCCACCATCATCGCCAGATAGACGCCGTTGGCGAGCAGGAACCCGAGCGGCGCGCCCAACTGGGGCCACATGGCCGCCCAGCCGCGCTTGCCCTCCTCCGCGGTCTCCGTCGCCAGCAGCGCGGCCCCGGACCACTCGCCGCCCAGCCCGACTCCCTGGCAGAAGCGCAGCAATGCCAGCAGGATCGGCGCGACGTAGCCGATGGCCTCGAAGGTCGGGAGCAGACCGATGACGAAGGTCGCGATTCCCATGGTGAGCAGCGAGCCGACCAATGTCGCCTTGCGCCCGATGCGGTCGCCGAAGTGCCCGAACAGGACCGACCCGACGGGCCGCGCGACGAACGCGACGCCGAACACCGCGAAGGAAGCCAGGAGGCTGGCGGTCTGGTTGCCCGACGGGAAGAACAGCTTGGGGAAGACGAAGACCGCGGCCGTCGCGTAGATGTAGAAGTCGAAGAATTCGATGGTGGTGCCGACCATCGACGCGACGACGATCCGTCGACGCGGAACCTGCTGGATCTCAGTCACCGACAGGACAATACCGGCCCGCAATTTCAGACGACGGCGAAGCTGGCGGGTGCGCCGATGCGCAGCACTCCCAGGTCGTCGCGCCCGAGCACTCGCGCCGGAGTCGTCGACGTCACCTCGATCCCGGCGCGCAAAGACGCCGGGTCCGCGACCGTGGGCGGACAGAACCGTTCGAAGAGATCGGCCATCGTCGACGTTCCCCCGGCGATGGTGTCTCCTCCCGACAACCGCGCCACCCCCTCGTGCACCGTCACGTCGAGCGCACCAAGCCGATACGGCCCGTCGGCCATCCCGGCGGCTGCCATCGCGTCGGATACGAGGGCGACGCGGTGCGGACCGATGCGTCGCGCCAGCGAGTCGACGACGCGCTGATCGACGTGGACACCGTCGCCAATGAGTTCGACCGCCACCCGCTCGTCGTCGAGCAGGGCGAGCACCGGCCCGGGGTCCCGGTGCGCGAACGGCCGCATCCCGTTGAACAGATGGGTGCCGACGGTGGCGCCGCGGTCGATCGCCGCCGACGTCTGCTCGTAGGAGGCGTCGGTGTGCCCGATCGCGACGACGACGCCGGCCTCGACGAACCGGTCGATCGCCGGCAGTGCTCCGGGCAGCTCCGGTGCGATGGTCACCATCGCGATGGTGCCGTCGCCGGCGGCGAGGAGTGCCTCGATCTCGACCGGGTCGGGCAATCGCATCGAACGGGGGTCCTGTGCACCACAACGGGATTGAGCCAGCCACGGACCTTCGAGGTGGATACCGAGCGCCTCGGACGACGCCGCCAGCGGTGCCAGCCGACGCACCTGGGCGAGCAGGACGTCGGCCGGTGCGGTGACCAGGCTGAGCATCGTCGCCGCGTTGCCGCCCTCGGCGTGGAAGGCCAGCGCGGCGCGCACTTTCTCCAGATCCGGGTCGGTGAAGTTGTAGCCGCCGCCCCCGTGGCAGTGCAGGTCGACGAAACCCGGCACGATCGTGCCCGCGATGGCCGCCGACGGAGACCCGCCCCCGCCGTCGACGATCGTCCCGTCGACGATTCGCAGCCACCCCGGCTCGAGCACCTCGCCGTCGAAGACGAGGCGCGCGGCGGTGACCACGCGTTCGGTCACGGCCGCGACGCCCGCTCCCGCTCGGCAAGCGCAGCATCTTGGTGCACCGCGGCGTCTTCGCGCCCGGTCCACTTGGCGCCGTCGGCCCAGTAGTGCTGAATGTCCTCCAGGGTGCGGCCCTTGGTCTCGGGCGCCAGTCGGAGGACGAAGAAGAAGGCGAGAACCGCGAAGGCCCCGAAGATCGCGAAGGTGCCCGCACCGCCGATCCGGCTGTTGATCAGCGTCAGGGTGAACTGCGCGACGATCGCGTTGGCGACCAGGTCGGAGGTCAGCATCGCCGACGATCCGTAGGATCGCAGCCGCGCCGGGAAGCTCTCGCCCGCGTACACCCAGACCAGTGCGCCGAACCCGAAGGAGAAGCCCATCGTGAACAGCGCCAGGCCGGTGAATCCCCACAGCAGCTTGGCATCGCCGCCGTCCTCCGCCACATAGACGGCGATCAGGATTCCGGTCGCGACGATCATCGCGAAGATCCCGCCGAGCAGCAGCGGCCGCCGCCCGACGCGGTCGACCCAGCGCAGCGCGAGGATCACGGCGAGGAGCCCGTACACCTGGACGAGCGCGGGCAACAGCAGCTTTCCGAAGTCGTCGGTGTAGCCCATCGACTCGAACAGCCGCGGCCCGTACACCGCGACCGCGTTGATCCCGGTGATCTGAATCAGAAAGCCCAGCCCGAGCACGAAAACCGTTGCCCTCGACCATGGCCTGCGCACCATCTCGGCGAGGCGACCGCCGGACTCCTCCTGCAACGCCGCCTGCATCTCGGCGATCTCCGCCTCGACGTCGGCGTCGGGGTCGATGGCCCGCAGCGCCTCGCGCGCTTGTGCCGGGCGGTTCTGGGCCAGGAGCCATCGGGGAGTGTCCGGCAGACGCACCAGCATGACGATCACCAGGATCGACGGCACGAGGGCCAAACCGAGCATCCACCGCCACGCGGCGTGGCCGGCGAGGAAGTAGCCGATGACGAAGCCGAAGATGATGCCGATGATCGTGGTCATCTGATACGCGACGAGCATCGCGCCGCGGGTGCGCGCCGGGGCCGACTCGGCGACGAACACCGGAACGACGACGAGGGAGATGCCGACGGTGATGCCGAGCAGGAAGCGCACGCCGAGCAGCGACGCGAAGTTGGGTGCGATGCCCGACAACACGGCGAACAGGCCGTAGCCGACGGCCACCGCGATCATCGACTTCTTGCGGCCGATCAGATTGGCCAGCGGGCCCGCGACGAGGGCGCCGATGATCGAGCCGATCACGGCGATCGTGTACAGCCATTGCTTACCGGTGTCGTCGAGGGTGAACTCGGCGCCGACGTACTCCATGGCCGCACCGATGTTGGATTGGTCGTAGCCGTAGACGATGCCCATGCTCGCCGCGGCTACCGCCACCAGCAGACCCAGTCGACTTCTCACGCGCGCCTCCGCAGTTCGTTGCCAATCGCGACAGAATACTTCCCCGCCCGCGAGCCCGTTCCGGGTCTCGGCACAACCCACCGGCGCCCGGTGGTGCGCACCGCGAGCGGCTACCAGTTCAGGTCGTAGCGCTTGCCGTCGACGTCGAGCCCGACGAGCCTGGCCTTGCCGTCACCGCCGACGGAGACGATCGCCGCGGCTTCGCGCCCGTCGGTGAGTGCCTTTTCGATCGCCGTCGCGTCACGCTGGTTGATGTAGAAGCGGTCGATGCCGATGTCGATCCACGCGGTCCGTCCCTGACATCTCATCGTGCCGCGCACCGCGATGTCGCCGAACCGCTGGGCTTCGTCGCGACTGGGGTACTGGCCGACGGCGACGTGTCGGGAACCGCTGCGCCGCAATGCGATCCACTCTCCGTCGGCACTGTCGACGCACACCTGGCCTTCGGGTATGTCGTCGGCCAGACGCAGCGCGACGTAGTGGCCGCGGACGAGATCGCGGGGATCGACGCCCTGCATCGCGAGCGTTACCTGGGTACCGCTCGACCGGGCCATCCCTTCGCGGATCACGATGCCGACGAGCGCCGCCACGCACACCAGGGCCACCGCCACGATGAGGAGAGGCCGGATCATCCTCTCCCGCATCCCGTTCGGTGCGACCCCACCGGCCGTCTCCGTGGAAGTCATTGCGCACCTTCCTCGTTCGCCGTGGAGTCGGAGCGGCCGCGACGAAGCACGAGTCCGACGACCAGCGCGACGAGCGAACAGCCGAGGAACACCAGTGAGATGAGAATGAGGTCGAGGCCGAGATCGTTGAGCAGCCCGCACGCCGCGCCGATCAGGCTGACGACGCCGATACCGGTGAGCACGTCCCGCCGGTCGAAACGGCCGAAGGCGATCAGGCCGGCCGACAGCGCGATCCACACGACCCGATGCACCAGTCCGAGTGCCGCGTTGTCCTCGAAGGCGCCGGTGTACCCGGCGGCGATGAAGAACCCCAGCGCGCCGACGACGAACCACGTGGCCGGGATACGGGACAAGGTCGCGCGGGTCTTATCGTCCGGCCCGCCGAATAGCGGTGCCGCCGTGAACACCGCCGCGGCCAAGGCCGGCACCCCGGCGAACGCCAGCAGCGCCCAGTCCTGAAGCGAATGGTGCGCCGCGATCCACACGAGTGCGACCAGCGTCGCGATCGACGACACGTGCGCCAGCAATGAGGAGCGCCAGCGAAGCGCGATCCACAGCACGGCCGGGGCCACGACGACGGTGATGGGCATGCCGAAACCACCGTCGGCGATGAGGAGGTCGCCGATCATGACGGCGACGACGCCGACGACCAGTGCGCCGCGCGAACGGCCCGCCAGACCGAGCGCCAGGGCGGCGGCGCCCGCGCCGTAGGGAACCGCGGGCGGACTTCCGGTGAGCTCGAAGATCTGCCCGGTCAATCCGATGGCCGAGGCGAAGACCAGGGAGGCGACGGTGAGTGCGATGTCGGCGACGACGGTCCGTTTACGACGCGTGGCTTCGGCTCCGCACGCCGCGGCGGTCAGGAATGCCACGAGCAGCAGGCCGAACCGGACGAGTCTCGGTATCGCCTCCCAATTCGCCCCGATGAACGCGATCACCGCGAGGCCGAGCAGCACCGCGGCGACCCAGATCAGCGCGGTGACCGCGTCGAGCCGGCGCCGAACGGGCAGGGTCGCCAGGATCGCCTCACGCTTGTCGGCCTGCACCAATCCGGCGGTGATCCACCGATCCAGATCGGCGGTGACCTGTTCCCGATAGTCGGCCACGACTCAGCCGACCAGGACCTGGCGGGCATCGGCGCTGAGCAGGCCCGAGACTTTGTTCCAGGGAATCGTCACCGGCACGTAGTCGCCCATCACGTGGGGCACGGACACGTAGACATGCAGGCCCTCGGGCAGCGGGATCCACGACGTGAAGTCCGAAGAGGTGGCGCCGTCGCGCAGCCGGCCGGTCGGGTCGTGGGCGGCCGCCAGCCCGCTGAGTACGCCCCTGGCCCGCTCGGCGTCCTCGAAAGGTTCGTCGATGACCTCGCCGGTGCGTCCGTCGACGACGACCGTCTCGACGTTGACGTTCGGATGCGCGGCGCCCTTCGCGTTGCTCAGCACGATCACCACCCCGGACACGGTGCGTGCACCGACGATCGCCCGGCTGCGTTCGGCCGTGCCGAGGCCGCCGTCGCCGATAGTCAGACCGTTCCCGCTCGGCTGTCCGGTGAGCTTCACCAGGATCGCGTCGAGCTCACCGTTGAACGCCGCCCGGACCTGCGGGTCGCCGCCCTGCACCTGGGGCAGCATGACCGTCCAATTCGTGCCGTCGTCGAGATGACCGGTCCGCCGATCGGTGATGGGGATGAACCCGAGCGGTGTCGGCTCGGCGTCGTCGGCGGTGGTCTCCGTGCGCTGCGTCGGGGCCTCGTCGGCCGCACATCCGGTCAGGCCGAGCGTGGCCACGGCCAGGGCGACGATGCCGGCGTGGATGCGGGGGGCGCGGTGCATTCACCGAGTATGGCAACTCTGCGGCGCCTCGTCGCCCGGTCGGGCCGGTTCTGTCAAGCTGAATCCATGAGAAGACGTTCTGTAGCCGGGTTGGTCGTCGCCGTGACGGGCGGTGCGAATGGGATCGGTGCGGCTATCGCCGCGCGGGCCGCCGCAGAGGGAGCAGTCGTCGGGATCGGCGATCGCGACGCGGCTGCCGCCGAGCAGCGAGCCGTGGCGGTCGGTGCACGCGGCTATGCGCTCGATGTCACCGACGAGGGTTCGTTCACCGCATTCCTCGACGCCGTCCAGGCCGACCTCGGCCCGATCGACGTCCTCGTCAACAATGCCGGCGTCATGTGGGTGGGCCCGTTCGACGAGGAGCCGCCGTCCGCGGCCGAGGCGATGGTCGCGGTCAACCTGCTCGGCGTGATCCGCGGGGTGCGCCTCGCCGCTCCGGCCATGCGCGCTCGCGGCGCCGGGCAGATCGTCACCGTCGCCTCCGCGGCGTCGAAACTGGCGCCGCCCGGCGAATCGACTTACGCCGCAACCAAACACGGCGTCCTCGGCTATCTCACCGGCGTCCGGGAGGAGCTGCGCGGAAGCGGCGTGACGATCTCGGCGATCCTGCCCGGCGTCGTCGACACCGAGCTGGCCGCGGGCACCGCGACCGGTGCCGCGAAGATGTTGTCGCCCGACGATGTCGCCGAGGCGGTCGTCGATGTGATCGCGCGTCCACGGTTCATCGTGACGCTGCCGGGCTACGTCGGCCCGCTGGTCGCCGCAACGGGACTGCTGCCGCAGCGCATCCGCGACGCGGTGCTGCGGCGGACCGTGCCTGATCAGGTGGATGCGGTGGCCAGGTCGTCGGCCCGCGACGGCTACGAGAAGAAGGCATTGCGGCAAGAGCGTTGACGACTACCGTAAAGCCATGCCGACATTCGACGACGTCCGGCGCCTGGCACTCGCGCTGCCGCAGACGAGTGAGAAGACCTCCTGGGGAAACCAGATGTTCTGCGTCGCGAAGAAGGGCTTCGTGTGGGAGCGACCGCTGAACAAGTCCGACGTCAAGGCGCTGACCGAGCTCGGCCGCGAGATCCCGGGCGGCGAGATCATCGGTTTGCGCGTGCCGGACGAGAACGCCAAGCACGAGCTGATCGCCAGTGAGCCGGAGACCTTCTTCACGATCCCCCACTTCGACGGCTATCCGGCCGTGCTCGCCCGTCTCGACGCGATCGACCTCGACGAGCTGCGCGAGATGATCACCGATGCCTGGCTCGACCGGGCCCCGAAACGCCTGGCGAAGGAGTTCCTCGCCGGCGAGGGCGATGGGTGAGCGGCTAGTCGCCGAACGGACCGAAAATGTTGACCCACTCGTGGATTCGCGTCGCGGCGATGGCTCCGACCTTCGCGAACGGATCGCCCGCTAGATAGTTGGCCACGTCGTCGCGGCTCTCGGCAACGATCATCAGCCACGCGCCGCTGCCGTCCGCGAACGGACCAGCCATCCGCACGACGCCGCTATCGTGTCCGTCGCCCAACCACTGCCGGTGGGCGGGACGGTGTTCGTCGCGGAGCGCGGCGCCCGAGGGCGCGTAGGTGTATTCGACGGCGAAGTTCGGCATGACCGCAGCTTAGCCGCCGGCGCCACGCCGCCGGGTACCGGCGAGATCGCCGCAAACCCTTGCGCCCGACGCCGAGTGGCGTAGCGTCGGCTGCGCCGAGACGGAGAAGGAGCGCCACCACGATGCGAAACAGGATTACCCCGTTCGTCGCCGCGACCACCGCCGTCGCCGCTGCCTGGGCCCTCGTCGCGGGTGCCGGTGCGGCGACCGCAGCGCCGCCCTGCCCAGGCGCCCAACCACCGCGGCTCGTCGGCTCGGTTCCGGGTGCCGCACTCGAGGGTCTCACCGTCGACCGGGCCGGCCGGCTGTACGCGTCGGACGCGGCCAGCGGTCGCGTGTTCCGGTTGAGCCGCCCCGGTGCGCCCGCGGTCGCGATCGCACGCGTGCCCGACGGCAGTGCCGGTGGCTTGGCGTGGACGCCGGGCGGGACGCTTCTCGTCGGCTACGGCAACGCCGGGGTGCTGGCCGGCGATGCTCTCCGCCCGGCCGGCATCGCGCGCCTGGACGTGCGCTCCCGGGTGCTGCGCCCGTGGGTCGGCGGACTGTCCGCGGCGAACGGCCTGACGGTCTCGCGCGCGGGGAACGTCTACGCCACCAACGACTTCGGCAATCAGATCGCCAGGATCAGCCCGGCCGGACGCGTGCAACCCGCGTGGGGTTCGCTCCCGAGCGCCAACGGCGCCGTCCTCGGTCGCGGCGACCGCTTCCTCTACCTGGCGCGCACGTTCGTCAACCCCGGCGTCAGCCGAGTCTCCACGTCCAATCCTCGCGTCGTGCAGAATCTGCTGACCGTCGGCTACGGCGACGCGCCGGACGGGCTGACGCTCGATTCGCGCGACCGCCCGATCGTGCCGTTCAACCTGTCCGGGCGCATCGTCCGCGTCACCGCGCCCGGCCGGTACTGCGTTCTCGCGTCGGGCCTGCCCACGTCGAGTGTCGTCACCTACGGGCGCGGCGACCGCGGCTTCTCGGCGGGCCGGTTGTACCGGGCCGGCTTCGACGGACGGATCTACGAGATCCCGGCCGGTTTCGACCGCGCCGCGCGCACCCACACCGCCGAAGGTCAGCGGTAGCGAGCGGTTGCGGCTCTACGGCTATGAGCGGCTCGACTATCGCGCGGACAGCCGGTCCGGTTCGTGGGCCGCCGCCACCGCGCGCAGCGCGTCGACCACTCGGTCGCCCGGAATCACGTCGGCGACGTGCTTCTGCCGGTACTCCCAAGTGACCGCACGCCCGCCGCGGTCGACGACGAAGATGCCGCCGAGCCGGGCCGGATCGCCGGTTCGCTGGTATGGGTAGACGCCTTTGCCCAGCACTCGGACGATGCCGCGGCCGAGCCGGTAGGGGTCGAGCAGGCGACGCCGTGTCGCCAGGCCCATCGTCCGATAGAGCGTGTGGTCCTCGGTGACCATCACCGGAGTGCGGGACGCCGCTCGCTGCCGGAAGGTGAACCCCTGGATGGAGGTGCCGATACCGATCAGCACGACGTCGGCGCCCAGCGCCGCGATCTCGTCGTGCCGCGCCGTCAACTCCTTCGCCTGCTCGAGCGCGAATGCACTGCCGAACTGCGGGAGGAAGACGAGCGCGACCGGACGCTCCCGCCAGAAGTCCTGAAACTCGTGCAAATGGTGGCGATCGTCGAGAACGCGCTCGTTGCTGATCACATCGACCCGGGTCATGCGTCGACCTGCGCTATGTGCTTCTCGTCGACCTCGCGCTCGTCGGCGGACTCCCCGCCGGCGAGGTTGGCCATCGGGCATCGCGACGGCCCCCGCTTGCCCAGTTGCAGCGCGAGTCCGGGGTCGTGGGTCATCGGCTCATGTCCCGTGCGGTCGGCATGCCGGATCGCGTTGTGCATGTACCCCCAGGTTTCGGGACCGAAGTAGGGAACGAAGACCCGTTCGAAGACCGGGTTGCGCAAGGCCCGCGCCACCGTCTTGACGAGGGTGTGTCCGACGCGCGCTCGCACGCGGTAGTGGCTGAGGCCGGTGATCTCCCGGACGTACGGGGTGAGCAGCGGGATGGCGCCCCAGATCGCCACCCGCATGAGCGGCCCGATGACGGCGTTGGGATACAGCGGCGTCAGGGGCGGATGCGTCATGAAATCCGTCAGCTCCTGGGCCGGGCGCGTGAACGCCATGAGTTCGCGCTCGGCTCGACGCACCCATTCCTCGACGGCTTCCGGGGTGTCGGGCAGTTCGTCGGCGGGCATACCCATCAGCTGGCAGACCTTGACCTGCTCGCGGTAGAACTGGCGCTCGTCCTCGTCGGTCGCGTTCGGGTCGCCGAACGCCTTGTAGGCGCGCCACAGATGCGGCCAGCCGACCACGTAGGTGAACTTGAGGGTCTCGACGTGATTGGCCTCGAATAGCTCACCCGTCGCCGGGATCTCGCCGGTGACGTGCGAATGCTTCCGGAACAGGTCGACGCCGACCTTCTCCGCGCCGGCCGTGTCACCGCCTACGGCCCCGGCGAAGAAGTGCAGACTCCGGCGGATCCGCCCGATCGTGTCGTAGTAGTAGGTCGTGTGGTGGCCGACACCGTAGGCGCCGTCGGGATCGAGGACCGAGATGAACAACCCCGAGAGCGCTCCCATGCCGGCGACCATCACGTTCTGATAGACCTTCCAGCTGATGGACTCGGGCCCGAAGTACCCGTTGTCCACCCGCGGCGTCTCGGCGATGGCCAGCGCCCGCCTGCCGTTCTTCCCGTGCAGCTTCAGCAGGAAGTCGTACCTGCGGTCCACCTTCTGGCGGTCTTCCTTCGACATCGTGGCGATGTCGCCGATCTGGATTGCTCCCATGGTCCTCACCTTTCGATCCTTCGCGGCGTGCTAGACAGCGGTCTCGGCCCGCACCGGCCGTTCGAGGGCGTCGGCGGTTTCATAGCGGTAGTCGTCGAGCGGGAACTCGCGGGTCTGCTTGCGCGCCGCGAAGAAGCCCTCCGGCCGGATGTAGGTGCTGTCCCGCTGCGAATTGCGGTAGTACGTCGGCACGTCTCCGTTGAGTTCGCACAGGTAGTAGCGGACGCCTTCGGCGCTGGCGTGAACGGCGCGGTGGTAAGCGTCAGCGACCTCTCGCCGCACTTCGCAGACGACCGCGCGACGCCGCTTCGTCTCGCCGATGGCCCGCACCGCGTGATCGGCGGTGACCTCGACGAAGGCGTGCCAGCCGGTGCCGCTCCACGAATAGGGGCCGACGAGCGTCCATCGGTTCGGCAGGCCGGGCACGGACACGCTCTGATAGGCCCGCAGTCCTTCGTCGTTGTAGAACTTCGCAAGGTCGAAGCCGTCGCGACCGACGACGGTGCCGGGCACGTAGGTCTCTGGATCCGAGAAGACTTCGTACCCGGTGGCCAGCACGAGCACGTCCGCCTTGTGCAGCACGCTGTCGCGCGTCTTCACCCCGGTCGGCGTGATCTTCTCGATCGGCTCGGTGACCAGGTGCACGTTGGGGCGGTTGTACGCGGAGAGATAGTGGCTCGACATGGTCGGGCGCTTCGCGAGCAGTCCGAAGTCCGGGGTCAGCTTCGCCGCGGTTTCCGCGTCCTTCACGACCCAGCGGACGTAGCGCCGATACCCAGCGATAGACCACTTGTCGAACCGGTCGGCGAGCGGTTTGAAGACCGGCATCGGCGTCTTGCTCACGAACCGGAGAAGCACGTCGACGAGGACGAAGGCCACACCGTTGAGCGCCGCCGACGTGCCCGGCACGGCGAGGAATTTCTTCATCGCCTCGGGGACGGCGAAATCCGGCTTCGGGACGGACCAGACCGGTGTGCGCTGGAAGACGGTCAGCTCGCCGACGTCCGGCGCGATGGCCGGGATGATCTGGACGGCGCTGGCGCCGGTGCCGATGATGGCGACGCTCTTGCCGGCCATGTCGTAGTCGTGATCCCAATCGGTCGGCCGCTGGACCTTGCCCCGGAACGCGTCGGCGCCGGGGATTCCGACGTCCCCCTTGGGCCGCACGAACGCACCAACGGCACTGATGACGAAGCGGGCGGTGACGGTGTCGCCGCTGCTGAGATTCAGCTCCCAGCAGTGGAGGTCGGGGTTCCAGACCTCGCTATCGACGTTCGCGTTGAACCGCACGCGCTCGTAGACGCCGTAGCGACGCGCGACCTCGGCGTGATACTCCTTCACCTCCGGCCCGTAGGCGAAGAAGCGCGACCAGTTCGGGTTCCGGGCGAAGGAGTACTGGTAGGTCGTCGACGGGATGTCGACGGCGATTCCGGGGTAGTCGTTCTCGTGCCAGCTGCCGCCGACGTCGTCGGCTCGCTCCAGTACGACGAAGTCGTCGATCCCGGCCGCGCGCAGCTTGACGCCCGCCGCGATGCCGCCGGGCCCTGCCCCGATCACAGCCACCTCGTACCGCGGCTTATCCGATTGCGCAGTCATGCTGTTCACCCGGACTTCCCTCGTCGGTCCGGGGCGGTCAGATCGCGCGGTTTCGTCGCGGCGATGGTCTGGGCCAGTCCCTCGACGGTCTGCTCGACGTCGACGAGACCGAGGTCGTCGAGCCATCCGGTGATCTCGTCCTTCCCGAAGACGGTGACGCCACCGAACCGCGCGATCGCCGCACCGACTCCCGGTATCGACGGAGAGACGCTCGTCAGGATGACCAACCGCCCGCCGGGCTTGAGCACACGAACGAATTCCTCGACGGCGGTCCGCGGATCGTTGATCAGGTAGAGCGCGGCGAGGCAGCAGACGGCGTCGGCGGTCGCGCTGCGAAATGGCAGCGCACACGCATCCCCACGCACGTAGACGACGCTCTCTCCGCTGTTGTCGGCGACGGCTCGGAGCAGCATCGGTTCGGAAGCATCGACGCCGATCGCCAAACCGTCGGCACCGAGGTACCGCCCGAACCAACCGGTGAAGTTGCCCGGCCCGCAACCGATATCGAGGACGGTCATCCCGGGGCGCAGCTTCAACAGCGATGCGATCAACCGGCGATCGGCGTCTCGCCCCAGGCGCGGGCTGCCCGCCAGCCGCCGGCCGATCGGCCGGCCGGCCTGATAGATCCAGGCGTATCCGCGGGTACGCATCAAGCGCTGGGCAACGGTGTCGACACGGGGCGCCTCGCGGTCCAACACGTCGATGTACCCGTTGGTGCTGATCGCGTCGGTCGCGGCTGCCGCGTCGAGGAGTTCGAACGCCCGCTCGGCCGCGCCGTGCGCCACGACGGGCTTCATGCGCTCGCCCGCTTCAGACGCGTGACTTTGCGATCGTCCGAGTCGGCAGGCCGCAGGGCTGCGCGGACGAATCGGCCGATCTCGGCGAAGGCCTCCCGAGCGTCGGGAAGGATGTCAGCGCCGGCGTGGAACACGTGTGGCGCGCGATCCCACTCCTGGAGGCGGAAGTCGACATCGGCTTCGCGGCAACGCGCGGCCAGCAGGTGCGCGTCGTCGGCGAGCACTTCGCGGGAGCCGACCTGGATGAGGGTCGGCGGAAACCCGTCGAAACGGTGGTTCACCGGAGACCAGGCGGGGTCGACGGTTCCGTTGACCGCGACCCCCCACCGGATCGGCAGATCCAGGATTCGAGCCGAAAGCACGGAGTCCGTTCGATTGTTGAAGTGGCTGAACCGCCGGCGGCTGTCGTAGTTCGCGAACGGCGCGATCGCGACGAGCGCACCGGGCGTCGGCAGCCCTTCGTCGCGAGCGGCGAGCAGCAAGCCGAACGCCAGCCCTCCGCCAGCCGAGTCGCCGGCGACGACGATTCGATCCGGTTCGATCCCGGAGTCCAGGAGACCTCGGTAGGCGGCCAGGCAGTCCCCGACCGACGTGACGACGTGGGCCCGCGGGATCTGGCGGTACTCGACGTTGAGCACGGGCAGCCCGACCGCAGCCGACAGTCGTGCGACGATTCGCCGGTGGCTGTTCAGGCCGCAGGTGACCAGGCCACCGCCATGCATGTAAAGGACCGCACCGGCGGCCGTAGCGGGTGCCGGCGCCGTCTTCGGATCCCAGACCCATTCGGCCCGGAACTCCGGAAAGTCCGCGCGCATGGTGCGTGTGCCGCGCGGCGGGAGGAGTACGAACAGCATCGCATCGAAGTGCTCAAGAACCCAGAGCGCGACCCGCCGGGGAATGATGTGGTGATCGCACAGCCACACCAGGGAATCCAACGCCCGGCGTACGGTGTTGCGGAGCAGCACGTCCGCGACGACGAGTCGCCATGAGGCGCGCCTCGGCAGCTCGACCGTGACCGACCGGTTTGACTCGGTGTCCATCTCATACCTCCCGGCGGGCTTGGCCGCCATCCAAGATCGTCGCTATTTCAATAGCGTCACTATCTCAGTGGTAGCACGGGCCGTCGTCCATCGGCAAGCGTTTCGGCGCTCGGACATTGACACGCTATTTGAATAGTGTCACTATTCGAATAGCTGGCGCTGCGCGGGCGCAGCGGCTCGATCCGCCATCGCAGACAGCTACAACACGAGGAAAAGAGGGGTTCGTGCAGACAATTGTCATCACCGGAGCGGGAAGCGGTATCGGGCGCGCGAGCGCCGAGCGCTTCGGGCGCCAAGGCCACCGCGTCGTGGTCACTGACATCAACGAGACAACGGGAATCGAGACGGCCGATCGCATCGTCGCCGACGGCGGAACCGCCGTGTTCCGCCGACTCGACGTGACCGATCCCGGCCAATGGGAAGTACTCGCGGACTGGGTCTGCGACGAGTGGGGTACCCCCGACGTCGTGGTCAACAACGCCGGAATCCTCATCGGCGGCGGCTTCCTTGAGCAGACCGGCGACGACTGGCGCCGGATGATCGATATCAACCTAATGGGGATGATCTTCGGATCCCGCACATTCGTCGAGCGGATGACCGCCACGGGCAAACGCGGCCACATCGTCAACATCGCGTCCTGCGGCTCGTTCCTGCCCAACTCGATCGCACCGTCCTATGTGACGGCGAAGGCCGGTATCTGGCTCGGCACACAGTCCCTCCGCGCCGAATTCGGCAAGCGCGGTATCGGCGTCAGCGCGATCTGTCCCGGGCTGATCCGGACAGACCTCGCGGCCAACGGGCACCGGGCAGGCGACGGCGAGGACGAGCCGTGGGCGGCCAAGCTCGCGTCCGGTCACAAGTACTTCGGGCGCTCGCCGAAACGGGTGGCCGCAGCGATCGACCGAGCGATCCGCTGGAACCTGGCCACTGTTCCGGTCGGTGCCGAAGCCTGGCTGGTGTGGTTCCTCTATCGCCTGTCGCCGGGCACCGTGCGCACCGTGAGCACCGCTGTCCGCATGTCCTGGATCGATCCGGCCGTGAACCTGACCGGGAAAGTGTTTGGAGGAAACAAGTGAAGACCGTGATCGTCACAGGTGGTGCGGCCGGCATCGGCAAGGAGACCGCCGCCGCGTTCGCCCGCAGAGGAGACCGTGTCATCGTCGCCGACATCGACGAGCCGGCCGCTGAAGCCGCCGCGGCTGATATCAAGACTGTGGGCGGCGAGGCCGTGCCCTATCGTCTCGACGTCCGCGTCGAAGCTGAGTGGCATGACTTCGCCAATTGGGTAGCGGCCGAGTTCGGCCACGCGGACATCCTGATCAACAATGCCGGGGTGATGGACCTCGGCGGGTTCGTGGAGACCGACGCCGCCGGCTGGCAGCGAATGGTAGACATCTGTCTGATGAGCGTCGTGTACGGCTCGAAGGTCTTCGGCCGGCAGATGATCGACCGCGACGTCGACGGGCACATCGTCAACGTGTCGTCGGCCGCGGCGTTCCTGCCGTCGGAACTCGACTCCGCCTACGGTGTGGCCAAAGCCGCCGTGCTGATGGCGAGCCAGTCGCTGCGCGTCGAACTCGCCCCGCACGGCATCGGCGTGTCGACGATCTGCCCGGGCGCGGTCCGCACCGACCTGATCCGCAACGGCCGCCGCAATGGTCTCACCGACGAACAGCTGGCCGCGTGGAACGAGAACGCGGGAGAGGCGCAGACCAATCTGGGCACCAGCGGCCCGGACAAGGTCGCCCGGCGCATCGTGAAGGCGGTTGACAAGAATTGGGCCGTTCTCCCGGTGAATCCGGAAGCATGGTTCATCTACTACGCTCTGCGGCTCTCCCCCGGCGCGGTGCGCGCCGCGACCTCGCGGGGCGGCTTCGAGCTCATGGAACGGTTGCTCGACAAGGGCGCGCCCATCATCACCCGTATCGCCCAGCGCAAGGAGAAGAAATGATCACCCCGGACCACGAAGTCCTCATCATCGGCGCGGGATTCGGCGGCATCGGCGCCGGCGTCGAACTCGACCGTGCCGGAATCTCCGACTTTCTCATCATCGACAAGAACGACGGCATCGGTGGCACGTGGTGGGCCAACACCTATCCCGGCGTCGCCGTCGACATCCCGTCGATCTACTACAGCTTCTCCTACGCCCCGCCCACGAAGTGGAGCCGCGTATTCGCACCGGGCGCCGAGGTTCAGGAGTACGCCGAGCAGGTCGTCGACGAGTTCGGCCTGCGCGACCGCATTCGTCTGGGCGTCACGGTGGCCGGCGGCGCGTGGGACGAGGACAGTCACCTGTGGCGGGTCAGCCTCGCCGACGGGAGCGAACTGACCGCGCGCCACGTGATCGGTGCCGTCGGGGCGCTGGAACAGCCGCAGATGCCCGAGATCGACGGCATCGAGAAGTACGCGGGCAAAGTCGTGCACACCTCTCGTTGGGACCATGACTTCGACTACGCGGACAAGCGGATCGCGGTCATCGGCACCGGAGCCACCGCGCTGCAGCTCATTCCCGAGATGGCCGACGTCGCGTCGCACCTGTCGGTCTTCCAGCGCACGCCCATCTGGGTCGCTCCCAAGCCGGACGTAGCGATTCCCGACGCGGTGGCCAAGACCCTGCTGCGGGTACCGGCGTTGCGCCGGACGATCCGGGCCGCCGTCACCGTCGGCATCGACTTCGGCATCACCGGGATCGGCGTCTTCCACAGCCGGGTGCCGTTCCTCGCGACCGGACTCGCCAAGGGCGGCGCTCTCGGCTACCGCGCCTGGTTGCGCGGCGACCGCGAACTCGCCGACCGGCTGACACCGCAGTACGCGCCGGGCTGCAAGCGTCCGTCGGTGTCCAACCGCTATCTCAAGACTTTCACGCAGCCTCACGTCGACCTGGTCACCTCCCCGATCACCGAGATCACCGAAACGTCGGTGCGCACCGCCGATGGGGTCGAGCACGAAATCGACGTCCTGGTCTGCGCCACCGGCTTCAAGGTGATGGCCAAGGGCGCCACCCCGCCGTTCCCCCTGCGGGGCGTGGGCGGGCTGGACCTCAACTCGTTCTGGGACACCAACCGGTTCCAGGCCTACCAGGGCGTCTCGGTGCCCAAGTTCCCCAATTCCTTCCTCATCACCGGGCCGTACGGTTTCGCGGCCGGCTCCTACATCGCGATGATCGAATGCACGAGCCGCCACGCGGCTCGCGCCATCGCGGCCGCGCGCGACCGCGGCGCCACCCGCGTCGAGATCCGCCAGGAGGCGCACGACGCCTACTACCGCAAGTACCTGGCGCGAGCCGAGAAGACGATGTGGCTGTCGGAAGCGTGCGAGGGCTCCAACACCTACTACGTGAACTACCAGGGCGATGCTGCAACCATTCGTCCGAGCACCCACATCGAAATGTGGTGGGGCAACAAGCATTTCCCGCTCGATGATTACCGCTACGCGGCGCTGGTCGACGTCGATACGGAACCCTCGGTCGATGTGCCCGACCGGGAGCTGGCGGTGCCCTAGTCTCACCGGGAGTACGCGGCGACAGGCTACTTGCCGTAGTGGAGGAGGTGCGATGACCAACGTCCGGCAGGGCCGAGTCCGTCGCGGTGCGACGCTGGGCCGCCTCGCCGCACGTGAGGCGGCTCGGCAAGCCCGGGTGCGGATGGCGATGTTGGGGCGCTCCGACCGCGCGCGGGACGTCCTCGCCGAGCGATCAACGCTTGCGGCCGCGGAACAGATCGTCGACGTTCTGGGCCATCTCAAAGGCGGAGCGATGAAGCTCGGTCAGATGCTGTCGGTCTTGGACCTCGACATGATCCCCGAATCCCATCGCGACGTGTTCCGCCAGCGTCTCGCCTCGCTGAGGGATCAGGCGCCGAAGGTCCCCTTCCCCGCGATGCGCGGCCTGATCGAGGACGAGCTCGGTCCGCTCGATACGGTTTTCGCCTCCTTCGAGCCGACACCCATCGCGGCGGCGTCGATCGGCCAGGTCTACCGCGGAACACTTCACGACGGACGGGTGGTCGCGGTGAAGGTCCAGTACCCGGGAATCGAGACGGCTATTCGCTCCGACATCCGCAACCTCGCGCTGTTCGCCAAGATGTGGAAGTCGTTGTGGCCGGGAATCGACTCGTCCGGGATCGTCTCAGAACTCGCGACAACACTTGAGAACGAACTCGACTATCGGCTCGAGGCACGCAATCAACACCACCTGGCGGGGGCCTATCGAGGCCATCCGTTCATCGTGATTCCCGATGTCATCCCGGAGCATTCGACTCATCGTGTGTTGACGACCGAGTATTTCGACGGCGTCGGCTTCGACGAGATCCGTCAGCGCTCCGCCGCCGAGCGCGATCATGTCGGCGAGCTGGTTTTCCGCTTCTACGTCGGCTCGATTTTCGATCGCGCGGAGTTCTGCGGCGACCCGCATCCCGGCAACATCCTCTTGGGTGCCGACGGCCGGCTCTGCATCGTCGATTTCGGTCTGTACATCCACATGGATCCGGCTCGCGTCGAGCTCGAGAAGCAGACACTGCGATTCGCGCAGGCCGGCGCGGGCGACGACCTGCTGGATCTGCTCGCCGAGAACGGTATTCTGACCGACCCGTCGAGTGTCAGCGGCGAACAGTTCGTCGACTACATCGCCAGTGCGGCCGGCTGGCACCTCATCGACGACGAATTGACGATCACGCCGGAGGTCGCCACCTCGGCGGTCGTCAACGCCATCGATATCAGGGAGCCTCAGTTCCGCTCGATCCGCAAGCAGAACCTGCCGCCGGAGCATGTCATGTCCCGGCGGACGGAGTTCTTCACCTTCGGATTGCTCGGTCAGCTTGCCGCGACCAACAACTGGCACCGCATCTCCGAGGAGTGGGTCGACGGCGCGACACCCGCGACGGAGATCGGCCGGAGGATCGCCGAATGGGAGAACGCCCGAGACGGGCGGTCCGGTAGGGACTAGCCGGTCTTACCGAGTTCGTCGACCGCGTCGCCCAGTCGCTGAAACCACATCCGCGCCTCACCGGTAAGCAGCGCGACGGAACGATCCAGGTCGATGATTCCGCCGACCCGCAAGGCAGACAGTCCGATTCCGGTCGCCAATAGCGTGTTGAGCGCGTCGTCGGCGAGATCGTTGACCAGCGACGTGTCGATTGGAAGGAAGTCCTCCAGCAATACCCGCGCCGACTCGATGATCCGCTCCGTGGCGCTGATCAGCGCTTCGCGCTGGTCGGAGTGGAACACGCTGATCGCATACTCGGCAGCGAGGATGGTGAGCGCGGTGTCGTCGGTGAGACGCGCCCACCACGACGCGAGGACGGCCAGTCGGGACTCGATGTCCTCGTCCGAGGCCATCAAACCGCTCATGAGCGCTGCCAACTCGCCGGAGGAACGTCGCTTGAGCACCTCGACGCACAGGTCCTCTTTGCTCTCATAGTTGCTGTAGACAGCGCCTATGGTCCGCCCCGTCTCCGCGGCAATGGTCGCGAGCGAGGTTCCGTGATAGCCGTTCGCGATGAACAGCTTCTCCGCGGCCTCGAGGATCTCCTCACGCGTCTGTGCTCGGCTTTCAGCGCGAGTAAGGACCTTCTTGGCGGCCACGTGGCGGCTCCTCCTTCGGGGTGGTTTGCTGGCGATCGAATGCGACGACGTCGCATAACGATGCTATCGCAAGGCGCTGCGGTCTGCGCGGTCGCTGGGCCGTGGTGGCTGCTCGGGTAATCGATTCGCGGACCACCTATTCGTTCGCCTCGCGACATTGCCGGTACAGGCGCTCGGCCCCCGACCCTTCGAGTAGCTCCGGTTCGATCGGACGTCCCGATACCGCCAGGAGCAGATCTATCGCCGCGCCGCTTCCGGCCCGTCACATGCTGGAGGTGCGCCGCGCGATTGGTCCCGACGAGCTCATGCACGAAGTCGCTCCGGGACTCCCGAACTGAGTTGTAGGTGTCGATCTGCGACCGGTCTGCCGCACCGGACTCGGCGAGTGCCTGAGTGCAGCGTTGAGGTGTACGGTCGACCATTCTCGATACGGGCTGTCTGCGTCGGGCGGATCGACGCAAGGATGTCACGGAGCGCTGCGAGGATGGTTGCAGCTTCGGTGCTCTGCACCGAAGCTAGCCGACTTTCGCGGCCTAGTAGGAACCGACTTTCGCCCCAGTCTCGAAGCTTTGTCCCTACCTGCAGTCCGGCGCTAGGTCAGGGGTGTCGGGGACGTTCCCTACGCTAATGGGTAGCCATTGCCGACCAGACAAGAGGAACGCGGACGATGAACTCATGCAGCCCGACCTGGGTGCCACCTCTGGTTGCAGTGATCAGTATCTTCGCGGCCTACTGGACAGCGGAGTTGGTAGGTCGGCGAAATCGCGGCGCCGACGCCCGAAAGCGCAGAGTGGACAGGGTTGTCGAAGCGACGGTTCGCCTGGAAAAGGCGTACACCAGCTACCGCATGGACGGTGACACCAAAGAGACAACTCACGAACTCAACGCTGCGATTCGCCTCCTAGATCAGAGCGTCGCCGTCTGCGGAGACCGCTGGGTCGCGGACCGTGCTAAGTCCCTCAAGGACGGGCTGCGGCTCTACTACCTGATGTTCGGACAGCCGTACGACCCGCTCAACGACGAAGGAATGCAGCCTCCCGGCCTTGGGGAATTGCGGCAGCGTAACGAGGCGCTGGGTAAAGCTCTGCGAACCTACGAGGACGGCTAGGAAGAAACCGTGAGGCGATCGGACACCCCGTGGACATCAGCGCGCCGCACCAAATAGTCCGCGAACTCCTGATCAGTCACGCGCACAGCATGCAGAGCCTGCGCCTTACGACGGACCAGAACCTCCTGGACCAGTTCGTCCGCGAATGAGACGGTGGCAGCGAGCAGGCCATGGCAATCGAGGATGACCTCCGAGTTGCTCAGGTCCGAGGGGAGTTCAGCAAGCAGTTCCTGCGCACGGTCCCTCGAACCAGCTAGCGAAGGGGCTTCGAGTGTTGCCATATCGAACCCTCCTTATTTCCGTCGGGCGGTGGCCGATGGTGTCCACCTAGCGTAGATCATTGTTCCTGTGTACGGAGTGGTCAGCTGGTCATAGCGCCACTCGTTGCTATCAGCGTAAATCCGCCCTCTGACATCCCCTGACCAGACATGCACCTGACCGCCGCGACGATGGACACGGGTGAGTAGGTCAAACAGGCCCTCCCCTCGCCTCTCCCCGGTGCCTGAGACACCCTGGGTGAACGCAAGGCGGATCGCGTCCATGTCATCATCAACGGAGTGCCATGGCTCTAGTGATCCCCGCAGACCGATCCCAGTGTCGGCGATCGCGAAGGTGATCTCCCGGTTCGTCGGTGTCGGCAGGACCTGCATAGCAGCGAATCCGCCTTCCGTCGCGCTGTGTTCGATGTTGACCATGACCTCCGCGATCGCCCGAAAAAAGTCGTTGGCGTCCTCGCTCGATCCACCCTCAGAGGTGATTGCGGCGTGAATCGTGGCACAAATGCTGTCTACATCCGGCGGCGTGAAGTGCTGAAGCTCCAGCAAACTCGGGCCAACGTAGTGCTCGTTCACCGGAGGCAGTGCATGGTCAATACCCAACTGTTCAAGCAACGTGCCTAGACGCATCCGCGATAGGTAGCTCGCTATCTCCCATTTGGAGGGGGCCACGAAGCGCACCGCTCGCCAGGCCTTACAGGCTCGTTCGGCCTCCGCCGCTACAAGCGCCAGCCCGCAGGAGTCGATGAACTGTGCACTACTCAAGTCGATAACTACAGTGCTGTCGTCGTCTCGACGGAACCATCGGGTGGCCGAGTTGTAGACGAGCTTTGGTCGGAGGTCAGGTGGCGGCTGGATTCCCACCCGGACATCTTCACACGCGCATACTTGCGGGTAATTGCACGATCATGACAGAGACCTCAGTTCAGAAGCCGAATGCGTCGGTTCGAACCTGGGATTCTCGTAGCGGTAGACCGCTGATTGTGGGCGAAGGGGGACTTGAACCCCCACGTCCCGAAGGACACTGGCACCTGAAGCCAGCGCGTCTGCCATTCCGCCACTCGCCCGTGGCACTGGAAACAGTGCGTCCGCTTGGACCCGAGAACGATAGCACGGTCGCCGTTGACGGCGAAAATTCATAGGTCCACCTGCGGCTACACCCTTTGCCAGCATGAAACCACTGTTGCTGTCGTTGCCAATGTGACTATCTTGTGTCCCAACCACGTCCCGTGGCCGCTATCATGAAACGATCTGTTCCGCACGCGCGACACGCCAGTGAAGAATGAGCGTGAAGTACCACTGAAGAAGGGAGGGGTCCGACGTTGGGCATTTTGCAGCGCATCGAGCGCAAGCTCGAAGGTGCCGTCGACGACGGCTTCGCCCGGGTCTTCGGTGGTCAGATCGCCCCTCAGGAGATCGAGCACGCGCTCGCGCGCGAGGCCGAGGACTCGCTGAAGGCCCTCGAGGTCGGCGCCTACCTGGCCGCGAACAGCTACACCCTGCAGGTGTCGGAGAGCGATTTCGCCGCGCTAGACGCCGAGTACGAATTGAACCGGAAGACCTTCTCCCGCCACCTGGACGACTTCATCCGTGACAGCGGGTGGCAAACTTACGGGTCAGTCGTCGTAGAGTTCGACCCGTCACCAGAACTTCACACCGGACAGATGCGCGTCACCGCCGTCGTTGACCCCGACGTGCGACCCCGGCCCCACTCGAGCCGGGGCCACCCCGGCGATGCATCCACCGACCACCCAAACCAACGAGACAATGCACAGCTAGGAGCCCCGCAAATGACTCAGAACACCGGAAACGACCAGGCTGGATACCAGCAGGGCGGTGGCTACCAGCAAGGCGGCTACGACCAGGGCTACCAACAGGGCGGCTACCAGCAGGCCTATGACCAGGGCCAGGGCGGCGGCTACGGCCAGCAGCCCTCGTACGACCAGCAGGGTTATGACCAGCAGGGCTATGACCAGGGCGGCTACCAGCAGGGTTACGACCAGGGCGGTTACGGCGGCCAGCAGCAGCCCGGCTACGACCAGGGGTACCAGCAGGGCGGCTACGACCAGCAGCCCTCCTACGACCAGGGCTACCAGCAGGGCGGATACGGCCAGCAGCCGTCGTACGAGCAGGGCGGATACGGTCAGGGTGGCTACGGCCAGCAGCCGGCATACGGCCAGCCCGCGCAGAGCTTCGCCCCCACGGCCATCACCCTGCTCCTCGAGGACGGCAGCAACCGCACCTTCTCGTTGCGCGAAGGCTCCAACGTCATCGGCCGCGGACAGGACGCCCAGTTCCGCCTGCCCGACACCGGCGTCTCGCGCCGCCACGTCGAGATCCGCTGGGACGGCAACACGGCCATGCTGACCGACCTGAACTCGACCAACGGCACGACCGTCAACGACGTGCAGGTTTCCAACTGGGAACTCGCCGACGGCGATCGGATCCGCATCGGGCACTCCGACATCACCGTCCGCTTCCAGTAGCCGCGCTCGCCCGTCGGCGGCCAGCACGCCGCGGGAAAGCGAGGTCGCAGAACGGTCTCAGTCGATACCGAACTGTCACCTTTCACGCGCTGTCGGCACGGATTCGGCCCATAAGATCGAAACGGTTGACTCACGAGGTCGGCCGCAGCAGCGTGGCTGCGGTGCCGGCCCTCGACGGCATGTCATGACGGAAGGTGGTGCGACGTGCAAGGTTTGATCCTGCAGCTGTCCCGCATCGGCTTCCTCATCTTGCTGTGGCTCTTTATCTACGCCACCATCCGCGCCCTGCGCAACGATCTGGCCGTCGCCGCCGGCAGCCCCCTGGCGAGCCGCATCCGGTCCAGCCGGCCCCGCGTGAGGTCGTCGCGGGGATCGGCGCGCTACCTCGTCGTCACCGCGGGCGCACTCGCCAACACCCGGATCACCCTCGGCGACCAGCCGCTGCTCCTGGGCCGTGCCGACGATTCGACTCTCGTCCTCACCGACGACTACGCCTCCGAACGCCATGCCCGCTTATCGAGACGCGGCGACGACTGGTACCTGGAAGACCTCGGATCGACCAACGGCACCTATCTGGACCGGGCCAAAGTGACGACGGCGGTCCGTGTTCCCACCAGCACGCCGATCCGCATTGGCAAGACCGTGATCGAGCTGCGCCCGTGACCCTTGTGCTGG
>NZ_BAEE01000047.1 GCF_000241265.1 Gordonia araii NBRC 100433
TTGGTGGTACTCGACCACCCGAACTAGTGGCGCTCGACCCCCCAGATTGGGTACTCGACCATCTAGTTGGTGGCTTTCGACCATCTAATTGGCGTGCGGTTTTGTTGGGTGATCGAGTGCCCGGGGAGCGGAGCGAGTCGGGCGTATCGAGATCAACTCGCCTACGGCACCAGGATTGCCCGGCCTACTACTTTGCCTGCCTTGAGGTCGTCGAAGGCTTGCTGCGGACCGTGCACTTTCGACGATAGGCCGCGAGCAGTGCCTAAGGTGGCCGACGCATGAGTAGGGACTTCTGGCTAATACGGTGAAGTCGTGGACATTCGACTGGTCGTCTCCGACATGGACGGCACGCTGCTCTTGGACGACGGAACTGTTCCCGACGAGTTCTGGCCTTTGCTGGACGAGATGACGGCCCGCGGCATCTCGTTCGTGCCGGCATCCGGACGTCAGTTGGCGACGTTGCGGCGGCTGTTCGAGGCGAGGAGTGCCGGGATGTCCTATATCGCGGAGAACGGCACCCTGGTCAGCAATGCCGGCCATATCGTGTCGATGACGACGGTGCCCGACGACTTCGCCCTCGACGTGGTGCGCGCGGTGCGAAACGCCGCGAGAGACGGTGCGAACCTCGGTGTCGTGGTGTGTAGGCGCGACGGGGCGGCGATCGAGCGCACGGACGGTTCGTTCGTCGCCGAATGTGCGAAGTACTACGTCGAGTTCGACGAAGTCGACGATCTTGATCCGTATTGCCGCGACGTTCTGAAACTCGCGGTATTCGACTTCGACGACGCGGCCTCGGCCGCGGCGCACTACTTCGCCGACCTAGACCAACAGGTCGTGGTGTCGGGCCGGCACTGGATCGACATCATGGCCAGTGGAGCCAACAAGGGCAATGGCGTGCGTGCTTTGCAGCGGGCGCTCGGCGTCGGTGCCGACCAGACCGCGGCGTTCGGCGACTACCTCAACGACGTCGAGATGCTAGCCGCGGCGGGACACACCTATGCGGTGGCAAACGCCCATCCGGACATCGTCAAGCAGGCACGACACCGGATACCGAGCAACGCCGATCGCGGCGTCTTGGCGGTGCTTCGGCAGTTCATCGATGCCGACGCCCCCGGGCGATAAGCCTGTCCCGCCGACAAAGCAACGCACCGAGGGGGCTGCCCTCGGTGCGTTGCGGAGTCTCTCAGGCCTAGTGGCTAATTGGCCGCGTCGTAGGCCTCGACGATGTGCCCCGGAATGCGGCCGCGATCGCTGACCGTGTAGCCGTTGGCGTTGGCCCAATCGCGGATCTTCTGGGTTTCCTGCTTGCCGCGGCCGCCGCTCTGCCTGCGTCCGCCGGAGCGGACCGAGCGGGAGACGCTGATGTACTTCGCGAGCGAATCGCGGAATTTGGCTGCGTTCGAGGGAGACGTGTCGAACTCGTACGACTTGCCGTCGACGCTGAACCGGACGGTTTCGTGCGACTCCAATTGCTTGCCGTCGAGATCGTCAAATACCTGGATCACGGCTTTCCGTGCCATTATCGTTCCCCTCTGTCGAGATTTTGCCGCACGATTTTCGTGCGACGCCTATAGCGAAGAACAATAACAGCAGTTCCTTAACAAAGTCTGGCAACCAACTGGGTGCTATGACGTCGGTGGTGCCGATGTTCTGCTTGTCCGGTCCTCGTCTGGCGCCGGACCCCGCAACGATCGCGGCGCTCGATCTACCGCTCGTATCTCGCGGAAGCCGTCCTTAGTGACGGCGAATCCCGAGCCCGCCGACTGCAGGCAGAACATTCCGTCGATCGAATTCAGGCATTTGAATCGGCCGACGGACAGCGTCTCTCCGAATGTCAGGATTGCCGAGCGCGTCATGACCGGATAGAGGTTCGAACACGCGCCGGCCGTCGCCCCGGCCGGGCCGAGGGTCACCATTCTCCGGTCCCATTTGCAGGTTTCCGGTGTGCCGCGCGGGGGAGCGGGCGGGCCTTCGACATTCTTGGATCTGCACGCCAGCGTTCCGGTTCCGTTGGCGCCCGTCGAGCATTGGACGCCTCTGTCGGGGCTGCTGAAATGGAAGCCACTGGTGGTCGTCAACGGCGAGCGCTGGGTCTTGGCCGCCCGATGGTGGCGCTCGGCATCCGCGCGCGGGGCGACGTTGATGATATGACCGAACGACCAGTCATCCCATTGGCCGCGTTCGCTGTCGCTCTCGGCTTCTTCCGACGGGTCCACGGAGGTAGTGGCCACCGAGGATTCTGTGGTCAGCGCGTCGGTTCCCGGGATGACGATGGTGCGAGATTCATCCGGTGTGGCCAGCTCGGATACCACGCTGCAACTGTTCAAGCAGGCCACGGCGGTCGTCGCCACGAGTGCGATCGCCACGGACCAGGCGACTCGCACCCGTCGCGGCGAGCCCTCGCGCCGTCCGTACCCTTGCATTTGTGGCAACTCCCAAGATTGTCCTGTTTTACGTCTTCGCTCCGCTGGCTGATCCGGAGGCCATCCGGTTGTGGCAGTACACGCTCGCATCGACGTCGAACCTGCGGGGCCGGATCATCATCTCGCCCCACGGTATCAATGCCACCGTCGGCGGGGACCTGCCCGACGTCAAACGTTACGTTCGCGGGACAAGGGAGTACCCCGCATTCAAGAACGCCGACGTGAAATGGTCCGACGGCACCGGCGACGACTTCCCGAAACTCTCGGTGAAAGTCCGGCCGGAGATCGTCACCTTCGGTGAGCCGTCGCGCGTGCGAGTAGACGACTCCGGCGTGGTCGGGGGCGGGGCCCACCTGAGTCCCGCCGGGGTGCACGAATTGGTGACGCGGCGCGGTGACGACGTTGTGTTTCTCGACGGCCGCAACGAGATCGAGGCGCAGATCGGCCGCTTTCGCGGCGCTGTGGTTCCGGCGGCGCAGACGACGCGTGATCTGTTACGACTGGTCGATTCGGGCGATTTCGACGAGTATCGCGAGCGCCCGGTCGTCACCTATTGCACGGGCGGAGTGCGGTGCGAGGTACTCAGCGCATTACTCGTCGATCGCGGATTCGCCGAGGTCTATCAGTTGGACGGCGGAATCGTCCGCTACGGGGAGGAGTTCGGCGACGAGGGGCTTTGGGAGGGCTCACTGTATGTCTTCGACGGGCGGATGAGTGTCGACTTCTCTGACAACCCCACCGTGATCGGCGAATGCGCGCGGTGCGGAAATCCGACGAAGAATGTCGCCAATTTTCCCGACGCCGACGGTCGTGACTTGCTCGTCGTCTGCGGTGAGTGTGCGCCGGAATGAGTACAGCGGCAGCGGCTGACGTGCCGGTGATCGTTCTTGCCGGCTTTCTCGGTGCGGGGAAGACGACGCTTCTCAACCATGTGCTGCGTCGCGCCGGCGACACGCGGCTCGGCGTGATCGTCAACGACTTCGGCATGGTGAACGTGGACGCCCTGCTGGTGGCGAGCCAGGTCGACGGCGTCGTCGGCTTTGGCAACGGATGCCTTTGCTGTGCAACGGATTCCGATGGATTCGAGGATGCGGTCTCCCGCTTGGCGCGGACCGATGTCGACGCCGTGCTGGTGGAGGCGTCGGGGATCGCGGAACCGCGCAGTCTGATCCGTCGAGTGGTCGCGATGGATGACTCCCTCGTCGCCTACGGCGGGCTGGTCTATGTGCTCGACGCGGCGGCTTTCGGTGACGGCGCGGCGGCCGAGGCGGCCGGTGGGCTCGGGTTCGACGCCGTGCTGCGACAGGCGCGCGACGCCGATCTCATCGTCGTCAACAAAGCCGATCTGGTCGGACCTGACGAGCTGGAGCTCATCGGGCGGCGGTTGGACGAGGTCAACGACACCGCGGCCCGTGTGATCACGGCTGAGGCGGCGATTGACCCGGGTCTGCTCGTCGACGCTCGGCCCCGAGCACGGTCCGCCGAGCCGCAGCAGCTCAGCCTCGACGCCCTGCTGCGCGACGAGGATGACGAACACCGGCCCGACGAGCACGGTCAAGCTCACGAGAACCATGACCATTTGCACGAGCGCTACCAGCAGCACACGTGGGAGCACGACGGTCCGGTGAATCCACGCGCGCTCGCGCTACTGCTCGAGCGTCCTCCGCGCGGGTGCTACCGGATCAAGGGTTGGGCGCACGTCGATTCGCAGGTCTACACCGGTGCCGTGGAGCTTTCGGCAGTCGGCGGCCGGATACGCGCGACGCGCACGGGGAGTCGGCCAGGTGCCCGGAACGTCGTCGTGCTCATCGGCGTCGACATGGCGTCGTCGCAGATCGAGGAGGCGTGTGCCCGCCTGGTCGAAATCGACCCCGACGACGAGTTCGGCGCGTTGAGTCTCCTGCGCTACGACCCCGTCTCCGTCGGGCCGGCCGATGATGCGGTCGAAACGGGTGGCGACTGACCGCCGACCGGTCCCGACCGCGCCGTGGTGACAGCCGTCACGGCACAGGTCACATCCTGCTAACAGATGGCTTCGCAGCTGGCGACCCGGTCTTGGCCGATGGTTCACTGTTACAGAAGTTACTAGTGTGACTAAAGGTGTTTACACCGGAGGGCAATCCACCATGCGTAAGACATTGACCGCTGTAGCAATGCTCGCCGCCGTCTCGGCGTCGATCGCGATGGCGCCGACCAGTCAGGCCGAGCCTCGGCCGACTCCGCGGCAGCCCGCGGCACCGGCACCGGCGACCCCAGGCGCCAAGCAGTTGTCCGGCAAGACCGTCTTCCTCGATCCCGGCCATCAGGGATCGTCGGCCGGGCACTCCCTGAACAAGCAGGTCCCCGACGGCCGTGGCGGCAAGAAGCCCTGCCAGACGACCGGGGCGACGGGGGTCAACGGGGTCAAGGAACATACGGTCAACTGGCAGATCGCCCAGTTGGTGAAGGGCGCGCTGGAGAGCCAGGGTGCCCGGGTCGTGCTCAGCAGGCAGAACGACACCGGCTGGGGCGGCTGCATCGACGAGCGGGCAGCCGCGGCCAACCGCTCCGGCGCCAACGTGGCCATCAGCATCCATGCCGACTCGTCGAGCAGGGGAGCCGACGCCGGCAAGAGCGGCTTTCACATGATCGTGCCGAAGCTCCCGATCCCCGACAAGAAGGCCGAGACCGCGCAGCGCGGCGAGGGACGCAAGGCCTCCAACGCGATGCGCGACGCCTTCAAGAAGGCGGGCTTCACCCCGGCCAACTATGTCGGTGCGGTCGACGGGATCCAGGAGCGCTCCGATATCGCCGGACCGAACACCACTCACGTCCCGCTCGTCTTCGTCGAGATGGGTAACCTCTCGAACCCGACCGAGGCCAAGCAACTGTCCGCTCACGACGGTCAGATGAAGTACGCCACCGCGATCACCGACGGTGCGCTGAACTACCTCACCGGATCGACGGCGGGCTCCGGCCTGCTGGGCGCGGCGCCGGACAACCAGTCCCCGTCGGCGCCCGACGGAGCCGGGCTGGCCGGCCTGCTGCCCGCGATCCAGGAGATGATGCGTTCCGGCGATCTGAGCGGAATCACCTCGTTCATGGTCGGCCCCGTCCAGGACGCCGGGTCGGAAATCCTCAAGGCGATGCTGAGCGTGGTGTACGGATTGTTCGGCGGCAAGCTGCCCATCTGACCGGTCCGGTTGCGGCGCCCCGCCGAGACGCGGGTCTCGTGCGGCTACGCTGTGTGGCATGAGTCTCAAAGATTTGTTCTACATGGCTCCGCCGGTGCGTTCGCTGCGGGGACGGAAAGTGCTGATCACCGGAGCTGCCAGCGGCATCGGCCGCGCCACCGCGCTGGCGTCGGCAGCCGAGGGGGCCGAGCTCGTCATCACCGACCTGCATCCGGAGCCGCTGGACGAAGTGGCCGCCGAGATCAACGCGGCCGGGGGCACGGTGCTCTATCACGAGGCCGGCGACGTGTCGGACTACGAGTGGGTCAGCAAGTTCGCGAAGAACGTCGATGCCGAGGTCGGCGTCATGGACGTCGTCATGAACATTGCCGGAATCTCCGCGTGGGGCACGGTAGAGAACCTCGAACACAAGCACTGGAAATCGATGGTGGATGTGAACCTGATGGGGCCCATTCACATCATCGAGAGCTTCGTCCCCCAGATGGTGGCCCGCGGCAACGGCGGCCAACTGGTGAACGTCTCGTCGGCGGCCGGGCTGCTGGCGCTGCCCTGGCACGCCGCCTACAGCGCGAGCAAGTTCGGGCTGCGCGGGGTGTCGGAGGTCCTGCGATTCGACCTGCGCCGCCACCGCATCGGCGTCAGTCTGGTCTGCCCGGGGGCGGTCGCCACTCCGCTGGTCAACACCGTCGACATCGTCGGCATCGACCGCGACAACGAAGAGGTAGCCGCGGCGATCGGCGGGTTCCACAAGATGGCCGCCTCCCCGGAGAAGGCGGCAGCGGCCATCCTCAAGGGTGTGAAGAAGAACCGCTTCATCGTCTACACCTCCTTCGACATCCGCTTCGGATACTGGTGGGCGCGCAAGTTCGCCTTCCCCTACGAAGTCGTCATGCGCGTCGCCAACGACCAGTTCACCCGGTTGGCGCGCAAGGCGCCGCCGAAGAAGAGCCCGGCCGGATCAGCCGGTCTTGCGGATCGCCTCGATGATCCTCGGCCGTAGCTCGGCCGCACTGATCACCGCGTCGGCCGAGCCGACCTGAACCGCACGCTCGATGTTGTGCACCGCGTCGAACTCGGCTGCGATCTCGGAGATCTTCTCGGCCCGGACCGCTGCGCGCAGGTCGTCGAGTTCGGCGGCCAGCGTCGCGCGGTCGGTACCGGTCGAGTCGGCGACGCGTGCCTCCAGCTCCTGCACGCGCGGGTCGGATGCCGTGCGGGCTCGAACCTCGCCGGCGAACACCACGGCGGCAGCAGGGGCGCCGCCGAGCACCGAGGCGTAGGAACCCTCGATGGCCAGCACGGTCATATTCGGGTTGAGGGCCTTGGAGAAGACCACGAACGCGCCGCCGTGATACCGCGAGATCACGCAGAACACGATCGGTCCGTCGAAGTTCACGATGGCCCGCCCGATCTCCGCGCCGTACTCCAGTTGCAGCTTGCGCATCGATTCCGGTGAGCCGTCGAATCCCGACAGGTTCGCCAGCACGACGACCGGCCGGTTGCCGCTGGCGGCGTTGATCGCCCGGGCCGCCTTCTTCGACGACAGCGGGAACAGGGTGCCGGCGGTGAACGTGTCCGGCCCGTCGGTCGGCAGGAAACCGCGCCGGGGGACCGGCTTGGACTCGATGCCGATCAGGCAAACCGGTGTCCCGCCCAAGTGCGTGTCGGCCACGACGGTGTTCTCCGCGTCGGCCATGGCGGCCCATCGTTCGAGGATCGCGTGATCCTGGTCGGCGACCGCGCGCATGACGGAACGGATGTCGAACGGCTTCTTCCGATCAGGATTCTTCTCGGCGGAGAAGATCTCGCCGACGGTGGCGAAATCGCTGCCCTCGGCCGTGTGCGGGAAATCGGAGATGTCCCGGTCGATCGGGTCGGCCGACTCCGCGGTACGCGGTCCGTCCTCGCCGGGAGCCACGTAGGTGTGCTCGTAGTAGTTCATCAGGATGTCGCGCGCGGCGGGCAGATCCGGCGCCCAGTACTGGGCCTGGCCGTTCGGACCCATCACGCGGTCGAAACCGCCGATGCCGTAGTTGTCCTCCGCCGAGACACCGCCGGAGAAGTCGAGCGCCTGCTTGCCGGTGAGGACCATCGCCGAATCCGGGGTCATCACCAGGATGCCCTTCGTGTGCATCATCATGGTGGCCTCGGCATTCCAGTAGGCCTGCCCGCCGACGTTGATGCCGGTGACCACGATGTTGATCTCGTTGCCGTCTTGGGTGAACTCGACGATGCGCTTGAGCGCGGCCGCCACCCAGTCCAGGTTCTCGGTGCCCGAATCCATCTCGACGGCGGCACCCGACGACAGGGCGTACCACTCCAGGGGGACCTCCATCTTCTCGGCGAGGTCCATCGCCGCGATGATGCGGCGACACTCCGGCTCGGCAAGGGATCCGAGGGACTTTGTCGGGTCGCCGAGCGCGATCACCCTGGTGATGCCTTCCGGATACTTCTCGGAAGCGGTCGTGATGGTGCCGACGACGAGCGCGGCGGTGTTGCGGCCCTTGGGGCGGTCGACGGGGACGAGGACGTTCGACTCGTCGAGGTCGTACTCGGTGAAGTCGCCGAGTAGTTCGGTCAGTTCGTAGGGGTACACCGTCCCCCGGCTGCGCGCGCGCAGCACTTTCTGCCGGTACTCGTCGAGCGGCTCGACCGGGTCGTCGGACGGGTCGCCGACGGTGATGTGGGTCTTCCCGGCCGCGTCGGTCGTGACGTGTGCGGCGATCTTGCGCAGCTCGCCGGTCTCCTTGTCGCGCTGGCGGCCGATGAGCAGGATCTCTTCGAGGCCCACCCCTTCGGTGGAGACCGAGTTGTCCAGCGTGTGCTCGACGACGTACCGGAACTGCTCCTGCGACACGTCGATCGGCGGCCAGATGTACATGACGATCCGGTTGGTGCTGAACCGCTTGGCGCGCGGCCGCTGCGCCTGCGCCCGACGAATCGAGTCGACGCAGGTGGCGAAGTTCGTCTCCGCCGTCGGCAGCGTCAACAGCCGGCCGTCCTCCTCGACCGCGGTCAGGTCGCGGATCTGGGTGAAGGCGACGAGACGGTCGTCGGCGGGATTCGTCTTCGCCGCGCACTGGTAGAGGTACACCTCTTCATCCGACGACGGCAGGCGGGTGAGGTCGAATTTGCGCCAGCGCTCCATCTGCATGCGCTGCGCGATGTAGGGGTGCAGGCCGCGGATGAGGCGGTCCTCGGTCAGTCCGGTGGACGAGGGGCGGAAGGTGAAGTGGTGGTGCATCGACTCGCTGTCGGCCGCGGCCACGGTGATGGTCACGCGGTGCACCTGCTTCGGCAGCATGCGGGTGCTCGCCACATCGTGGAGCACGGCCGCCATCTCGTCGTACCCGCTCGGCTGATCGGCCCAGCTCACGTAGATGTCCGCGTCGATCGACGCGCTGCCCTCGCCGAGTTCGGCCAGACCGCTGATCGCGGTATCCAGGTCGGTGAAGTCGGTCGCCGCCGAAACCAGTAGTGAACCGTCTCGCTCGGCGGTGACGAAGGTGCTGTCACCGGCTCGTCGGCTCTGGACCGCGGTCAGGCCCTTGTTGCCGTAGTAGCGGCGGGTGAGCACTTCGAGCATGACGGAGTTGTCGAGGCCCTCGGCCAGGCGCTGTCCGAGCAGGCTGACCAGCGGCTCGGTACTGCCGACCATGGCCGAGATTCGCTCGGCCCGGTCGGGTGCGTCGGGATTGTCATCCAGGTAGGCCTGATGTTCGCGCACGTCGGCGTAGACGCGCTCGCGCGTGGTGCGCAGGCGTGGCCGCCCGAACCAGTTGTGCAGGACGCCGCGGGCGAGATCGGACAGGGCGGGGAAGCGCACCTGGGTCGCGGACACGAGGCGTTCGAGGGCCGAGCCGACGGGGTCGCGCAGCTCCGGTGCCGGGATCGGCTCGCGCAGCCACAGTCGCAGCAGCGCCGAGATCAACGGTGCGGTCTCCTCTTGGCGCTGCAACGCCAGGAAGGCCCGGAACACGGCGCCTTCCAGATCGCCGGTGCGTTCGAGGTCGGTGATCCCGTAGTGGCCCAGCGCGTAGGACAGCCGCGTCTGGAAGCTGTCGGGCAGGCCCGCGACCTCCACGTCGAGGCTCTGCAGGTAGGTGTGGAAGTGCTCGCGGGCACTGTGGACGCGCTCGTCGAAGACGGCGTCGTCCCTCGGCCTGATCCGCGCCAGCTCGGCGAGGTCGGCGAACACGTCGATGAGGTCGGCCTCCTCGGCGAGGGGCGGGCCGCTGCGGGCCACGACCGCGGCGCGCGTCTCCAAGTACTCGTCGAGCAGGCGACGGTTCTCGTCGGGGTTCACATCGAAGCCCAGCAGCAGGCTGCGCAGCTCCTCCCGATCCTGATCGGCACGCTCGGCCGGGTCGACGTCGGTCGGTGCCTCGGGCAGGTCGAGCACGACGAGGGCATCCGAACCCTGCGCCTCCTCGGCGTCGTCCTCGAGCGGTTCCAGCCGCAGCATCGGGGCGCCCGCCTCGACCTGGGCGCCGACGATCACTTCGCATTCTTTGAGGCGGGCCTTGAACGGCGCACGCAGCACGGTCTCCATCTTCATGCTCTCCAGCACGAGGATGGGGTCGCCGGCGTTGACCTCCTGGCCGACCTCCAGCGGGGTCGCGATGACCAGCGCGGGTGCCGGGGAGCGCACGATGCCGCCCTCGTCGCGGCTCACGCGGTGGGTCACCCCGTCCACGTCGACGAGGGAGATCGGGCCGTGCGTGTCGGCCAGGACCCGGTAGCGCGTGCCGTTGACCGTGATCTGCGCGGCGTACGAATCGAAGCGCTCCAGCTCGACGTCGGCGGTACGAACATCGCCGCCGGCCTCGATGACCACGCGGAACTGATGTCCGCCGATGCGGGCGACCCGCACCCGGTAGGTCGCGCCGCGGAGCTTGAAGTCCAGCGGGCGACCACTCTCGTGGTGGACCTGCGGCCGGCCGCCCGTCGCGGTGGCGAGCAGACGGCTCAGCTCTGCTGCCTCGGCCTCTTCGTAGGCGGCGATGGCCGCCACCGCCAGCGCGATCGAGGAGTGCTCGTGGGAGACCAGCCGGCCCTCGCCGCGCACCCGGTCGATCCAGCCGGTGTCGGCGCTGCCGTCGATCACCTCGGGCTGGTTGAGCAGGTCGATGATGAAGCTGCTGTTGGTCGCGCCGCCCTCGATGACCACACCCGTCCGCGACATCGCCCTGCGCAGTCGGCCGAGTGCCTCGTCGCGGGTGCTGCCGTAGGCGATGATCTTGGCGATCATCGAATCGAAGTCGGCGGGAATCGTGTCGCCTTCGCTTACGCCGGTGTCGACGCGGACTCCCGGACCGGTCGGCAGGTCGAGCCGGGCGATGTAGCCGGGGGACGGGGCGAAGTCGCGGTCGGGGTCCTCGGCGTTGAGCCGCGCCTCGACGGCATGACCGCGCTCGACGGGGCGCTCGCCGGTCAGCGTGCCGCCGTCGGCGACGTGCAGCTGGGCGCGCACCAGATCGAAGCTGTTGGTCACCTCGGTGATCGGGTGCTCCACCTGCAGGCGCGTGTTGACTTCGAGGAAGGCGAACAGCTTCTCACCCGGGTGGTAGAGGAACTCGACGGTGGCCGCACCGCGGTAGCCGACGGCCACGGCGAGTCGCTCCGCGGAAGCCTTGACGTCGTCGATCTCGACCGGGCTGAGCACCGGCGACGCGGACTCCTCGATGACCTTCTGGTTGCGCCGCTGGACCGAACAGTCGCGGACGCCGAGCGCCCACGCCGTCTCCCCGTCGGAGATCACCTGGACCTCGACGTGACGGGCCCCGGTCACCAGGCGCTCGAGGAAGACCACGCCGCTGCCGAAGGCGCGTTCGGCCTCGTCGCGGGTGCGCTGATAGGCGTCGACGAGGTCGGCCTCGTTGTCGACCCGCCGGATACCGCGCCCGCCGCCGCCCGCGGTGGCCTTGAGCATCAGCGGGTAGCCGATCTTCTCGGCGGCCTCGACGGCCTCCTCCTGGGTACGCACCTCGCCGCCGCTCCACGGAGCGACCGGCACGCCGACCTCCTCGGCGATCAGTTTGGCGCCGATCTTGTCGCCGAGCCGGCGCATCGCCTCGGGCGACGGTCCGATGAAGGTGACGCCGACGCGCTCGCACAACTCGGCGAACGCGGGATCCTCGGCGACGAATCCCCAGCCGACCCATGCAGCGTCGGCCTCGGTCTCACGCAGTGCTTGTTTCAGCAGCTCCAAGTTCAGGTAGGGCCGCGCGGCCGCGGGGCCGAGGTCGTATGCCAGGTCCGCCTCGCGAACGAATGTGGCGGTGCGGTCGACGTCGGTGTACAGGGCGACGGTCTGCACCTGCTGCCCGGTCTCGGCGTTGAGATCCCGAACGGCGTTGATCAGCCGCATGGCGGCTTCACCCCGATTGACTATGGCGATGCGGCGAAACATTCGGTCTCTCTGCGTTGGGCCATCCTCGGATGGCATGGGCGGATGCTCGGCTAGTGCCGTCCTTGGCTGACCGGACTTGGGCACGCGAAGCAGTTCGGGGATTCCCCCGAACCGGTTGCTTCATCGTAGGGAGTATTGCGCATCGGGGGTATGCCTACTCTCACGTAACCTTTTGCAACGTGACGAAGACAACTGTCTACTCGCGAGTACTGGTGGTTTCGGCGACGCGCGCCGAGGCCGCACACGTGCCGACGGGCACGCGATTGCTGGGTACCGGGCTCGGAAAGGTGACCGCGGCGATGTCGCTGGCCAGGGTCTTGACCCAGGCCCAGCACGGCGTGGTGGCACCGGTCTCGGCGATCGTGAACATCGGGACCGCGGGCGCGCTGCACGACCGGCACGCCGGCCTATTCGTGCCGTCGCGGGTCACCGAGCACGATCTCGACGCCGACGTCTTGCGCGATCTCGGCTATCCGACGGCGTCGTCGTGGGAGATTCCCGACGGCGACGGCACGGTTCTGGCGACGGGCGACAGCTTCATCAGCGACTCGTCGCGGCGCGCCCAGCTGGCTCGGATCGCCGATCTCGTCGACATGGAGGGGGCGGCGGTTGCCCGCGTGGCCGCCGAGTTCGGTGTTCCGCTGCGGCTGGTGAAGGTCGTCAGTGACACCGCCGATGAGACCGCGGTGGACTGGCCGGAACGCGTCGACGCGGCGGCGCGCCGATTGGGGGAGTGGCTGCGCGAGACGGATCTCGGCTGATCGAGCGCCGTCAGAACCCGTCGTCGTCGAGCGGCGGCGGCGCGGCGCGGCGCCGGCCCGGCCGAGGCTGGACAGCACCGGGCGGCGGGGGCGGGCCCGACGGCTTGGCCGGATGAACCGCCGGCTCGCCGGGACGGGCCGATCGGTCGATTCGCACCCCGTGTGCTGCCGCGCCGGCGGTCATGCGCTGCTGGCGGGGCTGCACCGCGGGCTGGCCGGTCGGCGAGGGGCGACGGCCGTGTCCGCTCGGGACCACCGCGGGTGCGGCACGACCGCGGGGGTCGGGCTGCCTGCCCTGCTGGCGCTGGGCCTCGGCGGCGGCCCGGCTCGCGCGTGCCGCCGCGGATTCGGGGCGGGGCTGGGCCGGAGTCCGTCCGGGCTTCGATTCGCGATCGGCGGTCGCCTGACGCTTCTCGGAAGACTTCGTCGCCGCCTGCTCGGCACGGGCGGCCCGGTAGCGGCGCCACCGAACCACCACGACCGTGAGTCCGGCGAGGAACGTGAAGAGAATGATGGGGAAGTCGTTGGAGAACGCGAAGATCTGCTTGATCAGGAGCGAGTTGAGATCGGGAACGTTGGCGCTGGTGACCAGCCCCTTGATCTTCACCCCGACGACCCGCGCCACGATCAGACCGACGGCGATCAGCGGAGGCTGAACCGCCGCGGTGAAAAGCCCGCGGTTACGGACCGCCAGCGCGGCCAGCAGGCACCCCAACGCGAAGCCGATCTGGCGGGCGTGGATGCCTTCGGACAGATTGAACAGACGCGCCGTCGCCGAGTCGAGAGCTATGCCGAGCAGGGAGAATCCGAACGCGATGACGACCGCGCCCCACCACGGCACACCGCGGCGGCTCGCGACAGCGGACTGTTCGGCGAGCGGCACGTCGGGGCCGGATTCCAGGAAACGCACGGTTCAACGGTACCGGGTCGAGCTGTGATTGCCGGTAACCGAAAGCGCGCGTGGGTGTCGAGCGTCACCCGCGGGGCGACGAGGAGGAGGTCGTTTGCCGGATTTCGGCGGTGACCAAGCGTGGCTGCCCGGTCGATTCGCCTGAACCGAATGCCTCCAGTTCACTCAGCTTGCGAGCCGTGACCCCCAGGCGCGTCTCGACCGTGCCGACCGTGGCGTTGTACTCGTCGACCGCTTTGCCGAGGCTGGCGCCGAGGCGATCGAACCGGGTGAGCACACCGCCCAGCCGGCCGGACAGCTCCTTGCCCAGCGCGTGGATTGCCCGTGCCTCGTCGGTGATCGACTGCTGTTGCCACCCCAGCGCGGCGGTGCGCAGCAGGGCGATCAGCGAGGAAGGCGTCGCGAGGACGACGTTGCGGGTGAACGCGTATTCGTAGATCTGCGGATCGCTGCGGGCGGCCGCTTCCAGAATCGGGTCGCTGGGCAGGAACAGCACGACCATCTCCGGGCTGGTCTCGAACGCTGCCCAATACGACTTGGCGGCGAGCGCGGCGATGTGCGAGCGCACGGACCGGGCATGGTCGGCCAGTAGCTGGTCCTGGTCGGCGGAGTCGGCGGCGACGGCGTCGAGATAGGCGTGCAACGGCACCTTCGCGTCGACGACGAGATGACGCTCCCCGGCCAGATGGACGACCAGGTCCGGGCGCACCGAGTTCTCCCCGGCTGACGTGGATCCGCCGCCGCGACCGGACGGTTCGGTTTGGGGAGCGCTCGCGCGTACCTGGGTCGAGAAGTCGCAGTGCTTGGTCATGCCGGCTAGTTCGACCACCCGCTCGAGCTGCATCTCGCCCCATCGGCCGCGCAGATGGGGTGTGTGAAGGGCATTGGTGAGCGCCTGGGTCTGCATCCCCAGCCGGTGCGAAGCGTGTTGCATGTCGCGGACCTGCTCGCTCAGGCCGGCGTAGGCGCCGATCCGGTCGCGCTCGGTCCGCTGCACCTGTTCGGCGAGGCGGTGCAACGACTCGTGAAGCGGGCCGACGATGTGGTGGACCGAACTTCCGATCGCCGCCGATTGCCGCCGTGCCGCGTCCTCGCTGGCCGACGCCAGCGCGCGGGAGGCGAGGTCAGCCGATTCCCGAACCGCGCGAGCCTCGGCCCGCGCCGCCGCGAGGGCGGGCGCGGTCAGTGAGGCGTGCACGCTCCATCCGACGGCGAGACCGGCGGCCAACGCCGCCAACACGAGTACGACGACCATGGGAGTAGCCATGGCGTCATCGTCGCAGAGGGGTGTGACAAATCAGGGCGCCGTCGCGTTGATCTCGGTGAGGAAGGCGGCGAACTTGTCGTTGACGGCTTGCCAGGGTGACATCGTTGTCGGCGGCGGCCCGCCGTGCCAGAGCCTTCGACTTGTCGATGTCCGCAGGCGTATCTACAGTTGATAGCGGTAGCTGGGAGTGAAACAGTCTCCCGGAGCGCCGATTCGGAAGGCCCACGCATATCGCGTGGGCCTTCGTGTGTCAGGGCTCAAAACAATAATCGGGACATGCTGCTGGCCTACATCGACGAAGTCGGCGAGCCCGGGGCTTTCGTCGCACGAGACCACGCGAGATACAACACGAGCCCGGCGTTCGGGTATGCCGGCTTTGTCTTACCCGTCGACGTCGCCAGACCGTTCGGCCGTGAGTTCACCGAAGCAAAGCGGCGAGTGTTCCGCACAGAGATCGAGGCGGCAGAGCACCCTGGGCGTTGGGAACGTAAGGGGTCGAGCATCTTCCGTCCCCACGCGCTCGATAAGTACCCGCAGCAAATCCGAGTATTCAACGGACTGGTGAAGCAACTGCGCGAGATGGGTGGCCGGCTCTTCTACTACGTTGACGAGCAGCCACTTGGAACGCCGAGGCAGACCGAGCTAGACGTCAATGACCGGGAGACTGCGGCGATGCGGGAGACGTTGAATCGGCTGGCCAGGCACGCGGACGACAAGTCATCGAACGTGCTGGTCATGATCGACCAGGTGAACGAGAAGCAGCGCGCGCAGCGGCTACCGATCATGTATGCCCACATCTTGGGGCGCGCGAACGACCACTCGGAGATGAATCGGATCATCGAGCCCCCAATGCATGTCGATAGCGTCCTCAGCTCGAATATTCAGTTCGCGGACTGGATTGCCGCGTGCGTGTCTCGTGCAGTGGAATATCAGCTGACTGCTGACTCGCCCTATCGATGGGTCACGACCTGCAAGGAGCTCAAGTCGGTCCGTGGCGCTTTCACCCATGAGTCCAAGCTCCACTTCTGGTCAAGGGCGCTCCCAGACCTGAACCACTCGGAGATCCTGAAGCCCTCGCGGGTCCTGTTCCCCGAGGCCGCCGGTCACCTGATCGGAGCCGCCGCAGATCCAGCGGTGTTCCGAGTCACAGGCGTCACTTTCTGCGACGAGGACGAGGAGGGTTGAAGAGGGCGACGTAGTCGCCCTCTTGCATGGCCGACGGTGCACCGCTGAGGTCCGCCGGCGGGCCGCCACTTTCGAGGGTCTGGATGAGGAGGTCTTTGAAACCCTCCGGCGTTAGCGACTTAACGAACTCCTCGTCTTTGAGGTCGACATCGGGGTCGGTGAGCAGGTAACGGCGGTTGGGGTCGGCCTTCATGGCGGGCCATCCTCTCGGGTTGATCGGTGCTCGCCTTGTAGAGAGCCGAGCAACTTATCTCGCCCGTCGGACATTCGGTCAGCTTGGCCTTGTTGAGCGCGTTGGTCTGCTCATCAGCCCTTCAAGTCTGCGGCCTCGTGGTCGAGCAGCCAGCTCTTGATATCGAGGCCGTAGCGGAATCCGCCCAGCGTGCCATCGGAGCGCTGAATCCGGTGGCACGGCACGAAGAGCGCGGCGGCGTTGGTGGCGCACGCCTGCGCCGCCGCGCGGATCGCTTGCGCGTTGCCGGCCAACTCGGCGAATTCGGTGTAGGTCCGCGTCTGGCCGGCCGGTACGCCGCGCAGCACTTTCCAGGCCTGCGCGACGAAGGGCCCGCCGACCTGCTCGACCGCGATCTCGTCCACCGCGCCGAGCTCGCCGTCGTAGTAGGCGGTGACCGCGTCGGCGATCCGCCGTCCCGGGGCGTCGTCGTCGGCGCGTTCGACGGTCGCCGGCCGGATGCGAGGGTTGATCAGCGCGGACAGGTATGCGGCGTCGTCGGTCCATCCGGACGCCAGGACGGTTCCCGCGTCGTGAATCGCGGTGAACGGTCCGTTGGGTGTCGCGACGGTGATGCTGTGTGCCGTGCGTTCGGTGTGTTCGGTCATGTCCTGGCTCCTTGCGGTTCGCTGGATTGGGTCGTATTCATCAAGCCGTGCCGCCACAGGTGCATCGAGGCGTAGGAACGCCACGGTGCGACGCCGGCGAGTGCCTCCGCGCCCTCGACGGAGAGTTCGGACGCCACTCTCGCCACCAAGAGGTCGGTGCCGAGCCAGACGTCGGGATCGCCGGCCACCGTCATGGCGAGGTAGTCCGCGGTCCAGGCGCCGATGCCGGGACGCAGCAGTAATGCGACACGTAACTGAGACGCGTCGACCCCTGCGTGCAGTTCCACCTCGCCGTCGGCGACGGCGCGTGCGGCGCCGACGATCGCGTCGATCCTGCGTTTCGGTCCGCGCAGCACCCCGGCACCTTCGCTGGCGATGGCGGCCGGTGTCGGGAACAGTCGATCGGGCCCGTCGTCGCTGGTCCAAGGGGTGGGTTCGCCGAGTTCGGCGACGAGGCGGCCCAGGTGCGTGCGGGCAGCCGCGACGCTGATCTGCTGGCCGACCATGGTCGAGATCAGCGACGTGAACGGATCAGAAGTCCCCGGCACACGTACACCGGGTGCCGTGCGGACCAGGGGGGCCAGCGGACCGTCGGAGAGCGCGGACTCCACCGCCGCGATGTCGGCGTCGAGGTCGAGAAGACGACGGACGCGGCTGACCGCCGTGCCGAGGTCCCGGAGGTCGAGGTGACTCAGCCGCAGGCCGACGTAGTCGTCGTGGAAACCGATCTCCGCAAGGGCCGGGCCGTGGGGCAGGGCCAGGATGCGCTGCGTGCCGGATCCGTGCCCCGGGATCGCGTGGTTGCTCAGGTGCAACCGCAACCAGCCGCTGTGCAGCGGCTTGCGGAACGGTAGCCGCAGGGTGATCGTCTGGTCGGCCGAAGCGCGCGGAGCCGGTCCGCGCAGCTGTGTCGGCGACGTTCCGAACACGGCTTTCATCGTGTCGTTGAACTGTCGGACGCTGGAAAAGCCCGCGGCATAGGCGACTTCGGTCATCGTCAGATCGGTGCGTGTCAGGAGTACGCGCGCATTGGTGGCTCGCTGCGCGCGGGAGAGCGCCAGCGGCCCGGCGCCGAATTCGGCGGTGAGGATCCGTTCGAGTTGGCGCGGGGAGTAGCCCAGCGTGGCGGCCAGCCCGGTCACGCCCTCGCGGTCGACGACGCCGTCGCCGATCAGGCGCATGGCGCGCGCGGCCACGTCGGCACTGTGGTCCCAGCGCGGTGAGCCGGGCACGGCATCGGGAATGCACCGGCGGCAGGCGCGGAAGCCCCGGCGCTGGGCGGCTGCTGCCGTGGTGACGAACTCGACGTTCGCCGGTTTCGGAGTGCGCGCCGGGCACGACGGGCGACAGTAGATCCCCGTGCTCGTCACGGTCGCGAAGAACTGGCCGTCGAAGCGCTCGTCGCGGGATTCGAGCGCGCGGTAGCAGCGGTCGAAGTCCAGCGCTGTCGTCGTCATGCCATCCACTCTGGCACCCTGCGACGACGCGTGGCTAGCGGAAAACCGACATCACGCTTCGCGGGTCGTGTTGGCGGGTTTTCGCGCCGGGTCTGTGTGACAATGCGGCGGTGACCAATGACGCATCGGCCCGCGAAACCGCGCCGGACACCGCACCCGATCGGGACCGACTAGACGTCGCCAGGGACTGGCTCGCCAGTGCTTCGCGAGTGTCGCTGCAGATCATCGCCGTCTGTCTGTTGATCGCGCTCATCGGCATCGTCTTGGGCAAGCTGTGGTCCGGCGTCATGCCGGTGGCGCTCGCGCTGCTGTTCGCGACCGTGATGTGGCCGGCCGTCGCCTGGCTGCGCCGACACGGGATCAAGGACTCCGTTGCCGCCGCGATCGTGACGCTGACCGGCATATTCGTGGTGGTCGGCGTCGTAGCGGGCATCGTGCCGTCCGTGGTCAGCCAAGCCGACGATTTGGGACACAAGGCGGCGGAGGGGATCACCAAGGCGAAGAACTGGCTGCAGGGCCCGCCGTTCAACATCGGCGACGACCAGATCAGCAATCTGCTCGACACGTTGCAGAAGAAGGTTCAGGAGAGCGCCGGGCAGATCGCCCAGAGCGCCGTGAGCGGCGTGAGTACGGCCACGTCGACGCTGATGATGGTTTTCACGGTGCTGATCCTGGTGTTCTTCTTCCTCAAGGACGGGCCGAAGTTCCTCCCGTGGCTGCGCCGCACCGCCGGCGACCGCGCCGGTGGCCATCTGTGCGACCTGCTCGGCCGCATCTGGACCACGCTGTCGGGATTCATCCGCACGCAGGCCATCGTCAGTTTCATCGACGCGATCTTCATCGGTGCCGCGCTGTTCATCCTGGGCGTCCCGCTCGCCGGCGTGCTGACGATCATCACGTTCATCGCCGGTTTCATCCCGATCGTCGGTGCGGTCGTCGCCGGTGCCCTGGCCGTCCTCATCGCCCTCGTCGGCAAGTCGTGGATCGCGGCGCTGATCATGCTCGGCGTGATCCTGCTCGTCCAGCAGATCGAGGGGAACGTTCTGCAGCCCTGGCTGCAGGCGAAGGTCATGCAGTTGCACGCGGCCATCGTCCTGCTGGCGGTGCTGTTGGGCGGATCGATGTTCGGGATCACCGGCGCGTTCCTCGCGGTTCCCGTCGCGGCCACCATCGCGGTCGTGTTCCGCTACGCCAACGAGCAGCTGGCGCGCAAGGCCGGCGAGTTCCCGATACCCGACGAGACGGGGCCTCCGATACCGGACGGGGACGAGGCGCCAGCGCTCGACGACGGGCCGGTGCAGCTCTAGTCGCCGACTGGGCACCTCACCCACGCCGAGTGGGCGGCGGTGACGTGCCCTAGGTACGTACGGCCTCGATCGCCGGTCCGATGATCGACGCCACATCGGCCGCCACGTCGCGATCGCCCTCGGGTGGCATGGCCACATAGCTCAGGGCCATCCGTGTGATCGCGCGCGCGATGCGCAACGCATCGTCGTCGGACATTGATAGCCACGACGACTCGGTCAACGCTTGCTGGAGGATGTCCGACGCGGTCGTGATCAGTGGAGCGGCGTCGGTGGTGATGAGCTTCAAAAGGTCCGGGTTGGCCTCACCGGCGAGCAGCGACGCGACCATCGGGTCGGTGGCGACGCCGGTGAAGAACTCGGTGAAACCGCTGTGCAGCGCTCCGTGGATGTCGTCGGGGTGGCTGGCCAGGGCATCCCTGACGATGGACGCGAGTTGAGCCGCGAGGCGTTGCGCGTACGCCTGCGCCAGCCCGTAACGCGTGCCGAACTCGTTGTAGACAGTCTGCCGGCTCACCCCGGCCGCGGCCGCGACGTCGGACATGCGGACCGCAGACCAGTCCTTCTCGACGAGCAGACCGCGCAGCCCGTCGAGAAGGGAGTTACGCAACAGCGACCGGCTGGCCTGTGCGTAGGTACGGGTCATGCGCCGACCCGCTCCGTCTGCGCCTGCTCGATCTCGGTGCGCATCGCGCGTCCGGCCGCCGGCCTACCGAGGCAGACGGCTCCGACCAGGTCGTCGCCGGCGAAACACCGCACGGTCGCATCGAATTTGGCCAATTCGCCGTCGACGAGGATCCGATCCGCCGTTCCCGGCCATCCCACAATCTGCACGTTTCGACCGTAGTGGACGGTCCACGCCAAGGGAATGCGCGAGACCGCCGACGTGTCGGGGGCGTCGAGTCCGGCGTCGGCGGCGATCGTGGCCGCGACGACCTTGCCGTGTTCGGTCGCGGTCATCCACTGCTCGGCACGTGCCGGCTCGCCGGTCCGCGGGTGCGGGCGGGCGGCGACGTCGCCGGCCGCGTAGACGCCGGGCACCGTGGTGCGCAGCTCCGCGTCGACGAGGATGCCGGCCGGACCGACAGCGGCGCCGGCGGCTTCGGCGAGCCCGGTGTTGGGGACCATGCCGATCGCCGAGATCACCGTGCCCTGGTAGACGTGGCCGTCGGCAGTGGTGACGGTGGCCGGCGTCACCTCGGTGACGTCGACGCCCGTGGCGATCGTGACCCGGTTCGCGCGGTGCAGTTCGGCGAGCAACGTGGCGATCTGAGACGGCAACACCCGACCAAGTACCGTCGGAGCGCATTCCAGAACGATGACGGACTCGGCGCTGGCCGCCGCCGACGCGGCGATCTCCAGGCCGATCAGCCCGCCGCCGACGACCACCACGGGCCGGCCGGGAATCCGTTCCTGCAGCAGGCGGGCATCAGCCGGACGGCGCAGGGTGGCCACCTCGTCGTCGACCGCCGCGACGCCGCGCGGCCGGCCGCCGGTCGCGAGGACCAGGGATTCGTAGGCGAATCGGCGGCCATCGGCGCAGACGACCTCGCGCGTCCCGGTATCCACATCGTCGACGGTGGTCCCGGTGACGATCTCGATGTCGCGCTCGGCCCAGAACTCTGGTTTCCGCAGACGGATCTTCTCGTCGGACAGGTCGGCGGCCAGGAGGTCTTTGCTGAGCGCGGTGCGCCGGTAGGGCAGGTGCTCCTCGTCGCCGATCACGGTCACCGGCGCGGTGTACCCGGCCGAGCGGAGGCTCTCCGCGGCGGTGATGCCGGCGATCCCGCTGCCGACGATCACCGCCCCGGGGACGGCGGTCACGAGCGCGCCACCTCGACCATGGAGAAGTCGCTCTTGGCGGCGCCGCAGTCCGGGCAGCTCCAGTCGTCGGGAATGTCGTCCCAGCGGGTGCCGGGCTCGATGCCGTCTTCGGGCCAGCCCAGCTCCTCGTCGTACTCGAACCCGCACTGTTCACAGCGGTACAGCTTGAAGTCCATGGTCATACTCCTTCGAAATCAATCTTCTCTCGGACCCCGCAGTCGGGGCAGGCCCAGTCATCGGGCACGTCGGTCCAGGCGGTCCCGGCAGGAAATCCCTCGCGCGGGTCGCCGGCGGTTTCGTCGTAGACGTATTCGCACACCGGACAGCGGTAGGCGCTCATGCGGCCGCTCCGTGCTTGGCGAGGATCTTCTCCCGCTTGTTGGGCTGGATGTTCGCCTTGGCGACGTCGCCGTCGTAATGCTCGATGACGCGGTGGTCCATCACCTTGCGCCAGACGGGCGGGAAGTAGGCCAGCGTGATCATGCTGGCGTATCCGCTGGGCAGGTTCGGCGCCTCGTCGAAGCTCCGCAGCACCTGGTAGCGCCGCGTGGGGTTCGCGTGGTGGTCGCTGTGGCGCTGCAGGTGGTAGAGGAAGATGTTGGTGCAGATGTGGTCGGAGTTCCAGCTGTGCTGCGGGGTGCAGCGCTCGTAGCGACCGGTCTTCGTCTTCTGGCGCAGCAGGCCGTAGTGCTCGAGGTAGTTCACGGTTTCCAGCAGGGAGAAGCCGTAGACGGCCTGGATGAGCAGGAACGGCAGGATGCCGATGCCGAAGATGGCCAGCAGTGCGCCCCACAGGACGATGGAGAAGGCCCACGCGTTGAGCACGTCGTTGCTCGGGTGCCAGAAGGACTTGTCGGCACGCTTGAGACGGTTGCGCTCGAGTTCGATCGAAGACTTCAGGCTGCCCCAGACACTGCGCGGCAGGAAGCGCCAGAACGTTTCGCCCAGTCGTGAACTCGCCGGGTCCTCGGGGGTGGCGACCCGCACGTGATGGCCGCGGTTGTGCTCGATGTAGAAGTGTCCGTAGAACGTCTGGGCGAGCGTGATCTTGGACAGCCAGCGTTCCAGGCTGTCCTTCTTGTGGCCGAGTTCGTGGGCGGTGTTGATGCCGATGCCGCCCATCGCGCCGATGGAGAGGGCGAGACCGATCTTCGAGGCGAGGCTCAGCCCGCCGTCGATGCCCATCCAACTGACGCTGTCAGCCGACCACAGGTAGCCGGCGGTGAACAGGCTCGCGATCTGGAACGGGACGTAGGCGTAGGTGCAATAGCGGTAGTACTTGTCGTTCTCCAGTTTCTCGATCAGCTCGTCGGGCGGATTGGAGCCGTCGGGGCCGAAGAAGACGTCGAGGATCGGAAGGAGGACGTAGACCAGCAGAGGTCCGATCCACCACCACATCGGGGAGACGGTGGCGATCAGATGGGTGACCGGGTTGTCGAAGCGGCTGCCCAGCCAGTTGGAGAACGTGATGATTCCGATGCCGACGAAGAGCGCCGTCGGGGCGATGAGGCCCAGGAGCCAGAGATAGCGCTTCTTGTCGCGCCATTCCGTTGGGTCGGCGTCGTCGGAAGTGACGCGTCGCAGGGGGGCTGTGGTCATGATGACCTCCTTGTAACTGAGTCGGACTGTGACTGCTGACACTAGACATTAGATGATGAGATGTCGAATGTCTATACATTCGATCTCAAATGTAAAGCGACAGGCGGCGCAATGATCGGGTTGCCTGGCGCGTTCTATACGATGGCCGGGAAGATTTTGCTGCTCACGGGCGTGGGCGATGGCGCGGGTGTCGAGAGGGGACGTGGCGTGGGATTGGCCGAGCGAATTGCTCAGCGCGACGACGGGGTGTTGCTGTTCAGCTTGACCCCGCCGCGGTCCGCGACGTCGCCCGATGATGCCCAGCGCATCGCCGACGTCACGCTCGCGCGCCTCGAATCGCTCGATCTCGACGGCCTGGTCCTCTACGACATCGACGACGAGAGCGACCGCAATCCCGCGGAGCGTCCGTTCCCGTATCTGCCGACCATGGACCCGGCCGCGTTCCTCGCCGACCACCTCTCGCGGTGGAGGCGTCCGGTCGTCGTCTACCGCTGCGTCGGTAAGTACGACGAGTCGTCGATGGAGGAATGGCTCGCCCGGCAGGACCCCGCATCAGTGTTGACCGTGTTCGTCGGCGCTTCGTCCGACGACAAGCCTCGGGCGTTGGAGCTGCCTGCCGCGCAGAAACTCCGCGCCGAAGTGAACCCGAAGCTCCAGCTGGGCGGCGTGGCCATCCCGGAACGCCATTCGCGCACGGGTGCGGAGCACCTGCGGATGGTCGCCAAACAGCAGTCCGGGGTGTCGTTCTTCGTCACGCAGGTCGTCTACGACGTCTCGGCGGCCAAGTCGATGCTGTCGGACTACTTCTACGCCTGCGCCGAGGCCGGCCTGGCGCCGGTCCCGGTGATCTTCACGCTCTCGGTGTGCGGATCGATGAAGACCGTCGAGTTCCTCGAGTGGCTCGGCGTCGACGTTCCGCGCTGGTTGCGCAACGACCTCGCCCATTCCGACGATCCGCTGGCGGCGTCGTTCCGGCAATGCATGGCCGCCGCCGATGAACTGGCCGATTTCGCGCGCCGACTGGGCACGCCGCACGGTTTCAACGTCGAGAGCGTCTCCAATCGCCGACGGGAGATTGAGGCGTCGGTGGAGTTGGCAGCGCGGCTGCGGCCCTAGGTTGGCCTTCGCTCTCTATTTCACCGACCCGTCGACCGGTCCGGCGGTCAACATGGCGTAGATGGCGGCGCGCAGGTCGGATCGCTTCTCGTCGTCGTAGAGTTCGGTCAACGCCGTTTCGGCGACCATCGCGACGGTCATGGCGGCCACCGCCTTGGGGTCGGACCAGCCGATGAGCGCGATGTCCGGCCGCATCAGGTCGGCGGCGTCGGCGTTGCGGCGCACGACTTCGGGGAGCAGATCGGCGGCGGTGCGCGACTGGGCGAGGAGGGCCTTGGTCGCTTTCGTCCGCCGACACGCGTCGAGGAAAGTCTCGATGCCGGTGCGCAGGCGTTCCGGTCCGGGATCCATGCCGCCGATGGCGGCGTTCACCTCTGCGTTCAGCTCGTCGTGATAGGCGCGGTGCAGCGCGACGAGGTACTCGCGCCGATTCGCGAAGTGGTGGTAGAAACTGCCCTTCGCCATCCCTGCCGCGTCGACGACGGCGTTTACCGACAGGCCGACTAGGCCGCGCTCGGCCGCGACGTCGACGCCGGCCTCCAGTAGCGCGTTGCGTCCGGGTTCGGCAGGGCGTGCCATGTGGCTTCTCCTTCGTCGGAATCGGACTCATCGTAGCCCGAGTGCGGACGATGCTACGGTAATGACCGACCGGTCGGTCAGTTAACCGTAAGGAGTCACCACCATGAGTCGTATTCGCAGAATCCTCCGGGCGTCGGCAGTCGTCTCGGCGACGATGCTCGTCGCCCTCGCTGGCAGCGCCGGAAAGGCAGACGCGTCGCCGAGCTACAGCTACCTGTCGGGTCTGGCCGCGCAGCTCACCGCGCCGGGCTCCGCGCCGCCGGGTGCCAACGACTGGCAATGTCGGCCGGACGCGCGGCATCCCGAGCCCGTGGTGCTGCTCCACGGCCTCAGCAACGACACGATCACCTGGAACACGATGGCTCCAGTGCTCGCGCGCGCCGGGTACTGCGTGTTCACCACGACCTACGGCCGCGACTGGCTTGGACCCGTCGGCGCTGTGACCACGGTCCAGGAGAGCGCGCGGCAGATCGCGCGGTTCATCGATCGGGTGCGCGCAGCGACCGGCGCGGCGAAAGTGGATCTGGTCGGTCACTCGATGGGCGGCGCGATTCCGTTCTACTACTTGAACTATCTCGGGGGAGTGCCCAAGATCGACGACTACGTGACGCTCGGCGCACCCTTGCACGGATCGAACGTCAGCGGTGTGCAGACCGCGTTGGCGGGCCTGATGAACATCCCGGGCGCGGCGCGGCAATGCGGTGGCCCTTGTCAGATGAACCCGGGGTCACCGTTCCTGCGCATCCTCAATCCGGATCCGCGTATCGCACCCGATATCGACTTCACGACGATCGTGACGCGCTACGACGAGGTGGCCACGCCGTATCAAACCGGGCTGCTTCGGGGTCCCAACGTGCGTCGCGTGATTCTGCAGGACCGCTGCGCCAGCGACTACACCGAGCACTACGAGATGACGGCCGATCCCGTCGCGGTGCGGGAAGTCCTCAACTCGCTCGACCCCGCGCACGCACGTCGGCCCGACTGCACCACGGTGCTGCCGTTTATCGGGCCGGTCGGGCGATAATCCGGCGCGGGCACCGACGAATCAGTCGTCGAGCGCGCTGATCGCGATGCCGTAGGGGAGGAAGCGGACGCGACGGTGCTCGTCGGTGTTGTGCTGGTTGGCCCGCAGGGCTTCGATCTCGGTGGGGAAGACCTGCTCGACGCGGGCCGTCTCACCGTCGTGGGCGATGATCGCCCAGACGCCGTTGCCGGCGTCGGCGGCGGTCTCGGGCTCCGGTCGTGCCGCGCGAGTGTCGCGCGCGGTGGCGAAGGCCGACGTGAACGCGGGGCCCTGGTTTTCCACGAACTTGGCGAACATCCCGCGCAGGCTCTCACCGGCGTCGCGGGCGAAGCGGTCGAAGTCGTCGGGGTCCATGCCGAAGGGGCCGTCGTTGTAGGACATGGTTTCTCCTCGGGGAGTATGCGGCGTATTGCTCAGTAAACGCGCGGTCCGGCCGGAATGTTCCGGAACCGGCACCGATAGACTGACGACCCGTGAGTCTTACCCTCGGAATCGTCGGGCTGCCCAACGTCGGCAAGTCCACCCTGTTCAACGCACTGACGCGCAACGATGTGCTCGCCGCGAACTACCCGTTCGCCACGATCGAGCCGAACATCGGGGTGGTGGAGTTGCCCGACAAGCGCCTCGAGCGCCTCGCCGAGATCTTCGGCAGCGAACGCATCCTCCCGGCGACGGTCTCCTTCGTCGACATCGCGGGCATCGTCAAGGGAGCCTCGGAGGGCGAGGGGATGGGTAACCAGTTCCTCGCGAACATCCGGGAGGCCGACGCCATCTGCCAGGTCGTGCGCGTCTTCGCCGACGACGACGTCGTGCACGTCGACGGACGGGTCGACCCGCTGGCCGACATCGAGGTGATCGAGACCGAGCTGATCCTCGCCGACCTGCAGACGTTGGAGAAGGCGATTCCGCGCCTGGAGAAGGACGCGCGCAAGAGCAAGGATCTCGCCGAGACGCTGGCCGCTGCCCAGCAGGCGCAGGAGATCCTGAACGGCGGCAAAACGCTGTTCTCCCAACAGGATTCCTTCGACCTGGCGTCGGTGCGCGAGCTGCACCTGATGACCACCAAGCCGTTCCTCTACGTCTTCAACGCGGACGAGGCGGTGCTCACCGACGACGCGCGCAAGCAGGAGCTGCGCGATGCGATCGCCCCGGCCGACGCGGTCTTCCTCGACGCGAAGGTCGAGAGCGAGTTGTTGGAGCTCGACGAGTCCGATGCCCAGGAACTGCTCGACTCGATCGGGCAGGACGAGCCGGGCTTGCGGTCGCTGGCGCGTGCCGGCTTCCACACGCTGGGGCTGCAGACGTACCTCACGGCAGGTCCGAAGGAATCTCGCGCCTGGACGATCCACCAGGGCGACACCGCCCCCAAGGCCGCCGGCGTTATCCACACCGACTTCGAGAAGGGCTTCATCAAAGCCGAGATCGTGTCCTTCGAGGACCTCGACGCGGCCGGCTCCATGGCTGCGGCCAAGGCCGCCGGCAAGGTCCGCATGGAGGGCAAGGACTACGTGATGGCCGACGGGGATGTCGTGGAGTTCCGTACAGGGCTTACTTCAGGATCGAAGAAATAGCGCAGCTCGGCTGCGGGTAGGAGGATCGGCAACGTGGCCACTGATGAAAAGATCGAAGCTCTGACTCGCTCCAAGCAACGCGTTGCCGATCACGGCGAGGTATTCACGCCAGCGTGGATGGTTGAGGGCATGCTCGATCTGGTCAAGGACGAGGCCGAGCGGATCGATTCTCGCGTGCTTGAACCCGCGTGTGGCTCGGGCAACTTCCTCGTTCCCGTCTTGGCTCGCAAGCTCGTCACGGTCGAGTTCCGCCACGGCAGGAGCGAGTTCGAGAAGCGTCACTACGCGCTATTCGCGCTGATGTGCACGTACGGCATCGAGCTCCTCAGTGACAACGCCGAGGAGTGCCGTGGCAATCTTGCCGAGGTGTTCGCCACGTTCTTGGGCATCAGCAACGATGACCAGTGGGCGCGAGCGGCACGCGCGGTCCTAGCCGTGAACATCGTCCAGGGCGATGCCTTGACCATGACCGTGCCCAGTGGTCAACCGATCACCTTTCCTGAGTGGGGCTACCTCGGCAAAGGAAAGTTCCAGAGGCGCGACTTTCGCTACGACGACCTCACCCAGCGCGCGTCATACGAGGGCACGCTGTTCGGCGAACTCGACGACGACGATCTGTTTGTTCCCGCGCAGACCTATCCGACGATGACCGTCAGCCAGATCGCCGAGGCCGACGCATGACCCTTGCACCGTTCACCTTACGGGCGCACAACCCAGATGTTCTGACCTGCATCGCAAACCTCTCCAATGATGAGGTCTTCACCCCGCCAGAGTTCGCGAACCAGATGCTCGACACGCTCGCTGCCTCGTGGGCAGACGACAACGACGGCGCCGATATCTGGGCCAACCCCGATGTCACGTTTCTCGATCCGTTTACCAAGTCCGGTGTGTTCCTCCGCGAGATCGTGCGTCGGCTCACCGACGGGTTGACCTTGGCTATCCCCGACCTCGCCGAACGTGTCGATCACATCCTCACCCGTCAGGTGTTCGGCATCGGGATCACCCAGCTCACTGCACTGCTGGCTCGTCGGAGCGTCTACTGCTCGAAGTTCGCCAACGGTCCGCACTCGATCGCCAAGTCATTCACGACTGAGGACGGCAACATCTGGTTCGGGCGCACCGAGCACACCTGGGCCGGCGGCAAACGCGAGTTTCGCGCCGATCCTCTGACGAGCGAAGAGGTCGCGTTCTACACAAGTCGCAAATGCGTCTACTGCGGGGCGGCCGAGGACGACTACGCCCGTGGCGACGAACTTGAGACTCACGCCTACGCCTTCATCCACACCGACGACATCAAAGCTCGCATCGCCGAGCTGTTCGGAGACAGCATGCAGTTCGACGTCATCATCGGCAACCCGCCCTACCAGCTCAGCGACGGCGGACACGGAACCAGTGCTGCGCCGATCTACCAGATGTTCGTTGAGCAGGCCAAGAAGCTTGATCCCCGCTTCCTCACAATGGTCATTCCCTCCAGATGGTTTGCCGGTGGCAAGGGGTTGGAGGATTTCCGCGAGTCGATGCTCAAAGACGGACGCCTTCGCTCGATAGACGACTTCCTCAGTGCGGCTGATGTCTTTCCGGGCGTTGGTCTTAAGGGGGGCGTGAACTATTTCCTCTGGGATCGTGACCATCCTGGAGAGTGCGTGGTCACGACCCACTTCAAGGGATGGGATGACTCGACCGACACCCGACCGCTACTCGAAGAAGGCGCCGATGTCTTCATACGCTTCAATGAGGGTGTTTCCATCCTAAAGAAGATCATGAAGGTCGAGCTCGCAGGGCAGCCGAGCGTTGCCCTCCCGGCCGAGAAGAGCTTCAGTGAACTCGTGAGTTCGGCCCGTGCGTTCGGGTTGCGTACCTTCTTCAAGGCGAAGTCGGTCGCCAGCCCCGAGGATGTGAAAGTTTACCAGAACGGTGGCATCGGCTACATCGCGAGGAGTGAAGTGGCTTCTGGCAAAGCGTTGATCGACAAGTGGAAGATCTTCGTCAGTTACGCAGCTCCGGGTACCGGCAATAAGGACTCGTATCCCCACCGCGTCATCAGCACGCCATTCCTCGGCGAACCCGGGAGCATCTCCACGGAGACATACCTGGCCATCGGCCCCTTCGATTCGAAAGAGGAAGCAGAGAGTGCGCTCTCGTACCTGTCTTGCCGGCTGACGCGCTTGTTGATTCAGCTCCGAAAGGCCTCCCAGCATGTTACGAGCAGGGTCTACGGGTTCGTGCCCGTTCAAGAGTGGACCAAGCAGTGGACCGACTCTGACTTGTATGCGAAATACCGTCTGACCGATGAGGAGATCGCTTTCGTCGAGAAAGTAGTCCGTCCGATGGAGTTGGGAATCAATGAGTAGAAGTCTCGACGAGCTTCTCCCGGAGAGGCCGAAGGCACGCCTACGCATCTACGCGTGGTCGCCGAATGATCCACCCGCGGGATATGCGGGGCTGCTGAAGGTGGGACAGACGACCAAGACGGACGTGAACGCCCGTATCCGCGAGTCGCAGGGCCAGATGCAACAGGCCTACACGCTCCACGTGGATGAGCTCGCTGAACGCGGCGATGGGTCGATCTTCCGCGACACAGATGTGCGTCAACGGTTGGTCGACAAGGGCTTTGAGAACCCGATCTTCGGCTCAGCGCGAGAGTGGATGCGGTGCACGCCAGACGATGTGCGCACGGCGATCACGGAGCTTCGCACTGGTGTGAAACTCAGTGGAACCCATCATGAGACTTTCCCCATGCGACCCGAGCAAGTCAGCGCCGTCGAGAAGGCGCAGGGCTACTTCGGGTCGATTTGGGCCGAGGATTACCACGCAGTGCCGCGCTTCCTGTGGAACGCCAAGATGCGCTTCGGAAAGACCTTCGCCTCCTATCAGCTCGCGAAGCGGCTCGGCGCGAGACGCATCCTCGTGGTCACCTTTAAGCCTGCGGTGGAAGATGCCTGGCAGACCGACCTGGAGTCTCATGCCGACTTCGACGGCTGGCAGTATCACTCTTCGGCTACAGGGGGTAGCCCGGACGATGCCGACAAGACGAGACCGTTGGTCTACTTCGGCTCGTTCCAGGACCTGCTCGGGCGCGACAGGAAGACCGGACTCATCAAACCGAAGAATGAGTGGGTTCACTCCACCAGCTGGGACCTCGTCATATTCGACGAGTACCACTTCGGTGCCTGGCGAGAGTCTGCCAAGGAGCTGTTCGAGGGCGAGGACGAGAAGGTCAAGCAGAAGGAACTGGCCGCCGAGTACAATGACGGTCTCGCGGCCTTCGACGAGGAGCTTGACGAGCTCGGCAACGACGAGGACGAATTCCTGCCGATCACCACCCGCGCTTACCTGTACCTGTCGGGCACACCGTTCAAGGCGCTGGCAACCGGAGAGTTCATCGAGGAGCAAATCTTCAACTGGACCTACACCGACGAGCAGCGCGCCAAGGCCGAGTACACCGACGCGCACCCGGCCGCCTGGAACCCGTACGGGGCACTCCCGGAGATGCGCCTGTTCACCTACCAGATGCCTGACGAGTTGATCGCCGTTGCGAATCAGGGAGAGTTCGACGAGTTCGACCTCAATGAGTTCTTTGCGGCAAAGGGCATCGGCAAGGACGCCGAGTTCACCCACAAGACCGACGTGCAGAAGTGGCTCGACCTCATCCGTGGCGCTCACCTGCCCACCCAGGTCGACGCCATGCGAATGGGCACCCGCCCGCCCTTCCCGTACTCTGATGTCCGGCTTCTGCCGTACCTCCAGCACTCGTTCTGGTTCCTCCCCAACGTTGCTGCCTGCGCGGCAATGGCGAACCTGCTCGCGGAGAAGCAGAACGTGTTCTGGCACGACTACAAGGTCCTCGTCGTCGCGGGCGCCGGCGCGGGGATCGGGCTGGATGCACTGCCGCCAGTGCGATCGGCGATCGGCGACGGCAACGCAACGAAGACCATTACCCTGTCGTGCGGCAAACTGACCACGGGCGTCACCGTCAAGCAGTGGTCCTCGATCCTGATGCTGCGCAACCTCAACTCGCCCGAGACGTATTTCCAGGCAGCATTCCGTGTGCAGTCACCGTGGTCGATCAAGAATCCCGACGGCGACAACCCGAGCGCCGAAGCAGTCCTCAAGCCCGTGTGCTTCGTGTTCGATTTCGCGCCCACCCGCGCACTGCGTCAGATCGCCGACTACGGTGCGGGCCTGTCGCCGGAGACGCCGAACCCGGAGAAGGCCGTGGAGGAGCTCGTGAAGTTCCTACCCGTGTTGGCCTACGACGGGTCGAACATGACTCAGGTCGATGCCGGCGGCATCCTCGACATCGCGATGTCGGGCACCTCCGCGACCCTCCTGGCCCGCAAGTGGGAGTCCGCGATCCTCGTCAATGTAGACAACGACACTCTGCGCAAGATCATAAACAACCCTGACGCACTCAACGCTGTCATGAATATCGAAGGCTTCCGTGCACTCGGCAACGACATCTTCGAGACCGTCGTCAACAAGAGCGACGCCGTGAAGAAGGCGAAGAAGGAGAAGGGCGAGGACATCACTCCGGCGGAGAAGAAGGAACTCACAGCGGAGGAGAAGGAGTACAAGTCCAAGCGGAAGCAGATTCAGGAGAAGTTGGTCAAGTTCGCCACCCGTATTCCGGCGTTCATGTACCTGACTGACTTCCGCGAGAACACCCTCCAGGACGTCATCACCAAGCTCGAACCCGGCCTGTTCCGTACCGTGACCGGGCTGACAGTCGAGGACTTCCACCTTCTCGTGAACCTCGGCGTCTTCAACGCCACTCACATGAATCAAGCAGTGTTTGCCTTCCGGCGATACGAGGACTCATCTTTGGCGTACACCGGAATCGAATCTCACGCTGGCTTGCGGCACTACGGCCTGTACGACACAGTGGTGGCTGCCGAAGAGTGCCGGTTATAGTCACGTGCGGACTACGGCCCCTGTCTGGACTATCGGGGTGGTGCGCCTCCGATCAATGATCCAGCTCTAGCGCCGACACGGTCAGAGATCTGCCAAGAATCCTCTCCGAACTGTCGGTGCCTGCTGGCACCATGCTGAGTGAACCGGGAATGCCCGGACGAACGACATCGGGAGGTTCCCATGGCGCAGCGCGCATTCATCAGCTTCGACTACGACCACGACGCCAGGCAGAAAGACCTGCTCATAGGGCAGTCGAAGAACGCTGACTCGCCGTTCGTCATCCACGACTGGTCGCTCAAGGAGCCGTCGCTCGACTGGAAGGCGCGGGCGCGCCGGCAAATTACGGCCAGCGGCCTCGTCATCGTGCTCTGCGGTAAGCACATGGCCTCGGCGTCCGGCGTTGCCGTCGAGTTGTCCATCGCCCAGGAGGAAGACGTCCCGTACTTCCTACTGGCCGCGTACTCGGAGGGGGCGACCCAGCCAACGACGGCGAAGTCCGCGGACAAGATCTATAAGTGGACCTGGGACAACCTCAAGGCGTTGGTCGGCGGCGCTCGGTGACCGAGGAAGCCGGGTCGGCCGACCCCCGGGTGATGGAGGCGTACAAGCTCGCCGTCGAGATGGCGGATCGGATGTCCGCTCGCCGCGCTGTCGCCAACGCCTTCTTCCTTACGGTTAACACCACCCTGGTGGCCGTTGTCGGGCTGCGCGCCCAGGTGCGCGGCTCAGGACTTCCATACTTCGCCGTCTGTGCCGCTGGCGTCGTCGTGGCGGTGTGCTGGTGGTTCCTTCTCCAGAACTATCGTCGGCTCAGCGAGGCCAAGTTCGTCGTCATCAATCGGATTGAGGACGCCTACCTCCCCGTGAAGGTGTTCAAAGACGAATGGACTGAGCTCGGGGGCGACGACCCGCCAGCGAGCAGGCGAGCGAGGGTGAAGGCCGGGCTGAAACAGCTCGGGGGAGTCGAGAGGCTCGTGCCGATCGTATTCGCTCTGTTGTACATCGTGCTATTCATCGGCAGACTGGCCGGATGACGACCTACCTGGAGCGCGACGCAGACCTGGTTAGGCAGTGCCTTCCAGCAGGCGTCGTTGCCCCCGACGACTCAGACGATCTCTTCCTGATGTACGCGGTGCTCCTCCGTGCCAAGGGGGCGGGGACCGAGGCTGCCGACGTCCACGACGCGTGGTCCGCATGGATGATCGGAATCGATCCCGGCCACGAGTCGATCCGCCCCTTCGCGGATCTCGACCCGGAGACGCGCGGCGAGGACGGCCCATACCTGCTCGCGATCAGGGCGGCCGCCGCCCGTTCCTAGCGCTCGCACAGGCGCTGACGACCCTCGCTTGAGTTGACGCGTGCAGAGGTTGGTATGTGTCGGAACTCGGTGACTTTCAAGTCGCAGGTCAGAGTGGGGACATTGCGATGCTCATCAAACAGGTCCTAGCGGACTGGGAGTGAGCTGGGCATGGCCTCACGCGAAGTCCGGTCGGCAGCTGCCTGCAACACGAATCGTCCTGCGGCGGCAATTAGCTGGGTATGATCCGGGCGCAGCCTACGCGCTGACCGGCGTGGCGCTCCGCGACCCCTTCATTCGACTCAGGAGAGGATGGTCCGACCTAGATGGTC